>NZ_BPRL01000005.1:0-316583 GCF_045862635.1 Kitasatospora sp. NE20-6
AGATGAGCACTCCCACCTCCTTGAGAGGGTAAGGCTCCCAGTAGACGACTGGGTTGATAGGCCGGATATGGAAGCCCTGTAAGGGGTGGAGTTGACCGGTACTAATAGGCCGAGGGCTTGTCCTCAGTTGCTCGCGTCCACTGTGTTGTTCTGAAACAACGACCCCCATCGCACCGGTATTTGGCCGGTCCGCGGGTGGGTGGTGACAGTTTCATAGTGTTTCGGTGGTCATAGCGTGAGGGAAACGCCCGGTTACATTCCGAACCCGGAAGCTAAGCCTCGTAGCGCCGATGGTACTGCAGGGGGGACCCTGTGGGAGAGTAGGACGCCGCCGAACAATTCTTCGAGAGAAGCCCCCTCCCCTTGCCGGGAGGGGGCTTCTCTGCGTTTCCGGCCCAGTTTCCGGCCGGTATTCACCACACGACCGGACCAGGTGCCGATATCGGTGTCGATGTCGGTGGACGGCGGCCGGCGGGCTGCCGCAGGGGCCGAGCACTGCCCGGGTGTTTCCCCCGACGACAGGTTTCTTGCAGGCCGGGAACATTCGTTGACCCGGTGCCCGGCGGCTGGAACGCTTGGAGCGTGAGCCAGTCCGAGAGCCTTGTGGGCCGCCTGCACGTCGATCTGCGACGTCACGCGAGCGCGATCTGTGCCGTCTGTCGTTGACGGCCCCCGCGCCGCCGCGTCGCCCTGCTCCCCTCACCATCTGCGCTGACCGCCGCCCCACCCGGGCCGTCCGTCCGACGGCCTCGCCGGGCCGGTACCGCGCACCCCGTCACGCGTCACCTCTCCTGCCCGTCGGCCGGTCCCCTCCCCGTGCACGTTCTGCGGGGCGCCGCTGCCGACCGGGAGTCTCTCCTGCCGTCCCGCAAAGGATCCGCCATGCCCGCGACCTCCCGCCGCTCGTTCCTCGCCCTCGCCGCCGTCGGGGCGGCCGCCACCGCCTGCGGGCGGGCCACCGCGTCGGGGGGCGGCACGGGCGAGACGCGCAAGCTCCGTTACCAGGGCTGGGCCGGCCAGGTCACCCTGCCCGAACTCGCCGAGGACCTCGGGTACTTCGGCGATGTGAAGCTGGAGTGGGTCGGCAACACGATCAGCGGCCCGCAGGACATCCAGTCGGCGGCGACCGGTCAGATCGACTTCGGTGGCGCCTTCAACGGCGCCGTCGTGAAGCTGATCGCCGCAGGCGCCCCGGTGAAGGCCGTGATCAGCTACTACGGCGTCGACGAGGCCGCGTACAACGGCTACTACGTGCTGCAGGACAGCCCGCTCCACTCCGCCCACGACCTGCTGGGCAAGAAGGTCGGGATGAACACGCTGGGCGCCCACGCCGAGGCCGTGCTGGACATCTACCTCCAGCGCAACGGGCTGACGGCGGCGGAGATCGGCAAGGTGGAGCCGATCGTGGTGCCGCCGGTGAACACCGAACAGGCGCTGCGGCAGCGGCAGATCGAGGTGGGCGTGCTCGGCGGCGTCCTGCGTGACAAGGCGCTCGCCACGGGCGGGATCCGTCCGCTCTTCAGCGACTTCGACCTGCTCGGCAAGTTCAGCGCCGGCACGTACGTGATCACCAAGCGCTTCCTCAAGGAGAACCCCACCACCGCGCGGGCCTTCGTGACGGGTGTCGCCAAGGCGATCGAGTGGACGAGGACGACACCCCGCGAGGAGGTCGTCGCGCGGAGCGTCGAGATCGTCAAGAAGCGCGGCCGCAACGAGGACACCGCGACGCTGAAGTACTGGAAGTCCGCAGGCGTCGCGGAGACCGGTGGCCGGGTCACCGACGCGGAGTTCGCGACCTGGATCGACTGGCTGGTGGCGCACGGCGACATCAAGGCCGGCCAGGTGAAGGCGTCCGACCTGTACACCAACGAGTTCAACGGCTACTCCGCAGCCGCTGCCACCTCCCCGTCTCCCAGCAGGAGTTGAGCGATGAGCGCCGGAATCTCCTTCCGTTCCGTCAGCAAGACCTTCACCGTGCGCGGGGGTGGCGAGTTCACCGCCCTGGACGCCGTCGACCTCGACATCGCACCGGGCGAGTTCGCGGTGATCGTGGGGCCGAGCGGCTGCGGCAAGTCCACCCTGCTCGACCTGCTGGGCGGCCTGACCTCGCCGGACGGCGGCGAGATCCTGCTCGACGGCCGCCCGGTGACGGGGCCCGGCCCGGACCGGTCCACCGTGTTCCAGCAGTACGCGCTGCTGCCGTGGCGTACGGCGCAGGGCAACGTCGAGTTCGGCCTGGAATCGATCGGCGTGCCGCGCCGGAAGCGGGCCGCGCGGGCCAGGGAGTACCTGGAGCTCGTGGGCCTGCACGGCTTCGAGGACCGTCACCCGCACGAGCTCTCCGGCGGCATGAAGCAGCGCGTCGCCATCGCCCGCAGCCTCGCCTACGACCCCGAGGTGCTGCTGATGGACGAGCCGTTCGCGGCACTCGACGCGCAGACCCGGGAGTCGCTGCAGGACGAGCTGCGGCGGATCTGGGAGCGCACCGGCAAGACCGTCGTCTTCATCACCCACGGCATCGAGGAGGCCGTCTACCTCGGGCAGCGGGTGGCGGTGCTGACCTCCCGGCCCGGACGGGTCAAGGAGGTCGTGCCGATCGATCTGGGCGACCGCGGCGCGGTCCACGACCTGCGCTCCAGCCCCGAATTCGCCCGCTACCGGCACGAGATCTGGAACCTGCTGCACGACGAGGTCAGCAGGGCCCAGCAGTTGGAGAAAGAGGTCAGCGCCGCATGAGCACCGACGTCAGCCCGCCCGCTCCGTCCGTCCTGGCGAGGCCGAAGGCGCCCGCCGCTCCCGCCCGGTCCGGCCCGCCGGCCGACACCGTGCCCCGGGCCGCCGCAGCCGCCGCAGCCCCTGCGTCGTCCCCCGCAGTCCCGGCGTCCCGTGCCGCCTCGCAGCCCCTCGCGTCCCCTGCGGCACGGCCGGGCCGGCCGGGCCCGCTGAGCCGGCTGCGCGCGCTGCTGCTGACCGGACTCACCAAGAGCCTGGCGATCGCCCTGCTGCTGGGGCTGTGGGAGCTCGCACCACGCCTGGAACTGGTCGACCCGACGTTCCTGCCGCCGTTCAGCGAGGTGGTCGGCGCATGGACCGGCCTCCTCGGCAACGGGCAGCTGGTCGCCAACACACAGGCCAGCCTGACGCGTTCGCTGAGCGGCTTCGGCCTCTCCGTGGCGATCGGGGTGCCGCTCGGCCTGCTGATCGGCTGGTACAAGCCGGTCGCGAACCTGCTGAGCCCGCTGCTCGAACTGTTCCGCAACACCGCGGCGCTGGCCCTGCTGCCGGTGTTCGTCCTGATCCTCGGCATCGGCGAGACGTCCAAGATCTCCATCGTGCTGTACGCGTGCATCTGGCCGGTGCTGCTGAACACCATCAGCGCGGTCCGCACGGTCGATCCGACCCTGCTGCGGCTGGCCCGTTCGCTCAACCTGTCACCGCTGCGACTGTTCCAGAAGGTGATCCTGCCGGCGTCCGTGCCGACGGTCTTCACCGGTATCCGGCTGGCCGGGGCGGTCTCCATCCTCGTCCTGGTGGCGGCCGAGATGGTCGGCGCCAAGGCGGGCCTGGGCTACCTGATCAACGCGTCGCAGTACAACTTCGCGATCCCGGAGATGTACGCCGGGATCGTCACGATCTCCCTGATCGGCGTCGCCTTCAACCAGGTGCTCGTCGCCCTTGAGCGCAGGTTCACGGCCTGGCGCGCACCGGTGAACGGCTGAGTGGCCCGGTGACCACCGAAACGGCCGAACTCACCGCGGACGTCCTGGTGGTGGGCGGCGGACCGGCCGCCACCTGGGCGGCGCTCGACGCGGCACGGGCCGGCGCCGACGTCGTCCTCGCCGACAAGGGCTACTGCGGCACCAGCGGGGCGACCGCGGCCGGAGGCACCGGAGTCTGGTACGTCGCCCCCGAACCCGCCGCCCGCGAGGCCGCGATGGCGAGCCGGGAGGCGCTCGGCGGGTACCTCGCCGACCGCGGCTGGATGGGCCGGGTGCTCGACCGGACGTTCGCCAACATCAACGAGCTTGCGGAGAGCGGAAGTTACCGGTTCCCCACCGGCCCGGACGGACGCCCGCTGCGCAACGGCCTCCAGGGGCCGGCGTACATGCGCGGCATGCGCATCAAGGTCCGCCGTGCCGGTGTGCGGATCCTCGACCACAGCCCGGTCACCGAACTCCTCACCGCCGACGACGGGTCGGTGGCCGGCGCGGCCGGCTACCGCCGCCAGGCCGGGCACGCGTACCGGGTGCGCGCCGGTGCCGTCGTCCTGGCGACCGGCGGCTGCGCGTTCCTCAGCAAGGCCCTCGGCACGGACACCGACACCGGCGACGGTGCGCTGTACGCCGCCGAGGTCGGCGCGGAGCTCTCCGGCATGGAGTTCTCCAACGCCTACGGCATCGCCCCCGAGCACACCTCCGTCACCAAGACCGCCTTCTACTCCTTCGCCACCTTCCACCGGGAGGACGGCACGGTGCTGGAGGGCGCGGCGAGCCAGGGCGGCCGCTCGGTGATCGCCCGGGAGCTGCTGACCGGCCGGGTGTACTGCACCCTCGACCGCGCGGACGACGCCGCGCGGCGGGCGATGCGCCTCGCCCAGCCGAACTTCTTCCTCACCTTCGACCGGCTCGGGATCGACCCGTTCACCGAGCGGTTCCCGGTGACGCTGCTCGCCGAGGGCACCGTGCGCGGCACGGGCGGCATCCGGATCGCGGGCGAGGACTGCCGGACCACGGTGCCCGGCCTGTACGCGGCGGGCGACGCCGCCACCCGCGAGCTGATCTGCGGCGGCTTCACCGGCGGCGGCAGCCACAACGCGGCCTGGGCGATGTCGTCCGGCACGTGGGCCGGGCAGGGCGCCGCCCGCCACGCGGCCGGACTCGGCGCCAAGGCCGCCACGCGGGCCGTGCGGGGCGCGGGCGGCGCCGGACTGCGGCCCACCGGCCCGGCCGGCCGGACCGACCACCGCGAGATGATCACGACCGTGCAGGGCGAGGTGCTGCCGTACGACAAGAACTACCTGCGGCACGGCGACACCCTCACCGCCGCACTGGACGTGCTGGACGACGCCTGGCGGTCGGCCCGGGCCGGGCTGTCCGGCAGCGGCCGCGACGCCGTCCGGGCCCGCGAGGCGGCGGCGCTCGCCGCGAACGCCCGCTGGATGTATCGCTCCGCACTCGCCCGCACCGAGAGCCGGGGCATGGCCCGCCGCCTCGACTTCCCCGCGCAGGACCCGGCCCAGCACCACCGGATCGCCACCGGCGGCCTCGACGAGGTGTGGACCCGCCCCCTGAAGGAGCCCGTGTGATCGAACTCGTCTCCGCCGACCGCTGCATCGCCTGCGACCGCTGCATCAAGGTCTGTCCGACCGACGTCTTCGACCGCGGCCCGGACGGCGTCCCGGTCATCGCCCGGCACGCCGACTGCCAGACCTGCTTCCACTGCGAGGCCAACTGCCCCGTCGACGCGCTGTTCGTCGCCCCCACCACCCACCGCAGCCCGCAGGACGAGCAGCAGCTCGCCGACGCCGGACTGCTCGGCAGCTACCGCGCCCTGATCGGCTGGGGACACGGCCGCACCCCCGGCTCGCTGCTCGCCGTCGGGCCGACCCTCGGCACCACACCCATCACGTCCTGAAGCCCCACCTCCCGCGACTCCTGAGAGAGGCACACCGTGACCGCATTCGAGATCCACAAGGTCGGCGGCCGGATCGGCGCCGAGATCACCGGCCTCGACCTCGCCGCCCCGCTCGACACCGCCACCGTGGCGGCGCTGAACGACGCGCTGGTGGCCCACAAGGCGCTCTTCTTCCGCGGCCAGCACCTCGACGACGAGGGGCAGACCCGGTTCGCCGGCCACTTCGGGCCGCTCACCACCGCCCACCCGACCGTCCCCTCGCTCGACGGGCAGCCGCACGTCCTCGCCGTCGACAGCGAGGACGGCGGCCGCGCCAACCAGTGGCACACCGACGTCACGTTCGTCCGCACGCCGCCGAAGGCGTCCACGCTGCGCAGCCTCGTCGTCCCGCCGTACGGCGGCAACACGCTGATCGCCAACACCCAGACCGCCTACCAGGACCTCCCGGACGCCCTGCGCGACCTGGCCGACCGGCTGTGGGCCGTGCACACCAACGACTACGACTACGCCCAGGGCAAGGAGCTCGACGACGCGGAGGCCGAGCGCCGCCGCGTCTTCACGTCGCGCACCTACCGCACCGCCCACCCGGTCGTCCGGGTCCACCCGGAGAGCGGCGAGCGCGGCCTGTTCGTCGGCGGGTTCGCGGAGCGCATCCTCGGCCTGCCCTCCGGCGCCTCGCTCGACCTGCTGCGCACCCTGCAGTCGTACGTCACCCGGCCGGAGAACGTGGTGCGGTGGCGCTGGGCCGTGGGCGACGTGGTGCTCTTCGACAACCGCTCGACCCAGCACTACGCGCCGGACGACTACGACGACCTGCCGCGCCGCCTGCACCGGGTGACCGTCGCGGGCGACGTGCCGGTCGCGGTGTCGGGGGAGCCGAGCTACGTCGTCGAGGGCGACGACGCGGCGCACTACACGGGCTGACGCCCGGACCGGTGTCCGGCGCGGGTGCGCCGCAGGGCCTTGCCGCCCTGCGGCGCACCCGCATGTCCGGGGACGGGCGGACGCGCGGGCGGACGATGTGCGGGCGGGCAGACGTGCGGTCGGCCGGTCCGGGCTGCCGCGACGGCCCGGCCGGGTGCGGGCAGGCAGGGCGAGTGCAGGCGGGGCGAGTGCAGGCCGGGTGCGGGCAGGCGGGTGCGCGCATGCCGCAGGGGCGGTGCGGCCCGGTGGCCGCACCGCCCCTGACGGCGCGGGTCACGCCGCGGCGGTGTACCGGCCGGCCGGGCGCGGCAGGCCGTAGTGCTCGCGGAGCGTGCGGCCGGTGTACCCCTCGCGGAAGAGGCCGCGCCTGCGCAGGATCGGCAGCACCTGCTCGACGAAGTCGGTGAGGCCGTCGGGGAGGATCGGCGGCATGACGTTGAAGCCGTCCGCGGCGCCCTGGGTGAACCAGGTCTCGATGTGGTCGGCGATCTGTTCGGGGGTGCCGACGGCCACCTGGTGGCCGCGGCCGCCGCCGAGCCGGCCGATGAGCTGCCGGAGCGTCAGGCCGTCGCGTTCGGCCAGGTCGCGGACGAGTTCGAAGCGGCTCTTCGCGCCGTTGATCGCGGTGACGGGCGGCAGCGGCGGCAGCGGCGCGTCCAGGGGGTGGTCGGTGAGGTCGACGCCCAGCACGCCGGAGAGCACCGAGACGGCGCGGTCGGGGCTGATCAGGCCGTCGAGCTCCTCGTCGAGGCGGCGGGCCTCGGCCTCGGTGGAGCCGATGACGGGCACCACGCCGGGGAGGATCTTGACGAGGCGCGGGTCTCGCCCGGCGGCGGCCGCCCGGCGCTTGAGGTCGCCGTAGAAGGCCTGCCCCTCGGCGAGCGTCTGCTGGGCGGTGAACACGGCCTCCGCCCAGCTGGCGGCGAAGCCGCGGCCGTTCTCGGAGGAGCCCGCCTGGACGAGCAGCGGGTGGCCCTGCGGGCTGCGCGGGATGTTCAGCGGCCCGCGGACGCGGAAGTGCTCGCCGGCGTGGTCGATCTCGTGCACGCGACCGGCGTCGGCGAAGGCGCCGGACGCCCGGTCCAGCAGCAGCGCGTCGTCCTCCCAGCTGTCCCACAGGGCGGTGACCACGTCGAGGAACTCCTCGGCCCGCCGGTAGCGGACGGCGTGCTCCTGGTTGGCGTCGCGGCCGAAGTTCTGGGCGGCGCGGTCGCCGGCGGAGGTGACGATGTTCCAGCCGGCGCGTCCGCGGCTGATGTGGTCGAGGGACGCGAACTGCCGGGCCAGGTTGTAGGGCTCGGAGAAGCCGGTGGAGACGGTGCCGATGAGGCCGATCCGCTCGGTCACCACGGCGAGGGCGGTCAGCAGGGTGAACGGTTCGAAGTGGCTGATCAGGCCCCAGCCGCCGTCCGAGCGGGCCTCGACGCCGTCGGCGAGGAACACGGAGTCGAAGGACGCCGCCTCGGCCTGCCGGGCGAGGTTCTGGAAGTGCGTGACGTCGGCGGCCTGCGCCGGGTCGGTACGGGGGTGGCGCCAGGCGGCCTCGTGGTGGCCGACGCCCATGAGGAAGAGGTTGAAGTGCAGGTGGCGGTCGTTCTCGGGCATGGCGGAGGGCTCCGGCTCGGAGGAGGAGGGAAGGGATCCCTGCCATCCTCCGGGCCGTGCGTGCGGCGGACAACGATTCGCCGGGCGGGGGAATTAATGCGGCGTTGACCTGGCTGCGACGTCCCCCGGCCGTGGTCGCCCCCGGCCCCGGCAGCGCCGTCCCGCCCGGCCGCGGCAGGGCCCCGGCGCGGGCCGTCCCGTCCGGCAGCAGCGCCCGGCGCCCGGTCCGGCGCAGGGCGGTGCTGCGGACGGGTGCTGCTGCCGGACGGGCGGTGCCGGTCAGGAGGCCCGTGCCGTCCGCAGCTCCATGGGCCGCCGGTAGGCGCTGTCGAGCACGCCGGCGCAGGCGGCGACGGCCAGCAGGTCGAGGCCGAAGGAGCCGGGGGCGACGAGCGGCGCCGGTTCGGGCCGGGAGTGGGCGAGGACCTGGGTGCGGAGGGTGCGGCCGAGTTCGGGCGCGACGGCCAGGCCGGCCTCGCTGACGACGAGGACCTCCGGGTTGAGGACGTTCAGCAGGAGGGCGGCGGCGGGTGCGACGATCCGCAGCCGTTCGTCGAACAGCCGGAGTGCGGGCCGGTCGCCGGCGGCGGCGCGGGCGAGCAGCAGGTCGAGGTCGGGCTGCGGGACGATGCCCTCCTCGTACGCGCGGCGGGCGAGGGTGCGGTCGGAGACGGTGGCCTGGAGGCAGCCGGTGCGGCCGCAGGGGCACGGCTCGGTGGAGCCGGGCACGGGCAGGTGGCCGATGTCGCCGGCCCGGGAGCGCGGGCCGCGCAGCACCTCGCCGCCGGTGGCGATGGCGGCGTCGACGACGTTGCCGACGAAGAGCTGCACGAGGTCGGTGGCCTCGCGGCCGGCTCCGAAGAGCAGCTCGGCGCGGGCGAGGGCGCGGGCGTGGCCGTCGACGTGCACGGGCAGCCGGGTGACCCCGGCGAGCCGTTCGCGGACGGGGACGTCGTGCCAGCCGAGCGGGCCGTGCTCGACGACGACGCCGCGCTCGGGGTCGACCCAGCCGCCGGTGACGACGCCGACGCCGAGCAGGGAGCGGCCGGCGGCGCGGCGGGCGGCGAAGCCCGGGAGGTGGGCCCGGACGGCGCGCAGGACGTCGGAGGCGTCGCCCTGGCGGGGGATGCGTTCGTGGGCGACGACCCGGCCGCGCAGGTCGAGCAGGGCGAAGGTGAGCCAGGGCACGCCGATGTGCACGCCGCAGGCGAGGTGGTGGCGGGTGTCGATGCCGAGGGGGAGCCGTGGGCGGCCGGCGCGGGGCGGTCCGTCGGGCGGGGGGAGTTCGCGCAGCAGGCCGAGGGCGATGAGGTCGGCGGTGTGCCGGGAGACGGCGGCCGGGCTGAGTCCGGCGGCCAGGCCGACCGCGGGGCGGGTCATCGGCCCTCCGGCGAGGACCTGCCGCAGCACCGCGCCCGCGCCGCCGCCCTCGGCGGGCAGCGGGGTGCGTCCGAACGTGGGGGAGGCGACCAGGGAGAGCATGCGGTCGATGGTCCCAGCAGGGTGTTGCACGGGCGTGGCGGCGGCGTGAAGCGGCCCGGGTGGGCGGCGGCGGTGCCGCCGTGGCCGCTGTGACCTGCGACCCTGCCGCTGGGGGCCTGCCACCCGGTACCCTTCCGACATGAGTGGTGACATCCGCAGCGATCAGCCGCAGGGCCGCTTCCGACGCATGATCAACCGTCTGACCTCCTCCTCCGAGGAGCTGGAGGCGGAGGAACTGCGCCAGGACACGGCCGAGTCGGGATGCACACCGATCGCCAGCTGCGGTGACCGCGAGGTGGTCACCGTGGCGGGGACGCTGCGCACCGTGACACTCCGCCCCCGGGCGGGTGTGCCGGCCCTGGAGGCCGAGCTGTTCGACGGTACGGACGCGCTGGACGTCGTCTGGCTCGGCCGCCGCTCGATCGTGGGCATAGAGACCGGCCGGCGGTTGATCGCCACCGGTCGGATCAGTCACGCACGCGGGCGCCGCGTGCTGTTCAACCCCCGCTATGAGCTGCGTCCGGTCGGACACGGGAGCGAATCCGCGTGAGCAACCTGCCCGGCGGCGAGTCCGCCGCCCCCACCGTCGGCGTGGCCGACGGGATCGATCCGGCCCAGGCCGGTCCCGGTACGGCCGAGCCCGGTCCCGGTTCGGCCGAGGAGGCCGCGGCGCGGGACGCCGCCGCCTCCAAGGAGGCGGCCGAGACGGTCCTGAAGGCCTTCGGCGGCGTCCGCGGCATGGTCGACATGACGCTGCCCGGCCTGGTCTTCATCGTGGCGTTCAACCTGACGCACGTGGTGGCCACGGCGGCGTGGTCGGCGCTCGGTCTGAGCGCGCTGTTCGTGGTGATCCGGCTGTTCAAGCGGGAGACGATCCAGCACGCGTTCGGCGGCGTCTTCGGCGTCGCGATCGGCGCGTGGATCTCGATGAAGACCGGCAAGGCGGAGAACTTCTACCTGCCCGGCCTGCTCTACAGCGTCGGCTACTGCGTGACGCTGGCGGTGTCGGCGCTGGTCCGCTGGCCACTGGTCGGCGTGATCCTCGGCCCGCCCACCGGCGAGATGTTCACCTGGCGCAGGCAGAACCCGGGCCGGCTCGCGGCGTACACCAAGGCGACCTGGGCGTGGGTGGCGATCATGGGCATCAAGCCGTTGATCCTCTTCCCGCTGTACTTCACGGGCAACGTCAACCTGCTGGGCTGGCTGAAGGTCGCGCTCGGCATCCCGCCGATGCTGCTGGCGATGTGGGTGACCTGGCAGATCCTGCTGAAGGCGCCGCCGCCGATCAAGGCGGAGATCGCCGAGGAGGAATGACACGAGGGCCGTACCCGGCGGGTACGGCCCTCGCTCGTGCGCGCTACTGGGCGCCGGAGCCTGCGGACAGCAGGTTCTCCAGCTCCTCCTCGCGCTCCTGGGCGGCGACGAAGAGCAGCTCGTCGCCGGCCTCCAGGGTGTCGTTCTTGCCCGGCACCAGCACCCGGCCCTCACGGATGATCGTCACCAGGGCGGTGTCGTCGGGCCAGGGCACGTCGGCGACCCGGGTGCCGACCAGCTCGGTGTCGGGGGCGAGGGTCAGCTCGACGAGGTTGGCGTTGCCCTGGCTGAAGCGCATCAGCCGCACGAGGTCGCCGACGCTGACGGCCTCCTCGACCAGGGCCGACATCAGGCGCGGGGTGGAGACGGCGACGTCCACGCCCCAGGACTCGTTGAACAGCCACTCGTTCTTCGGGTTGTTCACCCGGGCGACGACCCGCGGCACGCCGTACTCGGTCTTGGCGAGGAGCGAGACGACCAGGTTGACCTTGTCGTCGCCGGTGGCGGCGATCACCACGTGGCAGCGCTGCAGGGCGGCCTCGTCGAGCGAGGTGATCTCGCAGGCGTCGGCCAGCAGCCACTCGGCCATCGGCACGCGCTCCACCGAGATGGAGTTGGGGTTCTTGTCGATCAGGAGGACGTCGTGGCCGTTCTCCAGCAGCTCGCCCGCGATCGAGCGGCCGACGGCACCGGCCCCGGCAATGGCGACTCGCATCAGTGACCCTCCTCCTCGGGGCCCTTGGCGAACGCGGCCTCGACCGCGTCCAGCTCGGACCGGCGCAGGGTCACGTGGACGAGGTCGCCCTCCTGCACCACCATGTGCGGCGTCGGGAGGACTCCCTCGCCGAGCCGCGTGAGGAACGCCACGCGCACGCCCGCGGCCTCCTCCATCGCGGTCAGCTTGTGCCCGATCCACGCCGGCGCGTACGCGACCTCGGCGAGCTGGACACTGCCGGACGGGTCCTGCCAGAGCGGCTCCGCGCCGCTCGGCAGCAGTCGGCGCAGCATCTGGTCGGCGGTCCAGCGCACGGTGGCGACGGTCGGGATGCCCAGGCGCTGGTAGACCTCGGCACGACGCGGGTCGTAGATCCGGGCGGCGACGTTCTCGACGCCGAAGTTCTCGCGGGCGACGCGGGCGGCGATGATGTTGGAGTTGTCACCGCTGGAGACCGCGGCGAACGCGCCGGCCTCCTCGATGCCCGCTTCGCGCAGGGTGTCCTGGTCGAAGCCCACGCCGGTGACTCGCCGACCGTTGAACCCGGCGCCGAGCCGGCGGAAGGCGGTCGGGTCCTGGTCCACGACGGCGACCGAGTGGCCCTGTTTCTCCAGGGCTCTCGCGAGGGCCGAGCCCACGCGTCCGCAGCCCATGATGACGATGTGCACGGGACGCTACCTCACCCGATCCGTTGGGGTCATGACCTGCGCAAACACCGCTCATCATCCTTCCGCACCCCCGCTTTCGGGGGTGGATCGTCATCCGCGCCTTCAACCCCGGCGCACCGGGCAACCGGGTGTTGCCCGCAAATCCTTCATCCGACACGCTAGCCGGTCCGCCGAACACAGTCTCGACGGAGGGGGCACCGGTCGTCGGCACATCCGGGGGGAGCCCCTACGATTCCTTGATGTGCCTATGCCTGCCGATCTCCCGAAACGCATCCTGATCGGGCGAGCGCTCCGCAGCGACAAGCTGGGGGAGACTCTCCTCTCCAAGCGCATCGCGCTGCCCGTGTTCGCCTCGGACGCGCTGTCCTCCGTCGCCTACGCCCCCGAGGAGATCCTCCTCACGCTGTCCATCGCCGGGGCGTCCGCGATCCACTTCTCGTGGCAGATCGGGCTGGTCGTCGCCGTCGTGATGCTCGCGGTGGTCGCCTCCTACCGGCAGAACGTGCACGCGTACCCCAGCGGCGGAGGCGACTACGAGGTCGCGACCGTGAACCACGGCCCGAACTCGGGCCTCGTGGTGGCCAGCGCCCTGCTCGTCGACTACGTGCTCACCGTGGCGGTCTCCACCACCTCGGGCGTGGCCAACGTGGTCTCGGCCGTGCCGTCGCTGCGCGGCCACGAGCTGGTGCTGTCCGTGGTGGTCGTCATCCTGCTCATGGGCGTGAACCTGCGCGGTGTGCGGGAGTCCGGCAGCGCGTTCGCCGTTCCCACCTACGCCTTCATGATCGGCGTGATGGGCATGGTGGTGTGGGGCGCGATCCGCTCCGCCCTCGGCCAGGACATGCACGCCGAGAGCTCCGCCTTCCACCTGGAGGCCACACCGGGCAACGACTCGCTGGCCGGCTTCGCCATGGTCTTCCTCCTGCTGAAGGCCTTCTCCTCGGGCTGTGCCGCGCTGACCGGCGTGGAGGCCATCTCCAACGGCGTGCCCGCGTTCCGCAAGCCGAAGAGCAAGAACGCCGCCACCACGCTCCTGCTGATGGCGAGCATCGCCGTCGTGATGTTCATGGGCATCATCTGGCTGGCCCGCCTGACCGGCGTGCAGATGGCCGAGGACCCGGCCGAGCAGCTCGTCGGGGCCGGGGCCGACTACCACCAGAAGACCGCGCTCGCACAGATCAGCGAGGCCGTGTTCTCCAACTTCACGCCCGGCTTCTACTTCGTCGCCGCCGTGACCGGCCTCATCCTGGTGCTCGCCGCCAACACCGCCTTCAACGGCTTCCCGGTGCTCGGCTCGATCCTCGCGCAGGACCGCTACCTGCCCCGCCAGCTGCACACCCGCGGCGACCGCCTCGCGTTCTCCAACGGCATCATCCTGCTGGCCGGTGTGGCGATCCTCTTCATCGTCGCGTTCAACGCCGACCCGACCCGGCTGATCCAGCTGTACATCGTCGGCGTCTTCGTGTCGTTCAACATGAGCCAGTCCGGCATGATCCGGCACTGGACGCGCCTGCTGCGCAGCGAGACCGACCCGAAGAAGCGCGCGCACATGCAGCGCAGCCGGGCCATCAACACCTTCGGCCTGGTCATGACGATGGCCGTGCTCATCGTGGTGCTCGCCACCAAGATCAGCCACGCCTGGATCGCCATCGCCACGATGGTCGTGCTCTTCGTGCTGATGAAGGCGATCCGCCGCCACTACGAGCGGGTCTCCCACGAGCTCGTCGCCGCCGAGGAGCCCGACGACGTCGCCCCGCCGACCCGGGTGCACGCCATCGTGCTGGTCTCCAAGCTGCACAAGCCGGCCCTGCGCGCCCTCGCCTACGCCAGGCTGGCCCGCGCGCACACCCTGGAGGCCGTCACCGTCAACGTCGACCTCGCCGACACCGAGGCCCTCCGCCAGGACTGGGACGCCCGCGGCATCGACGTCCCGCTGAAGGTCCTCGACTCGCCGTTCCGCGAGATCACCGGACCGGTCCTCGACTACGTCAAGAACCTGCGCCGCAGCAGCCCCCGCGACGTCGTCTCCGTCTACATCCCCGAGTACGTCGTCGGCCACTGGTACGAGCACCTGCTGCACAACCAGAGCGCGCTCCGGCTCAAGGGCCGCCTGCTCTTCAAGCCCGGGGTGATGGTGACGTCCGTACCCTGGCAGCTGGAGTCCTCCGAGCGGCGCAAGCCGCAGAAGGCATGGTCGGCACCGGGCGCCGTCCGACGCGGCGAGCCCCGGCACCAGGTCAACCGGGCCTTCGAGACCTCAGACTCCGCACAGTCCAGCAGCAAGGACGGATCACCGTGACCCGCAACAACCCGCCCCGATCGGGCGGCAAGTCCGGCAAGGCCGGCAAGACCGGCAAGGCCGGCAAGTCCGGCGCGAGGCCGGGACAGGTCGCCCACCCGCGCTGGAGCAACCGGGCCGCCCGCCCGGCCGCCACCGACCGCGAGGGCTACACCGCCCAGACCGCGCCCCTCGCGCCCCGCGAGACCGCCCCGGCCGACGAGCCCCGGGCCCGGCGCGCCCCCGAGGACCGCACGGCCGCCCCCCGGCCGCAGCAGGACCGGGCACAGGGCGGCACGGACCGGCCGAAGGGCCGCACGGCGGCCAAGCAGGCCGTCCGCCCGCCCAAGGCGCTGCGCACCGACGGGAGCGCCCCGCGGGCGTCGAAGTCGCCCAGGGAGCCGAAGGCCCCGGTGGCGCCCAAGACGCCCAAGGTGCCCGGTGGCGACTCGCTGGTGGGCGAGCGCTACGAGGTCGAGGTCGGCCCGGTCGCGCACGGCGGCGGGCACTGCGTGGCCCGGCACGAGGGCCGGGTGCTCTTCGTGCGGCACACGCTGCCCGGCGAGCGCGTGATCGCCGAGATCACCGACGGCACGACCACCTCGCGCTTCCTGCGGGCCGACGCCGTCGAGATCCTCGACGCCGCCAAGGACCGCATCGCCGCGCCGTGCCCGTTCTCCGGCCCCGGCCTGTGCGGCGGCTGCGACTGGCAGCACGTCACCCCGGGCGGCCAGCGCAAGCTCAAGGGCCAGGTGCTCACCGAGCAGCTGGCCAAGCTCGCCGGCCTGACCCCGGCCGAGGCCGGCTGGGACGGCTCGGTGGAGCCGGTGGGCGGCAAGCTCCCGGCCGGCGAGGTGCCGGCCTGGCGCACCCGCGTCCAGTACGCGGTCGACCGGGAGAGCGGCAGCGTCGGCCTGCGCAAGCACCGCTCGCACGACATCCAGCCGATCGACCGCTGCCTGATCGCCGCCGAGGGCGTCACCGAGCTCGGCATCGAGTCGCGTGACTGGACGGGCCTCGCCTCGGTCGACGCGATCGCCGCGACCGGCTCCTCGGACCGGCAGGTCATCCTGCGGCCCGCCCCGGGCGAGCAGCTGCCGCTGGTCGAGCTCGACAAGCCGGTGTCGATCACCCGCGTCGACGAGCAGGACCTCTTCCACCGGGTGCACGGCCGCACCTTCGTCCGCGAGCGGGCCGCAGGCCGCACCTGGCGCGTCTCCGACGGCGGTTTCTGGCAGATCCACCCCGAGGCCCCGGACACCCTGGTCGACGCGGTCATGGACGGCCTCGACCCGCAGTGGGGCGAGATGGCGCTCGACCTGTACTGCGGCGTCGGGCTGTTCGCCGGTGCACTCGCCGACCGGGTCGGCGAGGAGGGTGCGGTGCTCGGCATCGAGTCGTCCAAGCGGGCCGTCGAGGACGCCCGGCACAACCTCGCCGCGCTGGAGAACGTCCGGATCGAGTGCGACCGGGTGGAGACGCTCCTCCCGCGGACCGGCATCACCGCCACCGACCTCATCGTCCTCGACCCGCCCCGTGCCGGTGCGGGCCGGGAGACCGTGGCGCACCTGGCGGGCCTGGAGGCGCGGCGCATCGCGTACGTCGCCTGCGACCCGGCGGCGCTCGCGCGCGACCTGGCGTTCTTCCGCGAGGGCGGCTACCGGCCGGTCTCGCTGCGGGCGTTCGACCTGTTCCCGATGACCCACCACTTCGAGTGCGTGGCGATCCTGGAGCCGATCGGCGCGCAGTGACCGCAGCCACCACCCGGACGGCGGGTACGGGAGGAACGACTCCCGTACCCGCCGTCCGGCGTGTTGCGGCCGGTCCGTGCACCGGGTGGCTGGTTTCCGACGGGGCGTGAACGGACATCTGAGGGGAGCGGGGGCGGAGAGGCGGCCGGAAAGCGCCCTTGCTGTGCTAGCACCTCGGCGCTAGCTTGAATGCATGGCCAAGAAACAGCTCAACGTCAGGGTGGACGCCACCACCGCCGAGATGGCCCGCGAAAGGGCCGAACAGCAGGGGATCAGCATGAATCAGTACATCGAACGCCTCGTGCAGCAGGACATGGGAGAGGCCGGACGCCTCTTCGTCGACACCGCCGCGCAGTTCATGAAGGAGTACGAGACGGCCTTCCTGGCCGAGTTCGGAGAGCCGGGCGCACAGGACGTGCGCCGTTGAAACTTGAGGTCGACCTCTCGTGGCTGCTCATGACCGCTGAGCAGTACACCCCGGGCGACCCCCAGGTCACCGACTACGGGTCGCTCCTGGCCGCGGTCGCCCGGCACCAGGCCGAGATCTTCGACATCGCCGTCTACCCCGAACCCTACGACCGGGCCGCGGCCCTGATGCACCAGCTGATCCGCATCCCCTCGCTGGAGCGGAACAACGAGCTGTTCGCCACCGCCGTCGCCTACGCGTACCTCGTCGCCAGCGGCTGCACCGTGGCCACCACCGCGCGCGAGGTCCGCAGCCTCGCCCGCGGCATCCGCGAAGGCAAGATCGGCGTCAGCGGGGTCGCCGAACGCCTCGCCGCCTGGGTCGTCGACGAACCCGAGGAGGAGGAAGTCAGCGGGGAGGACGACGAAGGAACCGACACCGACTGACCCGTCGAGCTGACTCGTTAGGCTGGGAGCCCACCCCCCGAGCCCGAGGAACGCGACGTTGCTGCAGGACATCGAGCACCATCTGGCCTGCCCCCACTGCGCGCGGCACCTCACCCTCGACGGGCGCACCCTCCGCTGCCCCGCCGGGCACAGCTTCGACCAGGCCCGGCAGGGCTACGTCAGCCTGCTCGCCGGCGACGCCCACACCGGCACCGGCGACACCGCCCCCATGGTCGCCGCCCGCGGCGACTTCCTCGCCGCCGGGCACTACCGCCCGATCGCCGACGCACTCGCCGACGCCGCCGGGACCGTCCCCCACGACGGCCTGGTCGCCGACCTCGGCGCCGGCACCGGCTACTACCTCGCCCACGTCCTCGACCGCCTCGCCGGCCCGGCGGGCGCCGCCCTCGACATCTCCAAGTACGCGCTGCGCCGCGCCGCCAGGGCCCACCAGCGGATCGGCGCCGTCGTCTGCGACGCCTGGCGCCCGCTGCCCCTCCGCGACGGCTGCGCCGACCTCGTCCTCAACGTCTTCGCCCCGCGCAACGGTCCCGAGATCCGCCGCGTGCTGCGCCCCGGCGGCCGCCTGCTGCTCGTCGCCCCCACCGGCCGCCACCTGCGCGAGCTCGTCGACGGCCTCGGCCTGCTGTCCGTGGACGACGAGAAGGAGCGCCGCATCGACGAGAAGCTCAACCCCTGGCTGCAGCCCCTCGACCGGACGGAGGTGGAGTTCACCCTCCGGCTCTCCCACAC
This sequence comes from Kitasatospora sp. NE20-6, assembly GCF_045862635.1. Classification (NCBI taxonomy): domain Bacteria; kingdom Bacillati; phylum Actinomycetota; class Actinomycetes; order Kitasatosporales; family Streptomycetaceae; genus Kitasatospora; species Kitasatospora sp. NE20-6. The sequence continues at coordinate 17,977 of NZ_BPRL01000005.1, forward strand.
CGACGCGGCCGCCGTCGTCGGCATGGGCCCCAACGCCTGGCACACCGCGCCCGACCGGCTCGCCGCGGCGCTCGCCGAACTCCCGGACCCCGTCGAGGTGACCGGCTCCGTGCGGCTGTCGGTCTACGGCTGAGGCTGCGCCGCGCGGTCCGTCCGTTCGTGCGGTCCGTCCGTCTGTCCGCCTGGTCCGCCTCTCCGCCTTCTCGGTATGCAGGCCGCGCGCCGGGTTCGGTGGTGGGATCCGGCGGTGGGGTCCGATGGCCGGGGGGTGGTGGCGGCCGGGCCGCTCGGGGCAGGGGGTGCGCGGTGCCGCGGGCGCTGAGCCGTTCGTGTGAACCCGCCCGAGCAGGGACGTTTCACCTGCCAGGACGGCCGCTAAGGTCCCGGAGTGACCAGCGAAGCCGCCGTGACCGCCGCCCCGGTCACCCGAACCGCCACCCGCCGTCCCGCCGTCGAGGAACTACGGCTCACCTCCTTCAAGTCGTACCGCCGCACCACCCTGCCGCTCACCGCGCTGACGCTGCTCCACGGGCCCTCCGGCGTCGGCAAGTCGAACGCACTGGACGCCCTCGCGGTCCTCTCCCGGCTCGCCCTCGGCGAGGAGATCGGCCTCTCGCTCGACGGCCTCGGCGGCACCTCCGGGCCGCTGGCCGCACCGATCCGCGGCGGGCTGGCCGGCTGCGTCCCGCACGGCCGGAACGCGATCATCCTCGGCTGCACCGTCCGCTCCGACGCCGGCCCGATCCGGCTGGAACTCGTCGTCCGCACCGACGGCCGCGTCCGCGTCGCCCGCGAGTGGCTGACCCTCGCCGGCGAGACCCTGGTGGAGACCGGCGAGCAGGACACCACCCACGGCCGGGTGAACGTCACCTGGCACAACGACACCCGCCAGGGAGACATCCGCGCGCCCTTCCCCAGCGACAGCCTGATCACCGCCCAGCTCCCCCTGCGCGTCGCCGGGTCGTCGCCGGGCGAACGCAAGGTGCTGGCCGCCGCCGAGCACCTGCTCACCGCGCTGCGCGAAGTCTTCCCGCTGCACCCGGTGCCCGCAGCGATGCGCAGCTGGACCAGGCCCGAGGCACAGGCCCGGCTCGTCGGCACCGCCTCCAACATCTCCGCCGTGCTCGCCCGGCTGGAGCAGGAGTGCAGCCGCCGCTACGGGCGCCTCCTCAAAGCCGTCCAGGCGGCAGCCCCGCACCCCCTGCTCGGGCTGCAGGTCGCCCGCCGCGGCGCGGACACGCAGGAGCGCCTCATGGCGGTCTTCGACGAAGGCGTGCTCGGCCGCACCGGCGCCGACCAGGCCTCCGACGGCATGCTGCGACTGCTCGCCTTCGCCGCCGTACTCCTCACCGGGGCCGGCGTGCTCGACGTGGACGCGGCCGCCGAGGTGCCGTCCGCGCACCGGCAGCTCACCGTGCTCGCCGAGGACCTCGGCGCCGGCCTCGGCACCGAACAGACCGCCTCGCTGCTCCGGGTCGCCCGGGACGTCTGCGCGAAGGAGGACGTCAGGGTGCTCGCCGCCCTCCAGGAGCCCGCGGCGGCCCACGACGTGGAGGGCGTCGAACTGGTCGAGTGCCGACGGGATCCGGCCACCGGCCACAGCGTCCTGGTGCTGCCGGACCGGCCGCGCGTGCCACCGCAGGGCGGGCGGGTCGGTGGTGATGGGGTAGACCTGGGGGCGTGAGCGACGACGACACCCACACCCACGCCCTGCACCCGGCCGGACCCGCTCCTGCTCCCGGTCCTGCTCCTGCTCCCGGTCCCGGTCCCGCTCCTGCTCCTGCTCCCGGTCCCGGGCCCGATGCCCTGGAGGCGCTCCGGCACCGGCTCACCGCGTTCGCGGCCGCCCGGCGCTGGCAGCCCTTCCACACGCCGAAGAACCTCGCGGCGGCGCTCAGCGTGGAGGCGGCCGAACTGCTGGAGATCTTCCAGTGGCTGACACCCGAACAGGCCGACGCGGTGATGGCCGACCCCGAGCGGGCCCACCGGGTACGCGACGAGGTCGCCGACGTCCTCGCCTACCTGCTGCAGTTCTGCACGGCGGTGGGCGTGGACCCGGCGGAGGCCCTGGCGGCGAAGATCGAACGGAACGAGAAGCGCTTCCCCGTCCCGGGCGACGACGCTGCACCGGGGTCGGGGTCGGGGTCGGGGTCCGGGTCCGGGTCGGGCGCCGATGCGGCGCCGGGCGGTGCCGCCGTCGGCTGACGGACCGTGTGCTCCCGTCCCGGTCCCTCCTCCCTCCCTGTTTCTCGTTCCGCCTGTCCGCCGTGCGGGTGACGGCTTTCCGCCGTGTGGGGGACCTCGGTTGTCCACAGGCGGGGTTTGTCCACAGGACGTCGGGACCGGCCGGGCGGGGTCCGGTGCCGCGGGCACCCTTGCGTCGTGACACACCGCCGGCGACGGCGGACGGACACGAGCGAAGGGAACGGCGGCATGGACGCGCTGCGACTGATCAAGACTGCCCGGCACGCGCTGGCCCAGGCCAGGACGGCGTCCGACGTGCTGGAGGAGGCCCGGCAGACGGTGCTCCTCATCGAGGCCGTGGGCATCCGGATCGCCCACCGGGAGACCGGTGAGATCGGCGCGCTCGGGCAACTGCTGCGTGACGCGGGGTCCCATGCGGTCGCCTGCCTGGCCCGGCCGCCGGACGACACGGAGGAGGCCGGCCCCACGACGGACCACGCCGGGGATCCCCACGATCCGTCGCTCGACGGAGCCCGCGTCGAACGGTCCTCCGTGGACCGGACGGCGGCTGTCAGGGCCGAGCGCCTCGACGGTCTCGGGGAGCTGGAACCGCTGCTCCACGAACTCGGCAGTCTGCTGCACGAGGTGGCCGAGGCCTTGGTCGTGCTCGCCTGCGGCGCCGACGCCGAGACCGTGTACTGGCAGTGCATCGACGGTGTCGACGCCGGCGCGGAGTGCAAGGACCTCGTGGCCGAGCTGCTCCGCACCGTCCGCCGCGACAGCGGTGCGCCGCCGCAGGGCACGGGCGAGGCCGACGACGACCGGCCCCCGGCCGGGTGCCCCGGAACGGCAGATCCGCCAGCCCTGCCCGACCTGCCCGTGCAGCCCGATGCGCCGGGGGTGTCCGACCTGCCCGACCCGCTTGCGGCGCGGCCGCTGGACCGCCGGCAGGCAGCATCCGGGACGGCCGCAGCTCCGGCGGGCCGCGGCCGGGGGCCACGCACCGGTGTGCGGCCGCCCGCCGCGGCCGGGGCGCACGGATCCCCGACCGGGGTTCAGCGGTGAGCGCCGGCCTCCGGAGCCTCGTCCTCCGGGTCATCGGTCCGGGTGACACCCGAGGAGCGCAGGTCGGCGCCGAGCCCGGCCAGGTTGGCGCTCACCGTCGCCAGCAGCTCCTCCATCTGCTGGAGGAGACCCTTGGACGCCACGGCCGCGGACAAGTCGTACGAGAGCGACTGCGAGGCTTCGGGATTCGGCTCGGACGTGCGATCGGACATGAGAGTGCCCTTCCGACTCGGTGGTGCGGTGTGCGGCGCCGGACACCGGCGCCCACCCTCCAACGACCCCCGCACGCCGCCGGTCACCTCGCACCACCCGTTGAGGTCCAACCGTGTCCGGCCGTCAGCCCCAGGAGTGAGGCCGGATTGCGCGCCGGTCCGCGTTCCGCCGTACGCAGGACCCGGACCCGGACCCGGACCCGGCGCCCGTCCGGCCCGAGCCCGAGCCCGAGCCGGAGCAGGGGCCCGGGTCCGGGCCCGATGTCGCGATCGCGGCCGGGTCCGCGGTCCTGGCCCGCCCGCAGGCAGAGCCGCCGTCCCGTCCCGGCACGACGGCGGGCCCGTCTCGCGTACGGTCCGTACGCGAGCCGGGCCCGCCGGCAGCACAGAGGATCAGTTGTGCGCGTGCAGCTCCGCGTTCAGGCCGCCCCACGAGCCGGACCGCGCGATCACCTCGACCGCGCCGCTCTGGGAGTTGCGGCGGAACAGCAGGTTGTCCTGGCCGGACAGCTCCACCGCCTTGGCGATCTTGCCGTCGGGGGTGGTGACCCGGGTGCCGGCGGTCACGTACAGACCGGCCTCCACCACGCAGTCGCTGCCCAGCGAGATGCCGATACCCGCGTTGGCACCGAGGAGGCAGCGCTCGCCGACCGACACGGTCTGCTTGCCGCCGCCCGACAGCGTGCCCATGATCGATGCGCCACCGCCGATGTCGCTGTGGTCGCCCACCACGACACCCGCGCTGATCCGGCCCTCGACCATCGAGGTGCCGAGCGTGCCGGCGTTGAAGTTCACGAAGCCCTCGTGCATCACCGTGGTGCCCTCGGCCAGGTGGGCACCGAGGCGGACGCGGTCCGCGTGGGCGATCCGGACGCCGCTCGGCGCGACGTAGTCGGTCATCCGCGGGAACTTGTCGATGCCGTACACGGCGAGCTGGCCGCCCTGCGAGCGGACCGCGAGGCGGGCCTGCTCCACACCGGCGACCGGTACCGGCCCGATGCTCGTCCACGCCACGTTGGCCAGCAGCCCGAAGATGCCGTCCAGGTTCTGCCCGTGCGGCTTCACCAGGCGGTGGCTCAGCAGGTGCAGCCGCAGGTACGCGTCGTGCGCGTCCAGCGGCTTGTCCTCCAGCGAGGAGATGGCGGTCCGCACCGCGACGACCTCGACGCCGCGGCGGGCGTCGGTGCGCAGCGCTTCCGCGGCGCCGCTCCCCAGCGCGGCCTCGGCCTGCTCGGCGGTGAGCCGGACGGTGCCGGCCGGGCCGGGCGCGGCGGTCAGTTCGGGAGCGGGGAACCAGGTGTCGAGCACGGTGCCGTCGGCGGCGATCGTCGCCAGGCCGACAGCGACGGCGCCGCCGGGGAGGGAGGAGGTTTCAGCAGTCACATCGAGCACGTTAACGAATCGGGGGAGGCACTGCCGAACGCGCTCACCGTCCGGACGCCATCGACCGCGCGGACCGGCCAAAATGCGATGACCTGCCGATCCCCGGTCGGCCATACTCGGCCGGGTGTTCATCTCGATCTCCACCACGGCCACCGCGGACGGTCCCGCCACCGACCTGGGCTTCCTGCTGCACAAGCACCCCGACAAGGTGCAGCGCTTCTCGACCGCCCACGGCGTGGCGCACGTCTTCTACCCCGAGGCGACCGACGAGGCCTGCACCGCAGCCCTGCTGCTGGACATCGACCCGGTCGCCCTCGTCCGCCAGAACCGGGGCAAGGGGGGCCGCGGTGGTTCGCCCGACCTCGCGCTCGCGCAGTACGTGAACGACCGCCCCTACGCGGCGTCCTCGTTGCTGGCCGTCGCGCTCCGCACCGTCTTCCGGACGGCGATGAAGGGCGACTGCGAGAAGCTGCCCGGTCGGGCCGACCTCCCGATGCCGCTGCGGATCGCCCTGCCCGCGGTGCCCGCCAACGGCGGCAGCGACGGCGGACCCGCCATGGTCCGGAGGCTCTTCGAGCCGCTCGGGTGGCAGGTCTACGCCACCGCGGTGCCGCTGGACGAGGTGTTCCCCGCATGGGGCGACAGCCGTTACGTGCGGCTGCAGCTCACCGGCGAACTGCGGCTCGCCGACGCGCTGCAGCACCTCTACGTGCTGCTGCCGGTCCTCGACGGGTCCAAGCACTACTGGGTCGCACCGGACGAGGTCGACAAGCTGCTGGCCGCCGGCGACGGATGGCTCGCCGGGCACCCCGAGCGGGCACTGATCACCCGCCGCTACCTGGCCCGCCGCTGGTCGCTCACCCGGCTCGCCATGGAGCGGCTGGCGCTGGCCCGCCTCGCCGAGGCGGACGACCAGGAAGCGGAGGAGCTGGACAACGCCGTGTCCGACGACGAGTCCGAGGCGCCCGGCGCGGCCGAGGACGTCCACGCATCCGGGGAGCTCCAGGCGTTCGGCACGGCCGACGCATCCGGCACGGCCCGTGCGTCCGACGCGCCTGCCACCGCCACCACCGATACCACCGATACCACCGCCACCACCGATACCGTCGACGGGCCGACGGCGTCCGACGACGCCCACGCGGGCCGTTCCCGACCGCTCGCCGAGCTGCGCCGGGAGGCGATCCTCGCCGCCCTCGCGGAGACCGGTGCGGCGCGGGTGCTCGACCTCGGCTGCGGCCAGGGCGAGCTGGTCGGTGCGCTGCTGAAGGACACCCGTGTGAAGGAGGTGGTCGGCGTCGACGTCTCCTCCCGCGCCCTGGCCGCCGCCGCGCGCCGACTTCGGCTGGACCGCATGCCGGAGCGTCAGGCCGCGCGGGTGCAGCTGGTGCAGGGTGCGCTCACCTACACCGACGCCCGGCTCAAGGGCTACGACGCCGCGGTGCTCTCCGAGGTCGTCGAGCACCTCGACCTGCCGCGACTGCCCGCCCTGGAGTACGCGGTCTTCGGCGCCGCCCGCCCCCGGGCGGTCGTCGTGACCACCCCCAACGTGGAGTACAACGTCCGGTGGGAGAGCCTCCCGGCGGGCCATGTACGGCACGCGGACCACCGCTTCGAATGGACGCGGGCGGAGTTCCGCACCTGGGCCGAGCAGGTCGCCCGCACGTACGGGTACACCGTCGACCTCCGGCCCGTCGGCCCGTCGGACGAGGAGGTCGGGGCGCCGACCCAGCTCGCCCTGTTCCTCGCGTCCGGCAGTGCCACGACCGACCAGGCCCCCGAAGGGAGCGTGACCCGATGACCACCGACGACCGCCGCGCCGCCGACGGGACGACCGCCGGCGACACCACCCACGTCGCCCCCGCCCCCGCTCCTGCCCCCGACCCCGCTCCTGCCCCCGACCCCGCGTCGTCCGGCACACCGTCCGGCACACCGGCCGACGCACCGGCCGACGCGCCCGCTGCGGCGCAGCGCGCCCGGCGGCTGCCCGTCACCGACGTGTCCCTCGTCGTGCTGATCGGCACCAGCGGCTCCGGGAAGTCGACCTTCGCCCGCTCCCGCTTCAAGCCCACGCAGGTCGTCTCCTCCGACTACTGCCGCGCTCTCGTCTCCGACGACGAGAACGACCAGTCGGCCTCCGCCGACGCCTTCGACGTGCTCCACTACATCGTCGGCAAGCGGCTGGCGGCCGGCCGGCTGACCGTCGTCGACGCCACCAACGTGCAGCCCGAGTCCCGCAAGGCCCTCGTCCGGCTCGCCCGGGAGCACGACGTCCTGCCGATCGCGATCGTCCTGGACGTCCCGCTCGCGGTGTGCGCCGAGCGCAACCGCCACCGCCCGGACCGGCAGCTGCCCGACCACGTGCTGCCGCGCCAGCAGCGCGAGCTCCGGCGTTCCCTCAAGGGCCTGGAGCGCGAGGGCTTCCGCAAGGTGCACCTCCTGCGCGGCGAGGAGGAGGTCGCCACCGCCGAGATCGTGACGGAGAAGCGGTACAACGACCTGCGGCACCTCACCGGTCCCTTCGACATCGTCGGCGACATCCACGGCTGCCGCTCCGAGCTGGAGACGCTGCTCGCCCGCCTCGGCTACGACCTGGCCCGCGACGCCCGGGGCCGGGCGGTCGACGCCGTCCACCCGGACGGCCGCACCGCGGTGTTCGTCGGCGACCTGGTCGACCGCGGCCCGGACACGCCGGGCGTGCTGCGCCTGGTGATGGGCATGGTCGCTGCCGGCCACGCCGTCTGCGTGCCGGGCAACCACGAGAACAAGCTCGGCCGGCACATGGACGGCCGCAAGGTCACGGTCGCGTACGGCCTGCAGGAGTCGATCGACCAGCTGGCCGCCGAGTCCGAGGAGTTCCGCGCCGAGGTCCGCACCTTCATGCGGGGCCTGGTCAGCCACTACCTGCTGGACGGCGGCGCCCTGGTGGTCTGCCACGCCGGTCTGCCGGAGAAGTACCACGGCCGCAACTCCGGCCGGGTCCGCTCGCACGCGCTGTACGGCGACACGACGGGCGAGACGGACGAGTACGGGCTGCCGGTCCGCTACCCGTGGGCGGAGGAGTACCGGGGCAAGGCGCTGGTGGTCTACGGCCACACCCCGGTGCCCTCGGCGAGCTTCGTCAACAACACGATCTGCCTGGACACCGGCTGCGTCTTCGGCGGCAGCCTGACCGCGCTGCGCTACCCCGAGCGCGAGCTCGTCTCCGTCCCGGCGGAGCAGGAGTGGTACGCCCCCACGCGGCCGCTGCACACGGACGCGCCGGGTGGCCGCGAGGGCCGTCCGCTCGACCTCGCCGACGTCTCCGGACGGCGGATCGTGGAGACCGCGCACCACGGCCGGGTCGCCGTCCGGGAGGAGAACGCCGCCGCGGCGCTGGAGGTGATGAGCCGCTTCGCGCTCGACCCGCGGCTGCTCGCCTACCTGCCGCCGACGATGGCCCCGTCCGCGACCTCGCGGCGCGAGGGCTATCTGGAGCACCCGGAGGAGGCGTTCCTGGCGTACCGCCACGACGGGGTGCAGCACGTGGTCTGCGAGGAGAAGCACATGGGCTCCCGGGCCGTCGTGCTGGTCGCCCGGGACGAGGCCGCGCTGGAGAAGAGGTTCGGCCTCTCCGGCCCGGGCGCGATCTGGACCCGTACCGGTCGGGCCTTCCTCGGGGACGACGGGCTCACCGGGGCGGTCCTCGACCGGGTCAGGACGGCCGCCGAGCGGGCCGGGCTCTTCGACGAGCTCGGCACCGGCTGGCTGCTCCTGGACGCCGAGCTGATGCCGTGGTCCCTCAAGGCGGCCGACCTGCTGCGCCGCCAGTACGCCGCGGTCGGCGCGGCCGCGGGCGCCGCGCTGCCGCAGGTGGTGGACGCGCTGGAGCGTGCGGCCGCCCGCGGGCTGGACGTCGCCGACCTGACGGCCCGGCAGCGGCGCCGTGCCCTGGACGCGGAGGCGTTCACGGCCGCGTACCGGCGCTACTGCTGGCCCACCGAAGGGCTCAGCGGCATCCGGCTCGCGCCCTTCCAGCTGCTCGCCGCCGAGGGGGCCAACCTCGCGGTGCTCCCGCACGACCGGCACCTCGACTGGATCGACCGGCTGGTCGCCGCGGACGATCCGGAGGCGCCGGTGCTGCAGGGCACCGGCCGCCTGCTGGTGGACACCGCCGACGACGCGTCCGTGGCCGCCGGCATCGCCTGGTGGGAGGAGATGACCGCGGCGGGCGGTGAGGGCATGGTCGTCAAGCCGGTGGCCTCCCTCGTGCGCGACGCCGCGGGCCGACTGGTGCAGCCGGGGGTGAAGGTCCGCGGCCGCGAGTACCTGCGGATCATCTACGGCCCGGACTACACCGAGTCGCTGGACGTGCTGCGGCAGCGGTTCCTCGGCCACAAGCGCTCGCTCGCCCTCCGCGAGTACGCGCTCGGCCTGGAGGCGCTCGACCGGCTGGCGGCGAACGAGCCGTTGTGGCGGGTCCACGAGCCCGTCTTCGCGGTGCTCGCGCTGGAGTCGGAGCCGGTCGACCCGCGTCTCTGACCGCCGGTCCGGCCCTGCCGCACGCGGCAGGGGCGGACCGGCCTGGTCCGGCCGCGCTCCGGCGGTGTCCCGCGCGGCCGGACGGAATCACACGCCGCCATCTGCATACAAATTCGGGCCGTCGTATACACTTCCCATTCAAGTATCCGATGACCCAGGAGCCCGGCATGGCGTTCAACCTCCGGAACAGGCACTTCCTCAAGGAGCTCGACTTCACTCCCCAGGAGTTCCGCTTCCTGGTGGACCTCGCCGCGCAGCTGAAGGCCGCCAAGTACGCCGGCACCGAGCAGCCCCGGCTCCGGGGCAAGAACATCGCGCTGATCTTCGAGAAGACGTCGACCCGCACCCGGTGCGCCTTCGAGGTGGCCGCGCACGACCAGGGCGCCACCACCACCTACCTCGACCCGGCGGGCTCGCAGATCGGCCACAAGGAGTCGATCAAGGACTCGGCGCGGGTCCTCGGCCGGATGTTCGACGGGATCGAGTACCGGGGCCACGGCCAGCACATCGTCGAGGAGCTGGCCGCGAACGCAGGGGTGCCGGTGTGGAACGGGCTGACCGACGAGTGGCACCCGACCCAGATGCTCGCCGACGTGCTGACCGTGCAGGAGCACTGCGCCAAGCCCTTCTCCGAGGTCGCCCTGGCCTACCTCGGCGACGCCCGAAACAACATGGGCAACTCGCTCCTCATCACCGGTGCCCTGCTCGGGATGGACGTCCGGATCGTCGCGCCGGAGCAGCTCTGGCCCGCCGCGGAGGTGCAGAAGGCCGCCCAGGCCCTCGCCGAGACCTCCGGTGCCCGGATCACGCTGACCGAGTCCGTGGCCGACGGCGTGGCCGGCGCCGACTTCCTCTACACCGACGTCTGGGTGTCGATGGGGGAGCCCAAGGAGGTCTGGGCGGAGCGCATCGAGATGCTCAGGCCGTACCAGGTGTCGATGGACACCGTCCGGGCGACCGGCAACCCGGCCGTCCGCTTCCTGCACTGCCTGCCCGCGTACCACGACCTCGGTACCGAGATCGGGAGGCAGATGCACGAGGCGACCGGCATGGCCGAGCTGGAGTGCACGGACGAGCTGTTCGAGTCGGCGCACTCGGTGGTCTTCGACCAGGCGGAGAACCGGCTGCACACCATCAAGGCCGTCATGGTCGCGACGCTCGGCTCCTGACCCCCACCCACCCATCCATCCACCCGCACACTCACTGACCCACTCGCCCGCCGGCACCGGCCCCGGGCCCTGCCCGCCGTCGCGCCGCTGTGCCGACGGGTCAGAGGTCGACGTCGACGCACGCGATGCGTTCGCCCGCCGGGTGGGTGCCGATCCGGTGGCCGGTGTGCAGCACCAGGGAGTGCGCCCCGCCCGGGCGGAAGGCGAAGCCGACCGCCGTCCGTGCGGCTGCCTGTCCGGTGCCGTCGGTGCGGAGCGCCAGCCTGACCTCGTTGCGGTCGTTGGCGTAGGCAGGGTCGGTCGAGGGCTGCACCGGGTCCGGCACGTTCTGGTAGTGCGGTCCGGAGGCGGCCGGGTCGGCGCCGCAGCGGCCGGTGTGCACGTGTGCGGCGAGGTCGAGCGCGGGGGCGAGGCCGCGGAGTTCCAGGGCGACCGTGGAGGCACCCGGGGCCCGGGTGGCGGTGAGCCGGACGTGGGCCCCGTAGGGCACCAGGTCGGGTGCGTGGCTGATGGCGGTCGGCCGTACGAAGGCGGATGCCGGGTCGAAGTCCGCGTCCACGACGGTGGCGGGTGCCGCCAGCGCGGGCAGGAGGAGCAGTGCGGGCAGGGCGGGGGCGAACGGCACGGGCATCGGGGGCCTCTCGTCGGGCGGGCCCGCCGCGGCTCGGGTGGGCCGTCCCACGGTGGCGTCCGGCCGGGCGGGTGGCGCGGCGGCGTGCCGTGGCGTCACCCGGACGGGGTGGTCCGGCCTGCCGCGGTGTTGCCGCCCGCGTCGATGCCGCGGATCTCGCAGCGGGGGCCGCTGGCCCGCATCAGCCGCAGGTCGGCGGTGACGAGGGGGGCCCCGAGCTGTTCGGCGACCGCCACGTACGCGGCGTCGTCCGGGGTGAGGTTGTCCTTGAGTTCCCAGACGCGTCGGAGCAGCGGGGCCACGTCGACCCGCCGGATCGGCAGGGCGGGCAGCTGTTCGGCGAGTTCGGTGACGCGTTCGGCGGTGACCTGGCGGGCGAGGAGCAGGCCGCGCAGCGACTGCATGCACTCGATGAGGACGTGGTCGGGTGCGGCCCACGCGGTGTCGCGGGCGAGTTCGGCGCGGGCCCCGTCGCCGCGCGGGCCGTCGTCGGCCAGGGCGAGGACGAGGGCGGATGCGTCGACGACGATCACGGGCGGGCTCCTCGGCGGCGTGGTGCCGTCGTCCTGCGGGCGGTGCCGGTGCGGGACGTGCGCGGCTCGGGTGGGGATCGGGACACCCTAGCTGCGGTGCGGGTCCGGCCGGCGTGTCGGGGAGGTGTTCCGGGGAGGTGTCCGGGCTCCGTCGCCCCCGCGCACTTGCGCCGCACGGGCGGCGGGTGAAGTTTGGGAGGGGTGCCGTGGCGCGTCCCGGAAGGGCCCTGCCTGAGGTGATGGCGTGCGCGGGCATGCACTATGGTTTATCTCGACATCGAGATAAGTTCACACTATGATTTATCTTGATATCAAGATAGTTGCCGAGAGCCGCACGCCTTCCGTATCGGCAGGGTGGGCTTAGCTAAGGCTTACCTTACCATCGGGTGGACCCAGAAGGAGTCAGTCGTGTCCGCGAACAGCTTCGACGCCCGCAGCTCGCTGCAGGTGGGCGACGAGTCGTACGAGATCTTCAAGCTCTCCGCCGTCGAGGGTTCCGAGCGGCTGCCGTACAGCCTCAAGGTCCTGCTGGAGAACCTCCTCCGCACCGAGGACGGCGCCAACATCACCGCCGACCACATCCGCGCCCTGGGCAACTGGGACGCCGCGGCGGAGCCGAGCGAGGAGATCCAGTTCACGCCCGCCCGCGTGATCATGCAGGACTTCACCGGCGTCCCCTGCGTCGTCGACCTCGCCACCATGCGTGAGGCCGTCAAGGACCTCGGCGGCGACCCGGCGAAGATCAACCCGCTGGCGCCGGCCGAGCTGGTCATCGACCACTCCGTCATCGCCGACAAGTTCGGCACCCCGGACGCCTTCGTCCAGAACGTCGAGATCGAGTACGGCCGCAACAAGGAGCGCTACCAGTTCCTGCGCTGGGGCCAGACCGCGTTCGACGAGTTCAAGGTCGTCCCGCCCGGCACCGGCATCGTGCACCAGGTCAACATCGAGCACCTGGCCCGCACCGTCATGGTCCGCAACGGCCAGGCGTACCCCGACACCTGTGTCGGCACCGACTCGCACACCACCATGGTCAACGGCCTGGGCGTGCTGGGCTGGGGCGTCGGCGGCATCGAGGCCGAGGCCGCGATGCTCGGCCAGCCGGTCTCCATGCTGATCCCGCGCGTGGTCGGCTTCAAGCTCAACGGCCAGCTCCCGGCCGGCACCACCGCCACCGACCTGGTGCTCACCATCACCGAGATGCTGCGCAAGCACGGCGTGGTCGGCAAGTTCGTCGAGTTCTACGGCGAGGGCGTCACCTCGATCCCGCTGGCGAACCGCGCCACCATCGGCAACATGTCGCCGGAGTTCGGCTCGACCTGTGCGATCTTCCCGATCGACGCCGAGACCATCAACTACCTCAAGCTCACCGGCCGCGACGAGCAGCAGCTCGCCCTGGTCGAGGCGTACGCCAAGGAGCAGGGCCTCTGGCACGACCCGTCGGTCGAGCCGGTCTTCTCCGAGTACCTGGAGCTGGACGTCTCCACCGTCGTCCCGTCGATCTCCGGCCCGAAGCGCCCGCAGGACCGCGTGATCCTGGCCGAGGCCGCGGACAGGTTCGCGGAGGCGCTGCCGACCTACTCCGCCGAGGCCTCGAAGCCGACCGCCGTCACCGCCCCCGACGGCTCGTCCTACGAGATCGACAACGGCGCGGTCGTGATCGCCTCGATCACCTCCTGCACCAACACCTCGAACCCCTCCGTCATGCTGGGCGCCGCCCTGCTGGCGAAGAAGGCCGTGGAGAAGGGCCTCACGGTCAAGCCGTGGGTCAAGACCACCCTGGCCCCCGGGTCCAAGGTCGTCATGGACTACTACGAGAAGGCCGGCCTCCTCCCGTACATGGAGAAGCTGGGCTTCAACCTGGTCGGCTACGGCTGCGTCACCTGCATCGGCAACTCGGGCCCGCTGCCCGAGGAGGTCTCGGCCGCCGTCAACCAGGCCGACCTCGCGGTCGTCTCGGTGCTCTCCGGCAACCGCAACTTCGAGGGCCGGATCAACCCCGACGTCAAGATGAACTACCTGGCGTCCCCGCCGCTGGTCGTCGCGTACGCCCTCGCCGGCAACATGAACGTCGACATCACCCGTGACGCGCTGGGCCAGGACGCCGACGGCAACGACGTCTTCCTCGCCGACATCTGGCCGTCCGAGCAGGAGGTCGCCGACACCGTCGCCGGCTCCATCGACGAGGCCATGTTCGACAAGGGCTACCAGGACGTCTTCGCGGGCGACCACCGCTGGCAGTCGCTGCCCGTGCCGACCGGCAACACCTTCGAGTGGGACGCCGAGTCGACCTACGTCCGCAAGCCCCCGTACTTCGACGGCATGGCCAAGACCCCGAGCCCGGTGACCGACATCGCCGGTGCCCGCGTGCTGGCCAAGCTGGGCGACTCGGTCACCACCGACCACATCTCCCCGGCCGGCAACATCAAGCCGGGCACCCCGGCGGCGCAGTACCTCACCGAGCACGGTGTGGAGAAGCGTGACTTCAACTCCTACGGCTCGCGCCGTGGCAACCACGAGGTCATGATCCGCGGCACCTTCGCGAACATCCGCCTGCGCAACCAGATCGCGCCGGGCACCGAGGGCGGCTACACCCGCGACTTCACCCAGGCCGACGGCCCGGTGTCGTTCATCTACGACGCCTCGCAGAACTACCAGGCCGCCGGCACCCCGCTGGTCGTCCTGGCGGGCAAGGAGTACGGCTCCGGCTCGTCCCGCGACTGGGCGGCCAAGGGCACCGCGCTCCTGGGCGTCAAGGCCGTCATCGCCGAGTCGTACGAGCGCATCCACCGCTCGAACCTGATCGGCATGGGCGTCCTGCCGCTGCAGTTCCCGGCCGGCCAGACCGCCGACTCGCTGGGCCTCACCGGCGAGGAGACCTTCTCCTTCTCCGGCGTGACCGAGCTCAACGAGGGCCGCACCCCGAAGACCGTCAAGGTCACCGCGGTCGGCGCGGACGGGACCAGCACGGCCTTCGACGCGGTCGTGCGCATCGACACCCCCGGCGAGGCGGACTACTACCGCAACGGCGGCATCCTGCAGTACGTGCTGCGCAGCCTGATCGGCTGAGCACCGCAGTGACCCGGAGGCCGGGCCGCACCCCCTGACAGCAGGGGGTGCGGCCCGGCCCTCGTCGTCGTACGGCGGAGGCGTGGCGGCACCGCGTGACCCCCGGCCCGTGATCCGTGCCGAGCGGCGGGCGCCGCCGGCCGACGCCGAGCGGCCGACGCCCGGACAGCGGGCCACGCCCTCGCTCTGCGCCGGGCGCACGGTGCAGGAGACCCTGGCGCACATGGCGGCGACGGCCTGGACGACGCCGGTGCGCTTCGCGCTGCGGATGGCCCGGAGGTGGCCGGACCGGTGCCGGCCCTGCCTGACGGTGCGCACGGGGCGGCAGGAGGCGCTGGGCGAGCCGGCGGGGGCGCCGGGGTGCCGGCGCCGGCGTCACGCGGCTGACGGCCGTCCGCGGACCTTCCGCGGGGCGGCCCGCGGGACCGGCGTTGTGCCGGTGGGCGGTTGACGGTGCGTCGGCCCCCTTGTGCGCGGCCCGGCCGATGGACTAAACCTCTGTCTCAGCTTGGTCCAGACCATTTGATGCCGACTCGGAGAAGGCCACGGGCATGCCCAGACGCACCTCAGCAGTCCTCGCGGTGGCACTGGCCACCGTGCTCGCCGCACCGGCGGCCGCACAGGCCCACGACCACCCCGCCCCCCGCCTGAAGGGCCAGCGGGTCGGCTACTTCACCCAGTGGGGCGTCTACAGCGGCGCCACCGCCCGCAAGGTCCAGGAGTCCGGCCAGGCCGGCAGGCTCACCGTGATCAACTACGCCTTCGGCAACGTCTCCGCCGACGGCACCTGCTTCGAGGCCAACGCCGCCGGCGTCGGTGACGCCTGGGCCGACTACCAGCGGCCCGTCGGCGCGGAGGAGTCGGTGGACGGCGTCGCCGACACCGCCGAGCAGCCGCTGAAGGGCAACTTCAACCAGCTGCGCAAGCTGAAGGCGAAGAACCCCCAGCTCAAGGCCGTGATCTCGCTCGGCGGCTGGACCTGGTCGAAGTACTTCTCGGACGCCGCGGCCACCGACGCCGCCCGCAGGAAGTTCGTCGCGTCCTGCATCGACCTGTACGTGAAGGGCGACCTGCCGCAGCTCGGGTCCGCCGAGGGCGGGGCCGGTGCGGGGGCCGGGGTCTTCGACGGCATCGACATCGACTGGGAGTACCCGGGCGGCGGCGGCGACCCGGGCAACGTCGTCCGTCCGGAGGACGGCCGCAACTACACGCTGCTGATGCAGGAGTTCCGCCGCCAGCTGGACGCGCTGGGCGGCAAGCGGCACGCCCACTACCTGCTGACGGCCGCCGTCCCGGCGGGGGAGGCCAAGGCCGACCAGCTGGAGATCGGGAGGGTCGCCCGCTCGGTCGACTGGCTCAACCTGATGACGTACGACCTGCACGGCCCGTGGGAGGCCCAGGGGCCGACCAACCACCAGGCCAACCTGTTCTCCGACCGGGCCGACCCGTCGCCGCAGAACGCCGGCTACAGCGTGGACCGCGTGGTGCGCCACTACCTGTCCAGGGGCCTCCCCGCGGAGAAGGCGGTGCTCGGCGTGCCGTTCTACGGCTACGGCTGGACGGGCGTGGCGGACGGCGGCACGGCGGGCCTCTACCAGGCGGCGACCGGCCTCGCGCAGGGCGGCAACCTGCCCTACCGCCTGATCAAGGACCTGCCCGGCACGGTCCACGACGACCGGTTGCACGGCGCGACCTGGAAGTACGACGGGACGGAGTTCTGGACGTACGACACGCCCGAGCTGCTGACCCGCAAGGCGCGCTACGTCCGGGCGCTCGGGCTCGGCGGGGTGATGGCCTGGTCGCTGGACAACGACGACGCCCAGGGCTCCCTGGTGGCGGCCGTCGACAGGGGTCTGCAGGGCGGCTTCGGGCGGCCGTGACCCGACGGGGGGCGTGCCGGTCCCGGCGCGCCCCCCGCTTCCGCCCTTCCACGCGCAGCGTCTCGCATCACGATTTCGATCGCCGATGCGCGAAGCTGCGCGTTTCTATGTCCAAACGAGCATCAGCGCGCTATCTTCTCGGTGTCCGGGCCGTCTACCGGCTATCGGGCAGGCTCCCTGCGCATTGCACATGCTGCACCGCCCGCAACGCTTTGACTCCCAACGTGACCCATCCAGCGGCCCTGCTATTGCCGCAGGATGAACAGTGGACTATACCTTTGCGCATCGACCGCACGCCTTTGACCGGCGCACTTGCCGCCAGGCGGGCCTTTCTCAACGGGAATTGACATCTCGTCATACCCCGAGGCATCACCCATCTTCTTGGACATCGAGGGGCTAGGGGCACTCATGGGCTCTGCAACCGAGTACAACCGGCGTGACATCTTCAAGCGCGCCGCAGGCATCGCCGTGCTGGCCGCCACCGGCGGATCCCTGCTCACCGCGTGTGCCGGCGGCACCGGCGGCAGCAGCGACAAGGGCGACAAGGCGGCCGGCGGCTACAACCTGACCGACGCCAAGAACCCGTTCGGCGTCAAGGACGCCGACGGCCTTGAGGTCTTCATCTTCAACGGCGGCTACGGCAGCGACTACGCCAAGGCCTTCGAGGCCATCTACTCGAAGAGCTACCCCGGCGCCAAGATCAACCACCAGGCCGACCAGGACGTCACCGGCAAGCTGCAGCCGCGCTTCAACGCCGGCTCCCCGCCGGACGTCATCGACGACTCGGGCAACAAGCAGATCAAGCTCGACGTGCTGGCCGACTCCAACCAGCTCACCGACCTGCAGCCGCTCCTCGACGCGCCGTACATCGACGACCCGTCGAAGAAGATCCGCGACGTCCTGATGCCCGGCACCATCGAGTCCGGCACGGTCAAGGGCAAGGTCTACAACCTGTCCTACGTCTACACCGTCTGGGGCTTCTGGTACTCCGGCAAGCTCTTCAAGGACAACGGCTGGACGGCCCCGAAGACCTGGGCCGAGTTCATCGAGCTCTGCGGCAAGATCAAGGCCAAGGGCATCGCGCCCCTCGCCCACCAGGGCAAGTACCCGTACTACATCAACGTCGCGCTCCTGGACATGATCGCCAAGCAGGGCGGCCTCGACCTGATGAAGCGCATCGACGCCCTCGACGCCGCCGCCTGGGACGACCCGGCCGTCAAGACCGTCGTCGAGGCGTTCTACCAGATCGTCGAGAAGGACTTCCTCCTCCCCGGCACCAACGGCATGACGCACACCGAGTCGCAGACCGCCTGGAACCAGTACAAGGCCGCGTTCATCCCGTCCGGCTCCTGGCTGGAGAACGAGCAGCTGGCCACCACCCCGGCCGACTTCGACATGGTCTTCCTGCCCATGCCGTCGCTGCCCGGCGACAAGCTGCCCTTCGAGGCGATCCGCGCCGGTGCGGGCGAGCCCTTCATCGTCCCGTCCAAGGCCAAGAACGTGGCCGGCGGTCTCGAGTTCCTCCGGATGATGCTGACCAAGGAGGCCTCGGGCAAGTTCGCCCAGACCGCCAACAGCCTCACCTGCCTGAAGGACGGCGTCGGCCCCGAGGTCAAGCTCAAGCCGGGCACCGCCTCCACCGTCGTCGCCCTCACGGCCGCCGGTGCGAACACCTTCAACTACCAGTACCCGAACACCGCCTCGAAGTTCGACGAGGACCTGCAGAACGCCTCGGGCGAGCTGATGGCCAAGCGCATCACTCCGGCGGAGTGGATCAAGCGCGCCAAGGAGTCGGCCGCCAAGAACAAGACCGCCTGACCGGCGGAGGAACAGGACGCACCGGGGGCCCCGAACCGCCCCCGGTGCGTCACCCTGACGGACAGGAGAAGTGACCCATGCGTCACGGCAAGTACCCCTTCATCGTGGGGTTCCTCTTTCTCCCGATCGTGCTGTACGTGGGGCTGGTGCTCTGGCCCTACGCGCAGACCTTCGGGTACTCCCTGACCGACTGGTCGGGGCAGAGCCAGGAGATGAACTTCGTCGGCCTGGACAACTACACGAAACTCTTCGGTGACGAGGTCTTCCTCGGCGCGCTGTGGCACAACCTCCTGCTGCTCGCGGTGCTGCCCGTCGCGACGATCCTGATCGCGCTCTTCTTCGCCTTCATGCTCAACGTCGGCGGCAAGGGAGGCACCGGCGGGGTGCAGGGCGTCCGCGGGGCCGCCTTCTACAAGGTCGTGTTCTTCTTCCCGCAGGTGCTCTCCATCGCGATCCTCGCGGTGCTCTGGCAGGCCGTGTACCGCACGGACGGCAGCGGCCTCTTCAACGGCGTGCTGATCAAGGCCGGCCTGGTCGACGCCCAGCACCCGGTGGCCTGGCTCTCCGACCCCGACCTGGTGCTCTGGTGCATCCTGGGCATCCTGGTCTGGGGCGGTGTCGGCTTCTACCTCGTGCTCTTCTCCGCGGCCATGCAGTCGATCCCCAAGGACATCTACGAGGCGGCGCTGCTCGACGGCGCCAAGCGCGGCCAGACGTTCTTCACGATCACCCTGCCGCTGCTGTGGGAGACCGTGCAGACGGCCTGGGTCTACCTCGCGATCGTCGCGATGGACGCCTTCGCCCTGGTGGCCAGCATGACCCCGGGCCGCACCTACGGCGGCGGACCCGACCACCACAGCGAGCTGATGTCGACGTATCTGATGCGCAACTTCCTCGCCTTCGGCGAGGCCGGCTACGCCTGCGCGATGGGTGTCGTGATCTTCTTCTTCACCCTCATCCTGTCCGTCGTCTCGCTGCGCGTCACCCGGCGCGAGCGGATCGAGTACTGAGCGGGGCCTGGCCATGAGCACCAGCATCGACAAGTCCACCGCCGTACCGGCCCAGCGCAGTCGTCCGGCCGGCCGGACGGAGCGCTTCGCCGAGAGCGGCGGCATCCTCAACGTCTTCTCGCACGGCTTCCTCGCGGTCTGGGCCGTGATGATCCTCTTCCCGCTGGCCTGGGTCGTGCTCGGCGCGTTCAAGACCGACTCGCAGATCAACGGCTCCGCCTGGAGCTGGCCGACGCACTGGGGCTTCGACTCCTTCGCCCGGGCGTGGTCCAAGGGCATCGGCGGGTTCTTCGCCAACACCCTCATCGTGCTCGCGGGCTCGCTCACCCTCACCATGCTGCTCGGCGCGATGGCGGCCTACGTGCTTGCCCGCTACGAGTTCCGCGGCAACCGGGTGATCTACTTCTCGTTCGTGGCCGGTGCGATGTTCCCGGTCTACCTGGCCCTCGTGCCGCTGTTCTTCATGGTCCGCAACCTCGGTGAGATCTCGCCGTACCTCGGCCTGAACAGCTACCTCGGCCTGATCCTGGTGTACGTCGCGTACTCGCTGCCGTTCACCGTGTTCTTCCTGCACTCGTTCTTCCGCACCCTGCCGACCGCCGTCCACGAGGCGGCGATGCTGGACGGCTGCTCGCACACCCGGGCGTTCTTCCGGATCATGGTGCCGATGGCCAAGCCCGGCCTGATCAGCGTGGGCATCTTCAACGTGCTCGGCCAGTGGAACCAGTACATCCTGCCGGTCACCCTGATGCAGCCGACCACGGCCGGCGAGTCCGACCACTCGATGCTCGCCCAGGGCCTGGTCAACCTCGCCCTGCAGTCCGGCTACAAGAGCGACGCCCCGGCCCTCTTCGCCGGCATGACGATCGCCATGCTGCCGGTGCTGGTGGTGTACCTGTCCTTCCAGCGCCAGGTGCAGTCCGGCCTCACCTCGGCCACGCTCAAGTAGCAGCCGCCCGGTACGCCGACGGCCCCCCTGCCCTTCCGGGCCGGGGGGCCGCAGCCGTGCCGGGGGCCGCAGCCGTTCCGGCGGTCAGACCCGGTCGCACTCCTGCGCGCGCAGCGCCCGGGCGAGGTCGTCACGGCACTCCGTCACCAGGCGGCGCAGCGCCGGCGCGGCCGCCGGATGCCCGTCCAGCCACTCGTCCGTCGCCGCGAGCACGGCAGGCTCGGTCTGGTGACGGGGGAAGAACCCGCCGACGATCCGCATCGCGATCTCGATCGACCGCTGCTCCCAGATCTTCTCCAGCACCGCGAAGTACGGTGCGGTGAAGCCCGCCGTCAGGTCCCGCCGGCCGGCCTGGGCGAAGCCCGCGATCTCGGCCTCCACCAGGGCGTTCGGCAGCTCGTCGGAGTCGACGACGGCCGACCACGCGGCGGCCTTCGCCTCCGGGGTGGGGCGGGCGGCCAGGCACTGCACGAGCTGGCGGCGGCCGCTGGCGGTGTTGTCCCGCTGCAGCTCCCGCTCGATCTCCGGGCCCTCCGCCGCCCCGCCGGCGGCGAGCGCCAGCCAGAGCGTCCAGCGCAGTTCCTGGTCGACGTCCAGGCCGTCGATGCGCGCGGTGCCCTCCAGCAGGCCGCGCACCAGCTGCAGCTGCTCCGGGCCGTCGGCCGCGACGGCGACGAAGCGGGCCCACGCCAGCTGGTGGTCGCTGCCCGGCTCGGCGGCCCGCAGTTCGCGCACCGCGCCCTCGGCGAGCAGCCGGCCGCCCGCGGCCCGCCACGCCGGGTCGGCGTACAGGTCGAGCGCGGCCTTCGCCTGCAGGTGCAGCGACTGCAGCACGCCGATGTCGGACTCGCCGCCGCCGAAGCGCAGCACCAGGCCGAGGTAGTCCCGGGCGGGCATCAGGCCGTCGCGGGTGAGGTTCCACACCGCGGACCACGCGAGCGCGCGGGCCAGGTCGTCGCGGATCTCGCCGAGCGAGGTGCGCAGCGTCTCCAGCGAGCCCTCGTCGAAGCGGACCTTGCAGTACGTCAGGTCGTCGTCGTTGACCAGCACGAGTGCGGGCCGCGGCCGCCCGGCGGCCTCGGCGACGACCGTGCGGGTGCCGGTCACGTCCAGCTCGATCCGCGCGGTGCGCACGAGGCCGCCGTCGGCGTCCCGGTCGAACAGGCCCACCGCGACGCGGTGCGGGCGCGGCACCGAGCCGTCCTGGACGATCGCGAGTTCGGTGATGCGCCCCTCGGCGTCCACCGTGACCTGCGGGGTCAGCACGTTGACGCCGGAGGTCTGCAGCCACGCGGCGGCCCAGGCCGTGAGGTCGCGGCCGCTGGTCGTCTCCAGCGCCTCCAGCAGGTCGGCGAGCCGGGTGTTGCCGTACGCGTGCCGCCGGAAGTACTGCCGGGCGCCCGCGAGGAACGGTTCACGGCCGACGTACGCCACCAGCTGCTTGAGGACGGAGGCGCCCTTGGCGTAGGTGATGCCGTCGAAGTTGAGCTTCGCGTCCTCCAGGTCGCGGATGTCCGCGGTGATCGGGTGCGTCGTCGGGAACTGGTCCTGCCGGTACGCCCACGCCTTGCGGCGGTTGGCGAAGGTGATCCACACCGCCCGGTACTTCGTCGCCTCGTTCTGCGACAGCGAGCCCATGTAGTCGGCGAACGACTCCTTCAGCCACAGGTCGTCCCACCACTTCATGGTGACGAGGTCGCCGAACCACATGTGCGCCATCTCGTGCAGCACGACGTTGGCCCGGCCCTCGTACGCGGCCTCGGTGACCTTCGAGCGGAAGACGTACTCCTCGCGGAACGTCACGCAGCCCGGGTTCTCCATGGCGCCGATGTTGTACTCCGGCACGAAGCACTGGTCGTACTTGCCGAAGGGGTACGGGTAGTCGAACTCCTGGTGGAAGAAGTCCAGGCCCTGCTTGGTGACGGTGAAGATCTCGTCCGGGTCGAAGTGCGGGGCCAGCGAGCGGCGACAGGTCGCGGCGAGCGGGATCTCCAGCACGCCGCCGTCCGGCAGCTCGCGGCTGTAGTGGTCGCGGGCGACGTGGTACGGCCCGGCGACGACCGCCGTGAGGTAGGTGGAGATCGGCTTCGTCGGGGCGAACCGCCAGGTGCGGGCCGCGCCGTCCGCCGTGATCTCCTCGTGCACCGCGTTCGCGTACACGTCCCACGCCGCCGGGGCGGTCACCGACACGGTGAACGGCGCCTTCAGGTCGGGCTGCTCGAAGTTCGCGAACACCCGGCGGGCGTCGGCCGGCTCGAAGTGCGTGTACAGGTAGGTCTCGTCGTCCGCCGGGTCGACGAACCGGTGCAGCCCCTCGCCGGTGCGGCTGTACGCGCAGTCGGCGACGACGGTCAGCTCGTTGTGCGCGGCCAGACCGGGCAGGGTGACCCGGACCCCGTCGAAGACCACGGCCGGGTCGAGCGCGCGGCCGTTGAGGGTGACCGCGTGCACCCGCGGCGCCAGCAGGTCCGCGAAGGTGTCGGTGCCCGGCGCGGCGCAGCGGAACACGACGGTCGTGGTGGAGCGGAAGGTGGCGGCCGCCGGGTCGGGCGCGGAGGTCACGTCGAGATGGACGCGGTAGCTCTCCACCCCGATCGCCTCGGCCCGCTGCTGCGCTTCTTCGCGGCTCAGGTTCTTGCCCGGCACGGCGGTACTCCTTTGTCCGGATCGCACGCTGTGAGGTGATGCGGTGGCCGGACCGGTGGGCCCGGCCTGGGGCATCCTTTCACGGCGGGTCCGCCCGGCCCCGGCACGGACCCGGGTGGTGCGCACGGAATCAACCGCAGGGGCGCGCTGTTGCCATCCGGGGGACCGGGGCACGCTCCGGGACTCCCGTACCGACCCCTCGACCGAAGGACGCCGTCCGTGACGACTGCCGACTCCCGCAAGATCGCCGACTTCTGGTTCGACCCGATCTGCCCCTGGGCCTGGATGACCTCCCGCTGGATGCTGGAGGTCGAGCAGGTGCGCCCGGTGGACACCCGCTGGCACGTCATGAGCCTGTCGGTGCTCAACGAGGGCCGTGACCTGCCCGAGAAGTACCGCGAGCTGCTGGACCAGGGCTGGGGCCCGGTCCGGGTGCTGATCGCCGCCGCGCAGGCGCACGGCGACAAGGTGCTCGGCCGGCTCTACACCGAGCTCGGCCTGCGCTTCCACAACCAGGGCCTGCCGAACGAGCGCGCCACCATCGAGGCCGCACTGGAGGCCGCCGGCCTGCCGGTCGAGCTCGCCGACGCCGCCGACACCGACGCCTACGACGACGCCCTGCGCGCCTCCCACCGGGAGGGCATCACGCTGGTCGGCGAGGACGTCGGCACCCCGGTCATCGCCGTGGACGGCCCCGACGGCGACCGGGTCGCCTTCTTCGGCCCGGTCGTCACCCCCGCCCCGCGCGGCGAGGCAGCCGCCCGCCTGTGGGACGGCACGGTGCTCGTCGCCTCCACCCCCGGCTTCTACGAGATCAAGCGCACCCGCACCGCCGGCCCGTCCTTCGAGTGACGGTACGGCGAGGGCCCGGCGCGTTCCGCGCCGGGCCCTCGCCGTACCCGCCGCCGGGTCAGGCGGCCTGCCGCCGCCCGCGGACCAGCCCGGTCACGGCCAGCACCGCGGCCAGACCGGCGGTGAACCAGAGCTGCACCCGGTTGTCCTCGTCGAGCAGCATCAGCCCGAGCACCGCCAGGATGCCCGCCAGCGCCACCCACGTCAGGTACGGGAAGCCCCACATCCGCACGGTCAGCTGCTCCGGCGCCTCGCGTTCCAGCCGGCGGCGCATCCGCAGCTGCGCGACCGCGATGAACGCCCACACCACCAGCACCGCGGCGCCCACCATGTTGAGCAGCCAGGTGAAGACGGTGTCCGGCCACCAGTAGCTGAGGAGCACGGCGAGGAAGCCGAAGGCCGAGGAGGCCAGCACGGCCCGGCGGGGCACCCCGCCGCCCGTCCGTGCCAGCGCCTTCGGGCCCTGGCCGCGCTGCACCAGCGAGTACGCCATGCGCGAGGAGCCGTAGATGTTGGCGTTCATCGCGGACAGCAGGGCGATCAGCACGACGACGTTCATCACCTGGCCGGCGCCCGGGATGCCCAGCGCGTCCAGCACCGCGACGTACGGGCCGGGCTCGCGCACGGACGGGTCGTCCCACGGCACCAGGGTGACGATGACCGCCATCGAGCCGACGTAGAACAGCGCGATCCGCCACATCGCGGTGCGCACCGCGACGGCGACGCTGCGCCGCGGGTCCTTCGACTCGGCGGCGGCGATGGTGACGGTCTCCAGGCCGCCGTACGCGAAGACGGACGCGAGCAGGCCGGTGACCAGGCCGGTCGTGCCGTTCGGCAGGAAGCCGCCGTGACCGGTGAGGTTCGCGGTGCCGGGGCTGTCGCTGCCGGGCAGCAGGCCCAGCACGGCCAGCACGCCGATCACCAGGAACGCGGCGATCGCGGCGACCTTCACCGCGGCGAACCAGAACTCGAACTCGCCGAAGTTCTTCACCGCGGCGAGGTTGCTGCCGCAGAAGAAGGCCATGAAGACGGCCACCCACACCCAGAGCGGCACCCCGGGGAACCAGCCCTGCATCACCTTCGAGGCGCCGATCGCCTCGGCGGCGACGCCGACGCAGAGGAGCGTCCAGAACATCCAGCCGACGGTGAGCCCGGCCCACGGGCCGATCTCGCGCTCCGCGTGCACGGAGAAGGAGCCGCTGGCGGGCCGGGCCGCCGACATCTCGCCGAGCATCCGCATGACCAGCATGACGAGCACCCCGGAGAGCGCGAAGGCCAGCACGATCGACGGTCCGGCGGCCGCGATGCCGGCGCCGGAGCCGACGAAGAGGCCGGCGCCGATGACGCCGCCGAGCGCGATCATGGACAGATGGCGAGGCTTGAGGCCCGGTGCCAGCCGGCCTTCGGCGGCAGGCGTTTCGGCCGGCCGCTCCAGGGTGGGCGTGGGGGAGGGGGTCGTCATCAGGCGTGTCCTGTGGTCGTCGGATTCCGGAGCGAGCTGTCCACTATTCGGCATGGGTGATGGACACGCCAAGGCGATCCGGCCGGAGCCCGAAATCCGGACATGTCCGTCACGCACGGTGCCTACACCTTCACCCGCGCACCCGTCGATGTGGGCTTCGTCGCAGGCCGGACCCCACAACTCCCGCCCCTGACGCTTTGTCGCATGCGGAGACCACCGGGTCCGGTGACACGGCGTAGGTTCACGAGTGATCACCCGACCGCGCCACGCCGCCGTGCGCGCCGAGCCCGAAGCGGAGCCCCCGATGGCCACTGCCACGCCGATCACCGGCACCCCCGTCCTCGCCGACCTGCTGCCCCGCGCCACCACCCGCCTCGGCAGCCAGGCCCGCGAACTCGCCCTCGTCGCCGGCGGCGCCGCCCTCACCGGCCTCGCCGCCCAGCTCTCCGTGCCCGTCCCCGGCTCGCCCGTCCCGGTCACCGGCCAGACCTTCGCCGCCCTGCTCGTCGGCACCGCCCTCGGCACCCGCCGCGGCGTGGCCTCGCTCGGCCTCTACCTCCTGGCCGGCATGGCGGGCCTGCCCTGGTTCGCCGAGGGCACCTCCGGCTGGTCCGCCCCCAGCCTCGGCTACGTCATCGGCTTCGTCCTCGCCGCCGCCCTCACCGGCGCCCTCGCCCGCCGCGGAGCCGACCGCAGCCCGCTGCGCACCGCCGGCGCCATGGTGCTGGGCACCCTCGCCATCTACGCCGTCGGCGTCCCCTACCTGGCCGTCTCGCTGGACGTGTCGCCGGCCAGGGCGGCCGAGCTCGGCCTCTACCCGTACCTCGTCGGCGACGCCCTCAAGGCCCTGCTCGCCATGGGCGCCCTGCCCCTGGCCTGGAAGCTCGCCGGCCGCCGCTGACCCACCGTCGGCCCGCCGCGCCGACTGCGTCCGGCCCCCTCCCGCGGGCCCGTGCACGCGCATGCCACACTCGTGGTCATGCGCGTGTACCTGGGCTCCGACCATGCCGGATACGAACTGAAGAACCACCTCGTCGAGTGGCTGAAGGGAGCAGGCCACGAGCCGGTCGACTGCGGCCCGCACATCTACGACGCCGAGGACGACTACCCGCCGTTCTGCCTTCGCGCCGCCGAGCGCACCGCCGCCGACCCGGAGGCGCTGGGCGTCGTCATCGGCGGCTCCGGCAACGGTGAGGCGATCGCCGCCAACAAGGTCAAGGGCGTCCGTGCCGCGCTCGCCTGGAGCGAGCAGACCGCCGCTCTCGGCCGCGAGCACAACAACGCCAACGTCATCTCGGTCGGCGGCCGGATGCACACCACCGACGAGGCCACCAAGTTCGTCGAGATCTTCCTCAACACCCCTTACAGCGGCGAGACCCGGCACACCCGCCGGATCGACATGCTGAGCGAGTACGAGACCACCGGCGAGCTCCCGCCGATCCCGGCCCACCACCCCCAGGGCTGATCCCTCCGACCCGTTGCCGCACGGTCCAGCAAGGGCCGTGCGGCAGCAACGACCGTGCACCACCACCGGACCGCGTCCGGACGGCCGTGAGCACCCCGGCCCGCCTCCCCTCCTCTTCCTCCCGCCCGGCACCCGGCCTTCCCGGCCGCCCCGGCGCGGACCGGAAGCCCGCCCCCCCGGCCCCACCCGGCGCGCAGCGCCCCGCGCACGCCCCCGGGACGCTCCACGGGAGCCCACGGCGCACCCGGCCGAAACCCGCCCCGCCCGGCGCGACTGCGCACACCACCCCGGCAGGAGCGTCGACGCCGGACCGCACCGGTGGATAAGGTCGGACCCCATGGCTGGCAGCACGCAGGGCGCGACGCCCGGGAGCACTGCGACGGGCCCCACCGCGAACGCGGCCGGGGAGCCCGTGACGGCCCGGCTGCGGGCGAGGCTCCGCCGGGCCCGCCGCACCCTGCGCCGGACCGGGGTGGACTACTTCCGCGGCGCCGCCCCCGACTGGCTCGCCTTCGCACTCTTCCTCGCCGCCGTCCCGCTGCTGGTCGTCCTCAACATCTGGATCCCGGCCTGGGTGCCGCCCACCGCCCTGGTGCTGCCGGTGCTCGCCGGCTCCCTGCTGCTGCGCCCCGCCACCCTCGTCCTGCTGTACGCGGCCGCCGCACTCGGACTCTCCGCCGAATCGCTCGTCCACACCGGCGAGCGGATCGCCAGCGAGGACCCGGACGCCTACGTCTACGGCGTCACCCCCGGCGCCGCCCTGGTGGTCGGCGCGGTCGGGGTGGCCGGCCTGCTGCTCGCCCAGTTCCGCAGCCGGGTCGGCGTGCCCTGGCGCGGCGGCGGCACCATGCTGTTCGACCTCCGCGAGCGGCTGCGCGTCCAGAGCCAGGTGCCGCAGCTCCCCGACGGCTGGTACGCCGACATGGCGCTGCGCCCGGCCGGCGGCCAGTCGTTCTCCGGCGACTTCGTCGTCGCCACCCGCACCGGCCCCGGCGGCCGGGTGCTTGAGGTCGTGCTCGCCGACGTCTCCGGCAAGGGGATGGACGCCGGCTCCCGCGCCCTGCTGCTCTCCGGCGCGTTCGGCGGCCTCCTCGGATCGCTGCCCGCCCACGACTTCCTGCCCGCCGCCAACGGCTACCTGCTGCGCCAGGACTGGGCGGAGGGCTTCGCGACCGCCGTCCACCTCGTGCTCGACCTCGACACCGGCCAGTACGAACTCCTGTCGGCGGGACACCTGCCGGGCATGCAGCGCCTCGGTGGTGCCGGGCGCTGGGAGGTCAAGGAGTCGCAGGAGGGGCCGCTCCTCGGCATCTACGACGGTGCGAAGTTCGAGGCGGTGCGCGGCCGGCTCGACCGTGGCGACCTCCTGATGCTCTGCACCGACGGCATGGTCGAGATCCCCGGGCGGGACCTCTCCGAGGGCATGGACCGGCTGATGGGCGAGGCCGACCGGCTGGTGGTGAACGGCTTCCGCGGCGCGGCCGGCCGGCTCATCGAGACGGTGGCCAAGGACGTCAACGACGACCGCGCCGTGCTGCTGGTGTGGCGGCAGTAGCACCTGTCAACCCCTGGGAGGTGATCTTCGGCCATTCTGGCGGAGCCTCCCCCGGATGGATCACACCGCCCGGGCCTGCTTGTTGGCCAATGAGGCGTGTTCACCCCGCCCCCGCGGACGCTTCGTCAGAAGGCTTCCGCTATCGTCTCGGTCGGCGGAAATTCGTCTCACATGGCAGGATCCGGGCCCCGTGCTTCCGGCAAGTCCTTTACGCAGGCAGCACGAACGACCACACTGAGTCCGGGTGGGCTGGTCGGAGCTCGGGGGATGGGGGGCGGCACGTGCGGCAGGCAGCAGGCGGCCGGGTCCTGCAGGGCACCTCCATGGCGACGGGATCGGCCGACTCGTGCCAGGGACGGTCGGCGCAGGCCGCGGTCCGGCTTCGACACGGGGTTCCAGCAAGAACCCCCGCCACAGATTGAGGAAGTGAGTCCGGGTGGCCTTCTCCGTCTCCGCGTTGTTCCTGTTCGGCGTGATCGTCGTGATCTTCATCCGCAACAAGCAGTTGAAGACCAGTCACGCGATCATCGCAGCACTCTTCGGCTTCATGGTGAGCCAGTCCACGGCGGCCAAGCCGATCCAGGACTTCCTCAGCCAGCTCGCGAAGACGATCTCCTCCGTGGCCAGCTGACCGCAGCGCCGACCCGGCCGCCGCTTCCGCGCGGCCAGGTCAGCGCCCGGGCCGCGCCTGCCGCCAGCGCGCGAGCAGGCCGCGCCGCAGCACCCCCGGGCCGCCGTGTGCCGCCCCGGGGGCCGGAGCCGACCCGGCGGGCACCGCCTGCGCCTCCTGCCCGTCCGGGACCAGCAGGACGAACAGCCGTGCCCAGCAGAGGCGTTCGCCGCGCGGCCAGCCGAGGGCGCGCAGGGCGGCCGACGCCGGCTCCGACACGGTGCCGTCGACCCGCACCTCCGCGACCTCCTCGCCGGCCCGGCCGCCGAGGAACACCTTCACCCCGGTGACCCCGGTCGACGGCAGCCCGGGCCGCAGGGCGTCCGCCAGTGCGGGCAGCAGCTGGTTGCCGGCCAGCCACTCCGCCAGCCGGTCGCTCCCGAAGCCGAACACCGCCGCCGGGCCCTGCACGGCGTGCCACCCGGGCAGTTCCCCGGGCCGCACGTGGTCGCCGTGCTCGCCGCGGCGCTCCTGCATCTCCACCACGGCCGCCGCGGTGGTCGTCGCCCACATGCGCACGGCGCTGTCGAGCTTCTCCTCCTCCGTGCGGCCGCGCCCGGCGGTGCAGTCCCAGATCACCGGACCGTCCGCCTGCCCCAGCCGCAGGACGAAGCCCAGGTCGACGTGGCCGACCGCGCCGTCCTCGCCCGGGTGCTCGCGGACCGCCACCGCCGTCGTGCCGGGCCCGCGCAGCACGCTGCCGTCCACCGTGAACCGCTGCCCGTACCGGGCCATCTCCCGGATCACGCTGCGCTGGACCGTCTCCAGCCTGGCCTGCGCCCGCAAAAGGGGCTCCTTGCTCGAAAAGGGGTCGAACATCGCTCGCGAGCGAGGCTATCGGCCGGACGTCCGCCCGGTGACACCGGTCCGCGGACGCGGTTCCCCGGACGTCCGGCGGGCCCGGAAAGGGCCTCCGGGAGGCCCTCGTGACCAGGGTCACCGGGGTGCGCATGATCCGTGCCCCGCCGCGACCGGCCGGCCACGCGGGGTGCGGAATCTCCCGCGCGGACATGATCCGGATACGCACGGTCACTGCGGCGACTGCGCTCTGCCCACCTCGCCCCGGCGGAGAGTGACCGCCGGGAGTGCTCGTGACGGCCCCTCGGAGGGGGCGGCTTGCCAGCGGAGCGGTCCATAGGTTTTTCTCATGGTCTGCCCGGCCACCGACCGGGCGGGCCACCGGGTGGAACGCCGAGTCCTGCCGCTGCCCGGGGTCACGCACCATCTGTGCACGGCAGGAGCGGGGGACCCAAGGTAAGTGCCGCGCCCGGTAGTTCCGGGACGGCTTGGGGTGAAGTCGCGTCATTTTCCGCGACCGGGCGATCTCCCAGCCCGAACCCGACAGCTCACCTCGTAGGCGTAGGAGAGGAACAACTCCATGTCCGTTCTGGGCACCCGTCTGTCCCGCGTCGCCGTCGCCACCGGTGTGGCCGCCGCTGCGATCGCCATCCCCGTCACCGCTGCCAGCGCCCACAGCGCCGGCACCCAGGCCGCGGCCCCCGTCGCTGCCGCCCCGGCCGCCGCCCCGGCCGCGGCCCCGGCCGCCGCCCCGGCGCAGGCCGCCTCGTACCAGGTCGTCCACGGCGACACCCTGTCCAAGATCGCCGGTGCGCAGCACGTCGACGGCGGCTGGAAGAAGCTGTACGACGACAACCGCCAGGTCATCGGCGGCAACCCGAACCTCATCCTCCCGGGCCAGAAGCTCTCCGTCTCCGGTCAGGCCGCCGCGGCCGCGCCGCAGGCCGAGACCAAGAAGGCCGACTCGGCCGCGGCTTCCCGCTCCGAGCACCGCGCCCCGGTCGCGAGCACCCCGAAGCCGGCTGCCCCGACCACCGAGGCCGCCAAGCCCGCCGCGCCCAAGACCGAGGCCGCCAAGCCGGCCGCGCCCAAGACCGAGGCCGCCAAGCCCGCCGCCCCGACCACCGAGGCCAAGGCGCCCGCCGCCACCTCCGGTTACGTCGCGCCGGTCTCCTCCGGCCTCGGCACCCCGTACCACAAGGCCGGTTCCAACTGGTCCAGCGGCTACC
The DNA here is from genome assembly GCF_045862635.1 of Kitasatospora sp. NE20-6. NCBI lineage: Bacteria > Bacillati > Actinomycetota > Actinomycetes > Kitasatosporales > Streptomycetaceae > Kitasatospora > Kitasatospora sp. NE20-6. Next base: position 49,075 of record NZ_BPRL01000005.1, read on the forward strand.
ACACCGGTGTCGACTTCGCGGTCAGCACCGGCACCTCGATCCACGCCATCGCGGCGGGCACCGTCGTCGAGGCCGGCTGGGGCGGCGCCTACGGCAACAACGTCGTCATCAAGCACGCCGACGGCAAGTACTCCCAGTACGCGCACTTCTCGGCGCTGAAGGTCTCGGTCGGCCAGACCGTCACCGCCGGCCAGGTCATCGGCCTCTCCGGTGCCACCGGCAACGTGACCGGCCCGCACCTGCACTTCGAGATCCGCACCACCCCGTCGTACGGCTCGGACATCGACCCGGTGGCGTACCTCGCCGCCCACGGCGTCCGCGTCTGACGCACCCCGCGCCACCCGAAGGCCCGGCCGGAGATCCACGGATCCCCGGCCGGGCCTCGGCCTTTTCCTCTCCGCCGTTCCGTCGTTCCGCCGGGCGTCCCCGTTCCGGTCCCGTTCCCGGCCCCGGTCCCGTTCCCGGTCGCGTTCCCGGTCCCGGTCCGGTCCGCCCCGGCCTCCGCCCTCGCGGCGCTTCCCGTGCCGGGGCGTGCGGCGTCAACACGCCACCGACCGGCCGAACGTCCCCGGGGCCGCGCGCCCTTCCTTTTACTGTCGCAGCCACGACAAACCCCGTCGTGGAACGTGGAAGGGAACCCCTCATGACCCGAGCACTCCGCCGCGCCGCCGTTCTCCTGGCCGTCACCGGAGCCGCCTGCCTGCCGGCCGCGTCCGCGGTCGCCGACAGCGACTCCTTCAACCCGACGATCGTGATCGGCAACTTCAACCAGCTCGCGGGCGACGACATCTTCAACGCCGGCCAGGACAACACCGTGGGCTCCAACGACGGCGGCTCCGACTCCGCCCGCGCGGGCATGCTCGACACCGACGCGTACGCCGCCCGTGTGGTCCGTCACTACCTGGGCTGACCTCGGCCGCAGCACGGAAACGGCCCCGGGCCGGCGGTCCACCCGCCGACCCGGGGCCGTTTCCGTCGGGCCGTTTCCGTCGGGCCGTTCCGGCCGGGTCCGGGGATCGCCGCCCGCTCCGGGACGGGTGGCCCGAACCGGCGGCAGGCCGTGCGACCGCGCGCACGCCGGGGGTGCACCGGCAGCCCCGCCCGCCCGTGCGGACTCCCGCGCGCCCCGGCCCTCCTCGGAGCGGGGCCGGGCGCGGCAGGGCGGGACCACGACCGGTCCGGCCGGGCGCGGCACGGGCGCGGAACGGGCACGCCGCCCTGACGGGCCGTCGAACGACAACGGCCCCAGCTCCGCGATCATGTCGCTGAGCTGGGGCCGGGGCGGTGGAGCGGGCGACGAGAATCGAACTCGCGTGGCCAGTTTGGAAGACTGGGGCTCTACCATTGAGCTACGCCCGCATGCGTGCGTTGACGGCACGTCGCCCCCGGGCCGGGGTCGGCCGCGAGGACGTTGGCCAGCCTACCTGGTCGGGTCGGCGAAATGCACACCGCTTTCGCCCGGGCGGCCTCCGATATTGCGCGGAGGGGCCCCGGACCGGCGTGTACTCTTCCTCTCGGCACTACGGGGTGTGGCGCAGTTTGGTAGCGCGTCCGCTTTGGGAGCGGAAGGCCGTCGGTTCGAATCCGGCCACCCCGACAGTTTCGGCAGGGTCTCGTCAGGCGGGCGGGGCCCTGTTGCTTTCGTGGTACCGGTAGGATGGACCGCTGGCGGTGGTGCCTGTGGCGATTACACGGACCGCGACCGCCCGAGGGCGAGGAGTCACGCTCACCGTCCACCCCCGTACGGGAGATGCAGCCCCAACCGCCCATCGCCCGTCTCGCCCGATCGGCCTACCGGCCGGCGACGTCGGGCGGAGACAACCCGACCGCAAGCCCAATAGGAGACCTAACCGTGAAGAGCGCCGTCGAGACTCTGAACCCGACCCGGGTTCGACTCACCGTCGAGGTGCCCTTCGAGGAGCTCAAGCCCAGCCTCGACGCGGCGTACAAGAAGATCAACCAGCAGGTCTCGGTCCCGGGCTTCCGCAAGGGCAAGATTCCGGCTCGTGTCATCGACCAGCGCTTCGGCCGTGCCGCCGTGCTGGAGGAGGCGGTGAACGACGCCCTGCCGCGCTTCTACACGCAGGCCGTCGACGAGATCAAGATCGATGTCCTCGGCCAGCCCGACATCACGGACATCGAGGGTGTCGAGCGGATCGCCGACGGTGGTGACCTCAAGTTCACCGCCGAGGTCGACGTCCGCCCCGAGATCACGCTGCCTGACTTCTCGGAGATCTCCGTCACCGTCGACGCCATCGAGGTGTCGGACGAGGACGTCGCCAAGTCGCTGGAGCAGCTCCGCGAGCGCTTCTCCTCCGTCAAGGACGTCGAGCGCGCCGCCGCCGAGGGCGACGTCGTGGTCGTCGACCTGGAGGCCAAGGTCGACGGCGAGGTGCCGGAGGACGGCACCGCCACCGGCGTGAGCTACGAGATCGGCTCCGGCCGCCTGCTGGACGGCATCGACGAGGCCGTCGTCGGCCTGTCGGCCGGCGAGTCCAAGACCTTCACCACCGAGCTCAAGGGTGGCACCGAGGCCGGCAAGGAGTCGGAGGTCACCGTCACCGTGACCGCCGTCCAGGAGAAGGAGCTCCCCGAGCTGGACGACGAGTTCGCCCAGCTGGCGAGCGAGTTCGACACGCTGGAGGAGCTGAAGGCCGACTCCACCAAGCGCCTGGAGCGCATGAAGGAGTTCGACCAGGCCACCCAGGCCCAGGAGAAGGTCCTCGACGAGCTGCTGACCCGGGTGGAGATGGAGTACCCGGAGAAGCTCCTCAAGGACGAGGTCGAGACCCGCAAGCACAACCTGGAGCACCACCAGCTGGAGCCGATGGGCCTGACCATCGAGGCCTACCTGGCCACCCAGGACAAGTCCGTCGAGGACTACGAGCAGGAGACCGCGGACCAGGCGAAGAAGGGCATCAAGACCCAGTTCGTCCTGGACGAGATCGTGGCCAAGCAGGAGCTCAACGTCTCCCAGGAGGAGCTGACCGAGCACCTCATCCGCCGCGCCGCCGGCTCGGGTCTCACCCCGGACCAGTTCGCGCAGCAGATCGTCCAGGGCGGCCAGGTTCCGCTGCTGGTCGGCGAGGTCGCCCGTGGCAAGGCGCTGGCGCTGGTCGTCGAGGCCGCCAAGGTGACCGACAGCAACGGCGAGGCCGTCTCCTTCGAGGACGACGAGGACGAGACCGAGGCGTCCGACGCCGTCGAGACCGTCGAGGTCGCGGACGAGGCCTGATCCTCCCCGCGCCGATCCCGCCGATCGGCCTCCAGTGGCCCGGACACCGCACGGTGTCCGGGCCGCTGCCGTATTCCCGCGTGCACCCTGCGCTCACAGCGAACAGTTCTGCGTGGGGGATTCTGCGGCCCGGCCTGCGCGTTAGGGTCGATGGACAGCGACACACACGCAGATCGACTGAGCAGGTGGCTAAGTGACGTTCCCGCAGATGCAGATGGATGGCCTGACGGCGCCCCGCGCCGCCGCCGGTGACGTGCTCGGCGGCCTGGGCGACCAGGTCTACAACCGGCTGCTCAACGAGCGCATCATCTTCCTCGGCCAGCAGGTCGACGACGACATCGCCAACAAGATCACCGCGCAGCTCCTCCTCCTGGCCGCAGACCCGGAGAAGGACATCTTCCTGTACATCAACTCGCCGGGCGGCTCCATCACGGCCGGCATGGCGATCTACGACACCATGCAGTACATCAAGAACGACGTGGTGACCATCGCGATGGGCATGGCGGCCTCCATGGGCCAGTTCCTGCTGACCGCCGGTGCCAAGGGCAAGCGCTTCTCGCTGCCCAACGCCAACATCCTGATGCACCAGCCCTCGGCCGGCCTCGGCGGCTCGGCCTCCGACATCCGGATCCAGGCGGAGCAGCTGCTCCGCACCAAGAAGCGGATGTCGGAGCTGATCGCGCACCACAGCGGCCAGACCTTCGACCGGGTCACCGCGGACTCCGACCGCGACCGGTGGTTCACCCCGGAGGAGGCCAAGGCGTACGGCCTCATCGACGAGATCATGCACAGCGCCGCGGACGTCCCGGGCGGCGGCGGCACCGGCGGCGGAGCGTCCTGACCGCTCCCGCCAGCAGACTCCCTGACCGTACGCTTCGGAGGACCCAACACCCCATGAACACTCCCTACACGCCGCGCGGCGAGTTCCAGGGCGCCCGTGCCGAGGGCCGCTACATCGTCCCGCGTTTCGTCGAGCGCACCTCGCAGGGCATCCGCGAGTACGACCCGTACGCCAAGCTGTTCGAGGAGCGCATCATCTTCCTCGGCTCGCAGGTGGACGACGTCTCGGCCAACGACATCATGGCGCAGCTGCTGTGCCTGGAGTCGATGGACCCGGACCGCGAGATCCAGATGTACATCAACTCGCCCGGCGGCTCGTTCACGGCGCTGACCGCCATCTACGACACCATGCAGTACGTCAAGCCCGACATCACCACCGTCTGCATGGGCCAGGCGGCGTCCGCCGCCGCGGTGCTGCTGGCGGCCGGTACGCCGGGCAAGCGCATGGCGCTCCCGAACGCCCGCATCCTGATCCACCAGCCGTACACCGAGACGGGCCGCGGTCAGGTGTCCGACCTGGAGATCCAGGCCAAGGAGATCTTCCGGATGCGCGAGCAGCTGGAGGAGATGCTGGCCAAGCACTCCAACAAGCCGGTCGAGGTCGTCCGCGAGGACATCGAGCGCGACAAGATCCTCACGGCCGAGGAGGCCCTGGAGTACGGGCTGATCGACCAGATCATCTCCACGCGCAAGTCGTCGCTCACGGCCTGAGCACGGAGCAGTCGGGGGCGGGGTGGTACAACGGTGCACACGGCACCGTGACGTACGCCCCGCCCCGATCCGTTCCGGCCGGGGTGGTCGGACGGGCACAATGCAGTAGACGGGCCCATGCCCGTGAGACGGCTTCTGTTCGGTATCAATTCGCCCAGGGCGTAGGGCAGAGCTGCCGAAGTCGGCGGAATTGCCGCCTCGGCAGAGTACCGTCGGATAGCGAGACCGACCGCCGATGGCGCAGCCGGTCCACAGCACCAGGCCCCGGACCGCTGCGGGGCCCCTGGCGAAGGGGAAGCACCTCGTGGCACGCATCGGAGACGGTGGCGACCTGCTCAAGTGCTCGTTCTGCGGCAAGTCGCAGAAGCAGGTGAAGAAACTGATCGCCGGGCCTGGCGTGTACATCTGCGACGAGTGCATCGACCTGTGCAACGAGATCATCGAGGAGGAGCTCGCCGAGTCCTCGGAGGTCCGTTTCGAGGAGCTGCCGAAGCCCCGCGAGATCTACGAGTTCCTCGACCAGTACGTGGTGGGCCAGGACCTGGCGAAGAAGGCGCTGTCCGTCGCCGTCTACAACCACTACAAGCGCGTGCAGGCAGGCGAGAGCAGCCGCACCGGCGCGGGTCGCGAGGACGCGATCGAGCTCGCCAAGTCGAACATCCTGCTCCTCGGCCCGACCGGATCCGGCAAGACGCTGCTCGCGCAGACGCTGGCCCGGATGCTGAACGTGCCCTTCGCGATCGCGGACGCCACCGCGCTGACCGAGGCCGGCTACGTCGGCGAGGACGTCGAGAACATCCTGCTCAAGCTGATCCAGGCGGCGGACTACGACGTCAAGAAGGCCGAGACCGGGATCATCTACATCGACGAGATCGACAAGGTCGCCCGCAAGAGCGAGAACCCGTCGATCACGCGTGACGTCTCCGGCGAGGGCGTGCAGCAGGCGCTGCTGAAGATCCTGGAGGGCACCACCGCCTCGGTGCCGCCGCAGGGCGGCCGCAAGCACCCGCACCAGGAGTTCATCCAGATCGACACCACCAACGTGCTGTTCATCGTGGGCGGTGCGTTCGCGGGTCTGGAGCGGATCATCGAGGGCCGCGCGGGTGCCAAGGGCATCGGCTTCGGCGCGACGATCCGTTCGAAGCGCGAGTCGGACTCCAGCGACCACTTCCGGCAGGTCATGCCGGAGGACCTGGTGAAGTTCGGCATGATCCCCGAGTTCATCGGCCGTCTGCCCGTGATCACCAGCGTGCACAACCTCGACCGCGAGGCGCTGCTGCAGATCCTGACCGAGCCGAAGAACGCCCTGGTCAAGCAGTACCGCAAGCTGTTCGAGCTGGACGGCGTCGAGCTGGAGTTCACGCGGGACGCCCTGGAGGCCATCGCCGACCAGGCGATCCTGCGCGGCACCGGTGCCCGCGGTCTGCGCGCCATCATGGAGGAGGTGCTGATGTCCGTGATGTACGAGGTGCCGTCGCGTCAGGACGTCGCCCGCGTGGTCGTGACCGGGGACGTCGTCTCCAAGCACGCGATCCCGACCCTCGTCCCGCGGGACATGATCAAGCGGGAGCGGCGCGAGAAGAGCGCCTGACCGTCGCCCGACGACCTGCACGGCGAAGGCCCCCGCGGACCATCCGGTCCGCGGGGGCCTTCGCCGTGGGTGCCGTGGGTGCAGGGCTACTTGGGGACTTCGGCGATCCTGCGCATCTCCAGCGCGGCGGCCGCGGCCTCGTCGAGGTCGACCTCGCCGTCCGGGTCGACCTCGCCGGTGAGCATCGCGACGAACGTCGAACCGTCGGCCCAGGTGCAGAGGCTGTCGTCCTCGGCCGGGGCGTGCATGATCTCGCAGGTGAGCCGTCCGCCGAGCGGGCCCGGGTCGAAGTCCCGGCGGTCGCTGAAGGTCGTGCCCTGGGTGCGGGCGCCTTCCTCGAAGTTGACGTAGAAGTCGTCGACCTGGCTGCGGGGGGAGAGCACGGTGCCGTAGCCGCCGAAGACCGCGACGACCTTCTTCCCGTCGGTGTACACCGTGCTGACCGGCGTCGGCGACCAGGCGTTCTCGCCCTTGCCGAGGGAGTCCTCCAGGCCCGATTCGAGCTTCTGCGCGAGGGGGTTGGAGTCGTCCCGCGGGAGCCCCTGGAACGACGGGGGCAGCGCGATGGTGTACTTCGACGTCGTCGACGTCACGCCGTAGACGAAGTACCCCAGCAGTCCGCCGCCGACGAGGATCGCGCCGCCCACGCAGCCCAGCAGGATCCAGAGTCCGCGCCGCGACTTCTGCGGCGGCGGCACGACCCCGCCGCCCCACGGCTGCTGCTGCTGCGGAACGCCGAAACCCGCGGCCGGGGCGCCGTAGGGCGGTGCCGGCTGCTGCGGGTATCCGTACGCCGGGGGCTGGGGCGGGCCGAACGCGGGAGGCGGGGCCCCGTACGGCTGGGGCTGCGGGGGTGGGGCACCGTACGGATTCTGCTCGGACACCGGACGTCCTTTCGACGAGGGGATCGAGGAGCCTGGCTGCCGCGGCGGCCGCCGGCGGGCTCACTTCTTGACGAGGACGGCCTCGCGGATCGCGGCGGTCTTCTCGGCGGCCTCGGCGGGCGTGAGCTTCTTGCCGGTGAGGCCCAGGTCGCCGAAGACCACCTCGGCGGCGGTCGAGCGGTCGGCCCAGAAGCAGACGGTGGTGCCCCCGGCGGCGGCCTTGGTGGCGGACGAGTTGATGACGCCGCACTTGAGCTTCGCGCCGGAGCTGTTCGTCCGGCCCACGGGGTACTCGGTCGGCCTGCTGAGCCAGGTGGACGTGATGCTGGTGGTGCCGATCTTCTTGGGCGCGACGATCTCGGCCTCCAGCGCGGTCATCACGAGGGACGGGCTCGCGACCGAGCCGTAGCAGCCGACGACCTGCAGCATGCTGGTCTGCTGCTTGATGTAACTGCCCGCGACGGCGGTGCCGTTGCTGCAGGCCGGCGGCTTGCCGTCGGGGCCGGGCGTGGCCGGTACGGCGGTGGCCTGCTGCTGCGCGTAGCCGTCGAGCAGGGTCGCGGGCAGGTCGAGCTTGTACGCGGCGTTCGTGGTGCCACCGCCGCCGCCGGTGGTGCCGCCGGTGCCGCCGGTGCTCCCCGCAGTGGTGCCGCCGGTGCCGGTGTTGGTGCCGGTGTCGTCGCCGGTCGAGAGGCCCCAGACCGCGAGTCCGCCGCCGACCAGCACGACGGCGCCGATCACCAGCGCGATCACCAGGCCGCTGTTGCTCTTGCGCGGTGCGGGCGGCGGGTATCCGCCGGGCGCGCCGTACGGCTGCTGCTGCTGCGGCACCGGCGCCTGCGGGTAGCCGGGCTGGCCGCCGTAAGGGGCGGCCGGCTGCTGCTGCGGGTAGCCGTAGCCGGGCTGCGGCTGCTGCTGCGGGGCGCCGTACGGCGGGGGCGGCTGCGGGGCGCCGTACGGAGGCGCGGGCTGCTGCGGGTAGCCGTAGCCGGGCTGCGGCTGGGGCGCTCCGCCGTACGGGGGCTGCCCGTACGGCGGCTGCTGGGGCTGCTGGGGCTGCTGCGGTTTGTCCTGCGGGTACTGCTGACCCTGGCCGTACATGAAAGACCCGTCCCCCCGCCACGGTGTCACCGCGGCCTGCCGTCGTGGCTTCTCGTCCGTGTTCGCACGGTCACCCGTGCGAGTATCCGGGCACGCTACCGCACGGCCGTCCGCACCGGGCCGGGTGGTCCGCGGCCTATCGGTTCGTAACGAGGCCCCCCTCGTACGTAAACTGTGCGTCGTGACCGACACGACGAACCAGCGCCCCGAGAAGTCCTACCCCGGGGACGACGCAGCCACCCTCCCGACGACCTACGCCCCGGCGGAGGTAGAGGGCGCGCTGTACGAGCGCTGGGTGGAACGCGGTTACTTCACCGCGGACGCGAAGAGCGACAAGCCCGCGTACACGATCGTCATCCCCCCGCCGAACGTCACGGGCGCCCTGCACCTGGGTCACGCCTTCCAGCACACGCTGATGGACGCCCTGACGCGCCGCAAGCGCATGCTCGGCTTCGAGGCGCTGTGGCTGCCCGGCATGGACCACGCCGGCATCGCCACCCAGAACAAGGTCGAGCAGCAGCTCGCCGAAGCCGGCCTCTCCCGGCACGACCTGGGCCGCGAGGCCTTCGTCGAGAAGGTCTGGGAGTGGAAGCAGAGCTACGGCGGGAAGATCCTCGGCCAGATGCGCCGCCTCGGCGACGGCGTCGACTGGTCGCGCGAGCGCTTCACCATGGACGAGGGCCTGTCGCAGGCCGTCCAGACCATCTTCAAGAAGCTGTTCGACGACGGCCTGATCTACCGCGCCGAGCGCATCATCAACTGGTGTCCGCGCTGCCTCACCGCGCTCTCCGACATCGAGGTCGAGCACAAGGACCGCCCCGGCGAGCTGGTCTCGATCCGCTACGGCGACGGCGACGACTCGATCGTGGTCGCCACCACCCGCGCCGAGACGATGCTCGGCGACACCGCGGTCGCCGTCCACCCCGAGGACGAGCGGTACCGGCACCTGGTCGGCCGCACCATCAAGCTGCCGCTGACGGACCGGCAGATCCCGGTCGTCGCGGACGAGCACGTCGATCCGGAGTTCGGCACCGGCGCCGTCAAGGTGACGCCCGCGCACGACCCGAACGACTTCGCCATCGGCCAGCGCCACGGCCTGCCCAACCTGACCGTGATGGACGAGCACGGTGCGATCACCGTGCACGGCCCCTTCCTCGGCCTGGACCGCTTCGAGGCCCGCTCGGCGGTCGTCGGCGCGCTGCGCGAGCAGGGCCGGATCGTCGCCGAGAAGCGCCCGTACGAGCACGCCGTGGGCCACTGCTCGCGCTGCCACACGGTCGTCGAGCCGCGGCTCTCCCTGCAGTGGTGGGTCAAGGTCGAGCCGCTGGCCAAGGAGGCCGGCGACGCCGTCCGCGACGGCCGGGTGCAGATCCACCCGAAGGCGCTGGAGGGCCGCTACTTCGACTGGGTCGACAACATGTACGACTGGTGCATCTCGCGCCAGCTCTGGTGGGGCCACCGGATCCCGGTCTGGTACGGCCCCGAGGGCCAGGTCGTCTGCGTCGGCCCGAACGAGGAGCCGCCGACCGGCGAGGGCTGGCACCAGGACCCCGACGTCCTGGACACCTGGTTCTCCAGCGGCCTGTGGCCGTTCTCCACGCTCGGCTGGCCGGAGCGGACCGCCGACCTGGAGAAGTTCTACTCCACCGACGTGCTGCTGACCGGCCACGACATCATCTTCTTCTGGGTCGCCCGGATGATGATGTTCGGCCTGTACGCGATGGACGGCCAGGTGCCGTTCAAGACGGTCGCGCTGACCGGCCTGGTCCGTGACGAGTTCGGCAAGAAGATGTCGAAGTCGTCCGGCACGGCCGTCGACCCGCTGGACTGGATGGACGCGTACGGCGCCGACGCCGTCCGCTTCACGCTGGCCCGCGGCGCCAACCCCGGTGCGGACGTGCCGATCGGCGAGGACTGGGTCAAGGGCTCCCGGAACTTCTGCAACAAGATCTGGAACGCCACCCGGTTCGCCCTGATGAACGGCGCCACCGTCGAGGGCCCGCTGCCGCCCGCGGAGGAGCTCACCGCGGTCGACCGCTGGATCCTCTCGCGCCTCGACGCGACCGTGGCCGAGGTCGACGCGCTGTACGAGGACTACGAGTTCGCGAAGGTCTCGGACGCGCTCTACCACTTCGCGTGGGACGAGGTCTTCGACTGGTACGTCGAGCTCTCCAAGACCACCCTGGCCAAGGGCGGCGCGCAGGCCGACGCCTCGCGCCGGGTGCTCGGCGAGGTCCTCGACGTCACGCTGCGGCTGCTGCACCCGATCGTGCCGTTCGTCACCGACACCCTGTGGACGACGCTGACCGGCGCCGAGTCGCTGGTGGTCACCGCCTGGCCGACGGCGGACGGCTCCCGCCGTGACGCCGCCGCCGAGGCCGAGATCGCCACCCTCCAGCAGGTGGTGACCGAGGTCCGCCGGTTCCGCTCCGACCAGGGCCTGCAGCCCGCGCAGAAGGTGCCGGCCCGACTCGACCTCACGGGCACCGTGCTCGCCGTCCACGAGGACGCGATCCGCTCCCTGCTCCGGCTGACCGTCCCGGCGGAGGAATTCTCGGCCACCGCCTCGCTGCCGGTCGCCGGTGCCACCGTGGCACTGGACCTCTCCGGCACCATCGACGTGGCCGCCGAGCGCAAGCGCCTGCAGAAGGACCTCGCGGCCGCCGAGAAGGAGAAGGCGCAGACCACGGCCAAGCTCGGCAACGAGGGCTTCCTCGCGAAGGCGCCGGACGAGGTCGTCGCCAAGATCCGCACCCGCCAGGAGGCCGCCGGGGCCGACATCGCGCGGATCACCGCCCAGCTGGCGGGCCTGCCGCAGGCCTGACCCGCCGCACGACGGACGCACCGACGCCCGGCCGGGGGAGACCCGGCCGGGCGTCGGCGTGCCGGGCGGGTGGTCCCGGATTCCGCCGCGGCGCGGACCGGCACCTGCGCGGAGCCGTCGGAAAACGCGTATTCGGCGCAATCGGCCGTGTTCTTGATAGACCGTTCGGCGGTATTTCCCCGTGTGCATCCGTGGCGCACCCGGTGAAACACAGTGATCGATGTCCGGTGAATTCCATCCGTTTCTGCCTGCGCGCGTTCACCTGGTGTTCCGAGGTGGGATGTGTACGGTGGGCAGACGTCGCCATTCGGGTGCGCGACTGACGGGAGGACACGTCATGCCGGCAACAATGGAGTTGGCCGACGAACTGCCCCTGCGCGAGGTCGAGGCGGCCAAAGCCCGGGCAGCGGCGCTTCTGCTGGCATTCCGGCACGGCAACCAGCTGTCCTTCGACGACCAGTTGGACCGGCTCTTCGCCGAGAACGTCGAACGCGAGGTCACCACCCTGCTGGTCTGGATCGCCGCCGAGGCCGTGCGCAAGGCGTACGCCCCCGAGGCCGCCGACCGGGTGCTGCGCGGGCTCGCCCGACGGGTGCCGGCCGACACCTCCGGCGTGCTGCTCGACGAAGACGCGGCTGACCCGGCCCGCCTGATCGAGGCGGTGGACGCGGGCGACGTCCCCACGGTCCGTGCCCTGATCGCCGCCACGCCCGACACCACGTACCTGGTGGGCGGGCTGCTGCAGGCCGTCGCGATGATGCTGCCGCTGCTCCCCGAGGGCGAGGGGGCGGAGATCGCCGCCGAGCTGCGGCGCCGGCACGGCGGCCGCACGGTGCACGTGCCCGTGGCCCGTCACGCCTGACGGAACCGGGGAGGGTGCGCAACGCGGCGCGTTCCCGGCCGCGTTGTGGCATGCACGCTACTAGGCAGAGTGTCAGCAGGCGTCCTACCGTCGGGTAGCGCAGCACAGCGCAGCACCGCAGCCGCAACTCGACCGAGGAGCCGGTATGCAACGACGCCCCCGTGCACCCAGGTTCGCCGCCGCCACCCTCGCGGCAGCCCTGATCGCCGCCTTCGCCCCCACCGCCTCGCCACCCGCCGCAGCCGCCCCCGCCCCCGTCGCGGCCGTGGCCGGAGACCTCTGCGCCGGCCGGTGCCTCGACATCCTGCCGCCCGGCGAGAACGGCAACGCCACGCTCTCCGAGATCCTCCTCCACAAGGTCTTCGGCAGCCGCCCCGCCCACACCGACGACCAGCTCGGCCCCTACGCCGCCCTCGCCGGCGCCTACCCGCAGCTGACCGAGGCCCAGTTGAGGAACTTCTTCAACGACGCCTCCTTCGGCGTCCCCGCCGACCGGATCGCCTCCACCACCCGCCCGCGGGCCGACGTCGCCATCGTCCGCGACAAGGCCACCGGCATCCCCCACATCACCGGCACCACCCGCTACGGCACCGAGTACGGCGCCGGATACGCCGCCGCGCAGGACCGCCTCTGGGTCATGGACCTGTTCCGGCACGTCGGCCGCGGCAAGCTCTCCGGCTTCGCCGGCGGCGCCGCCGCCAACCGTCAGCTGGAGCAGAGCTTCTGGCAGGCCGCCCCCTACACCGAGGCCGAACTCCAGCAGCAGATCGACGCCATCGCCGGCCAGGGCGACCGCGCCCGGCAGGCCCTCGCCGACGCCAACGCCTACCTCGACGGCATCAACCAGTACATCCGCGAGGCCTACAACGGCCGCTGGTTCCCCGGCGAGTACGACCTCACCGGCCACATCGACGCCGTCACCAACGCCGGCACCATCGACCCGTTCAAGCTCACCGACCTCGTCGCCCTCGCCTCCGTCGTCGGCGCCCTCTTCGGCTCCGGCGGCGGCGGCGAACTCGCCTCCGCCCAGGTCAGGCTGGCCGCCGAAGCACGCTACGGCCAGGCCGAGGGCGACCGCGTCTGGTCGTCCCTGCGCGAGTCCGACGACCCGGAGGCCGTGCTCACCCTCCACGACGGGCAGCGGTTCCCGTACGCGCAGCCGCCGCAGGACCCGCAGGGCACCGCCCTGCCGGACGCGGGGTCCGTCGTCCCCGAACGCCTCGTCCACGACGCCACCGGCACCGGCGGCCAGACCGCCACCGCCGCGCCCGGCCTGCTGCCCGGCAACCTCCTCACCGCCAGGCACGGCATGTCGAACGCCCTCCTGGTCTCCGGCAGCCACACCGACGACGGCCACCCCGTCGCCGTCTTCGGCCCGCAGACCGGCTACTTCGCCCCCCAGCTGCTCATGCTGGAGGAGATCCAGGGCCCCGGCATCAGCGCCCGCGGCGCCGCCTTCGCCGGCCTCAGCTTCTACGTGCAGCTCGGACGCGGCCAGGACTACGCGTGGAGCGCCACCTCCGCGGGCCAGGACATCACCGACACGTACGCCGTGCCGCTCTGCACCACCGACGGCAGCCCCGCCACCACCACCGCCGACCACTACCTCTGGCACGGGCAGTGCCTCCCGCTGGAGCGCCTCGAACAGAAGAACACCTGGAAGCCCACCACCGCGGACCCCACCGGCGCCGGCTCCTACACGCTGGTGATGAACCGCACGAAGTACGGCCTCGTCACGGCCCGCGGCACCGTCGGCGGACAGCCCGTCGCCTTCACCTCGCTGCGCTCCACCTACCGGCACGAGGCCGACTCCATCATCGGCTTCCAGATGCTCAACGACCCCGGCGCGGTGCACGACGCCGCGAGCTTCCAGCAGGCCGCGCAGAACATCAACTACACGTTCAACTGGTTCTACGCCGACTCCCGCGACATCGCGTACTACAACTCCGGCACCAACCCGGTGCGCGCCCCCGGCGTCGACCCCGGCCTGCCCACCCGCGGCGAACCCGCCTACGAGTGGCGGGACTTCGACCCCGTCGCGAACACCGCCCGCTACACCCCGCCCGCCGAGCACCCGCAGTCCGTCAACCAGGACTACTACATCTCCTGGAACAACAAGCAGGCCGCCGGCTTCGCCGCCGCAGGCTTCGGCAACGGCTCCGTGCACCGCGGGAACCTCCTCGACGACCGCGTCAGGGCCCTCCTCGCCGGCGGCGGCCGGGCGAGCCGGGTCTCGCTCACCCAGGCCATGGAAGGCGCGGCCCTCGCCGACCTGCGCGCCGAGGACGTGCTGCCCGAGCTCCTCCGGGTGATCCGCTCCGCACCCGTCACCGACCCCGTCCTCGCCACCGCCGTCCAGCGGCTGGAGACCTGGCGGGCCGCCGGGTCGCTGCGGCGCGAGACCTCGCCCGGCAGCCACCGCTACGCCGACGCGGACGCCGTCCGCATCCTCGACGCCTGGTGGCCGCTGCTCGCCGACGCCGTCCTGCGGCCGGGCCTCGGCGACCCGCTCTTCACCGCACTCACCGGCGCCCTCCAGATCAACGAGTCGCCCTCCGGCGGACAGACCGGCCCCTCCGGCGGCCCGGTCAGCGCCAACGAGTCCATCCCGCACAAGGGCTCCGCCTTCCAGTACGGCTGGTGGAGCTACCTCGACAAGGACCTGCGCGGTGTCCTCGGCGACCCGGTCGCCGGCCCGCTCGCCCGGCCGTACTGCGGCGGGGGAGACCTCGCGGCCTGCCGGGGAGCGCTCCTCGACAGCCTGGGGAAGGCCGCCGCGCAGACCGCCGCCCAGGTCTACCCCGGCGACGCGGACTGCGCAGCCGGCGACCAGTGGTGCGCCGACACGATCGTCCAGCGCCCGCTCGGCGGCGTCACCGACGCGAAGACCACCTGGCAGAACCGGCCCACCTACCAGCAGGTCGTGCAGTTCCCTTCGCACCGCTGACCCCGCGCTCCGGCGCGGACGCCCCGCCCGGGGTGCCCGCGCCGGAGCAGGGCGCCGCGCTCCGTAGACTGGCCCCGTGAGCGACAAGGCCGAGCAGAACCCGTACACCTCCCGCCCCTCCGACGCGGCGGCCGCCGGCCCGGAGGCCGAGCTGCGCGCCGTCGAGACCGAGCTCTCCGGCCGCTGGCCCGAGAACAAGCTGGAGCCCTCGCTCGACCGGATCAGCGCCCTGATGGACATCCTCGGCCAGCCGCAGCGCTCGTACCCGTCGATCCACATCACCGGCACCAACGGCAAGACCTCCACCGCCCGCATGGTCGAGCAGCTGCTCGGCACCTTCGAGCTGCGCACCGGCCGGTACACCAGCCCGCACGTGGAGTCCGTCACCGAGCGGATCAGCCTGGACGGCGTGCCGATCAGCCCCGAGCGCTTCGTCGAGACCTACCGCGACATCGAGCCGTACGTGCGGATGGTCGACGAGCGGGAACCCGTCGCGATGTCCTTCTTCGAGGTGCTGACCGGCATGGCGTACGCGGCCTTCGCCGACGCCCCGGTGGACGTCGCCGTCGTCGAGGTCGGCATGGGCGGCTCCTGGGACGCCACCAACGTCATCGACGGCACGGTCGCCGTCATCACCCCGATCGGCCTCGACCACACGGACAAGCTCGGCTCGACGCCGGGCGAGATCGCGGTCGAGAAGTCCGGCATCGTCAAGCCCGGGGCCGTCGCCGTCGTCGCCCAGCAGCCGGTCGACGCCGCGCGGACCATCCTCGCGCGCGCCGTCGAGGTCGACGCGACCGTCGCCCGCGAGGGCATGGAGTTCGGCGTGATCCGCCGCGAGGTCGCGATCGGCGGCCAGCTCGTCACCCTGCGCGGCCTCGGCGGCGCGGAGTACGAGGACATCTTCGTCCCGCTGCACGGCGCCCACCAGGCCCACAACGCCGTCCTGGCGCTGGCCGCGGTCGAGGCGTTCTTCGGCGTCGGCGCGGGCGGCGGCGGACAGCTCGACGTCGACAAGGTGCGCCAGGCGTTCTCCGGCGTCTCCTCGCCGGGCCGGCTGGAGGTCGTCCGCCGCGGCCCGACCGTCATCCTGGACGCCGCGCACAACCCGCACGGCGCCGAGGCGGTGGTCGCCGCGATCGGCGAGGCCTTCGCTTTCACCAAGCTCGTCGGGGTGATCGCCACGAGCGGCGACAAGGACGTGGCCGGGCTGCTGGAGGTCTTCGAGCCGGTCCTCGCCGAGGTCGTCATCACCCAGAACTCCACCCACCGCGCGATGGCGGTCGACGACCTGGCCGCGATCGCCGTGGAGATCTTCGGCGAGGACCGCGTGCAGATCGAGCGCCGCCTCGACGACGCCATCGAGGCGGCGATCACCCTCGCCGAGGAGGAGGACCTCGGCGGCGCCGGCGTCCTCGTCACCGGCTCGGTCATCACGGTGGGCGAGGCACGCCTGCTGTTCGGAAGGAAGTAGTGCCCCGATGCGGATCCTGTGCTCCTCGACGCTGATCGGCGAGGCCCTGCTCATCCTGTTCGCCGGCCTGGTGGCGATGCAGCTGTCCGACGTGTCCACCGGCACCATCTGGACGGTCAGCGGTGTCGCGATGCTGCTCTGCGTGCTGCTCTGCGGCATCATCGAGCGCCCGGGCGCCGTCGCCGTCGGCTGGGCGCTGCAGATCGGACTGATCGCCAGCGGCCTCGTCCTCCCGACGATGTACGTCCTCGGCGCGGTCTTCGCCGCCCTCTGGTGGTGCTCGGTGCGCTACGGCCGCCGGATCGACGAGATCAAGGCCGCCCGGGCCGCCGCCGCACCTTCCGCGGGCACTCCCGCCGCGGCGCCCGCAGCCACCGCCTGACCCCCGCTGAGCGGCCCGTTCCTCCCGACGGGCCGCGCACGCAGGGTAGTGTCTGACGTGGCCCATACACCATGCCGAAGCCGATCCTCTGGAGCCGCACCGTGTCCCAGCGCACTCTCGTCCTGCTCAAGCCCGACGCCGTCGAGCGCGGCCTGACCGGCGAGATCATCAGCCGTATCGAGCGCAAGGCCAACTGGCGGCTCGCCGCCGTCGAACTGCGCACCTTCGACCGGGCCACGCTGGAGCAGCACTACGCCGAGCACGTCGGCCGGCCCTTCTACGAGCCGCTGCTGGAGTTCATGACCTCCGGCCCGTCGCTCGCCCTGATCGTCGAGGGCGAGAACGTCGTGCCCGGCATCCGCGCGCTCGCCGGTGCGACCGACCCGCTGCAGGCCGGCCCCGGCACCATCCGCGGCGACTTCGCCACGATCACCCGCGAGAACCTGATCCACGCCTCCGACTCGGCCGAGTCGGCCGAGCGCGAGATCAAGATCTTCTTCCCCGCGCACGCCTGACCCGCGCACGCCTGACCCGGGCACCCGGACCCCCGCGCACGCCCCACCCCGCGCACGCCCGACCATCCGGTGCCGCACACGGCGGACCCCCGGGCCGGGCCGGGTGCAACCCGGCCTGGCCCGACCAGGTGAGTTCCACGAAATCCTCACCGGAACGCGCAACCCGGAGCTCCGACACGGCGTCCCAATCCCGTGAGTAGCACATCCTCCGTCTAAGAATGGCCAGCATGCCGTACCTCGCGGTCCGCGGTGAACAGGCCTGGCTACGATGGTCGCAACTCAAGGGCCCGGTACCGCTCCTCAGCTGATGTCAGCCCTGTCGTGGGCGCGCGCGATCGGCCCACCCCCCGCACATGCACACCGAGCTCGGGAAGGCACTGCACACCCCATGGCCAACAATCTGTCGTTCATCGGCCGTGACATGGCGATCGACCTCGGCACTGCCAACACGCTGGTGTACGTCAGGGGCAAGGGGATCGTTCTCAACGAACCTTCCGTCGTCGCGGTCAACACCAACACCGGCGGCATCCTCGCGGTCGGCGCCGAGGCGAAGAAGATGATCGGGCGCACCCCGGGCAACATCGTCGCCATCCGGCCCCTCAAGGACGGCGTCATCGCCGACTTCGAGATCACCGAGCGGATGCTCCGCTACTTCATCCTCAAGATCCACCGCCGCCGCTACCTCGCCCGCCCCCGGGTCGTCGTCTGCGTGCCCTCCGGCATCACCGGGGTCGAGCGCCGCGCCGTCATCGAGGCCAGCGCCCAGGCCGGCGCCCGCCAGGTGCACATCATCGAGGAGCCGATGGCCGCGGCGATCGGCGCCGGCCTGCCCGTCCACGAGCCCACCGGCAACATGGTGGTCGACATCGGCGGCGGCACCACCGAGGTCGCCGTGATCTCCCTCGGAGGCATCGTCACCGCGCAGTCCCTGCGCGTCGCCGGCGACGAGCTGGACAACGCGATCGTCCAGCACATCAAGAAGGAGTACAGCCTCCTCCTGGGCGAGCGCAGCGCCGAGCAGATCAAGATGTCGATCGGCTCCGCCTTCGCGCTGGAGGGCGAGAAGGACGAGCACGCCGAGATCCGCGGCCGCGACCTCGTCAGCGGCCTGCCCAAGACCGTCGTGATCTCCGCGGCCGAGGTCCGCGAGGCCATCGACGAGCCGGTGAACTCGATCATCGACTCCGTCAAGACCACGCTCGACCAGTGCCCGCCGGAGCTCGCCGGCGACGTCATGGACCGCGGCATCGTGCTCACCGGCGGCGGCGCCCTGCTGCGCGGCCTCGACGAGCGGCTGCGCCGCGAGACCGGCATGCCCATCCACATCGCCGAGAACCCGCTCGACTCGGTGGCGCTCGGGGCCGGCAAGTGCGTCGAGGAGTTCGAGGCGCTCCAGCAGGTGCTGGACGCCCAGCCGCGGCGCTGACCCGCCACGGGCGGCGGCCCGCCGCCGCCGCACCACCGCGGCACGGGGCCGCCGCACACCGCGGCACCCGTGCGCCGCACCAATCCAACTGAACAACCGGTACCAGGGAACGAAGGGGCGCTCCAGCACCGTGAGGGACACTCGAGAGAGCCGACTACTGCTCATCCTGCTGGTCGCGGTCGCCTTCGCCCTGATCACCGTCGACATCAAGGGCGGCGAGGACTCGCCGCTCGGCGGGGTCCGCCGGGTGGCGGCCGAGGCCCTCGGCCCGGTCGAGCGCGCCGCCTCCGGCGTGGTCGACCCGGTCGCCGGCACCGTGCGCGCCGTCCGCGACGCCTCGACGCACCAGCAGCGCCTCGACCAGATCACCAAGGAGAACACCGAGCTGCGCCAGTGGCTCGCCTCCTCCGACACCGCCGCCGGCCGCACCAAGCAGCTCGACGACCTGCTCGGCACGGCCGGCAAGGGCGGCTACACCATCAAGGCCGCCCAGGTCATCGCGTTCGGCGCCGCCCAGGGCTTCTCCTGGACGATCACCATCGACGCCGGCAGCGACGACGGCCTCACCCGCGACATGACCGTCGTCAACGGCCAGGGCATGGTCGGCCGGGTCACCACCGTCGCCCCGACCACCGCCACCGTGCTGCTCGCCTCCGACCCCGGCTTCACCGCGGGCACCCGCATGGAGGGCAGCGACGAGATCGGCTTCGCCGCCGGCCAGGGCACCGCCCCGATGAAGGTGCAGCTGCTCAACGGCAAGGCCCAGGTCAAGACCGGCGACCGGGTCGTCTCCTTCGGCTCCCGCAGCGGACGCCCGTTCGTGCCCGGCGTGCCCATCGGCCGCGTCGTCGAGGTCCAGGCGACGCCCGGGCAGCTCACCAAGACCGTCCTCGTCGAGCCGTACGTGCAGTTCACCCGGCTCGACCTGGTCGGCGTCGTCGTGGTGCCGCCGCGCAGCGACCCGCGCGACGGGGTGCTGCCGCCGAAGCCCACCGCCGCGGCGAACGCCCCCGCGGCCGCCCCGGCGCAGCCGTCCACCACGTCCGCCACACCTGCCGGGGGGAACTGACCGTGCGTGTGAACCGCATCCTGCTCTCCGCCGTCCTGCTGCTGCTCGGCCTGGTGATCCAGGTCAGCGTGCTCGGCCGGCTCCAGCTGCCGGGAGCCACCCCGGACCTCCTCATGCTCGTCGTCGTCGGCCTCGCGCTCGTCCACGGTCCCGCCGGCGGCTGCCTGGCAGGCTTCGCCGCGGGCCTGCTCGCCGACCTCGCCCCGCCGTCCGACCACGCCGTCGGCCGGTTCGCCCTCGTGCTCTGCCTCGTCGGCTACGCCGCCGGGCTCCTCCGCCCCGAGGGCGGTCGGCAGCGGTCCGCGGTCAGCGCCCTGCTGGTCGTGGCCTGCGCCGCGGTCGTCTCCACCGGGCTGTACGCCTCCGTGGGCGCCCTCGTCGGCGACACGGCGGCCCGTCACGTCGGACTCGGCGGGCTCGTGTTCAGCGCCCTGCTGTACGACGTCCTGCTGGCCCCCTTCGTGGTGCCCGCGGTGATGCTCCTCGCCCGGCGCTTCGAGCGCGGCGCGGGCAGCACCGAGACGGAGGACCCGGGCGGCTCCGGGCTCGGCAGCCTCGCCCGCTACAAGACCACCCGGGAGTCCTCGCCGATGCCGGCCGGCCCGCGCAAGCGCCGCGTCCTCGGCCTCGCCCGCCGCCCCTGAGGCGCCGGCCCCACCTCCCGACACCGCAGACCTCCGAGGAGGAGTCCCCCCAGTGAGCAACATCCCGGAGACCGGACGCACCCAACGGGTGACGATCCGTCTCGTGGTGCTGCAGATCCTGGTGCTGTCGCTGCTCGCCACCCTCGGCGGGCGACTCTGGTACCTGCAGATCCGCACGGGCAGCCAGTACGCCGCGCAGGCGCAGGGCAACCACATCCGGGAGGTCGTGGAGCCCGCCGTGCGCGGCGAGATCCTCGACGCCTCCGGCCGGGTGCTCGCCGGCAACGAGACCAAGCTCGTCGTCTCGGTCAGCCGCACCTCCCTGATGCAGCAGAAGGACCGCGGCAAGGCCGTGCTCGGCCGCCTCGCCGAGGTGCTCGGACTTCCCGCCAAGGACGTCCAGGCCAAGGTGCGGCTCTGCGACGCCAAGACGCCCAAGCCCTGCTGGAACGGCTCGCCCTACCAGCCGATCCCGGTCACGCAGCAGGCCACCACGCAGCAGGCCATGCAGATCATGGAGCGCCGCGAGGACTTCCCCGGCGTCACCGCCCAGCCCACCGCCGTCCGCCGCTACACCGGCGCCGAGGGGGCCAGCGCCGCCCAGGTGCTCGGCTACCTCTCGCCGGTCACCGACGACGAGGTCACCAAGAGCGCCGAACTGGAGGGCCGCGAGCGCCGCCTGCCGTCCGACCAGATCGGCCGGGCCGGCCTCGAATCCGTCTACGACGACGACCTGCGCGGCACCACCGGCGTCGACCGGCTGGAGGTCGACAACCTCGGACGCGTCATCGGCAGCGCCGGCACCACCCCCGCCCAGCCCGGCAACAACCTCGTCACCAGCATCGACGCCAAGGTCCAGAAGGTCGTCGAGGACCAGCTCGCGCGCGCCATGACCGACGCCCGCAAGGTCTACGACAAGGAGACCCACAAGAACTACGAGGCCGACTCGGGTGCCGCGGTCGTCATGGACGTCCACACCGGCCGGATCGTCGCCATGGCCAGCGCCCCGACCTTCGACCCCAACCTGTGGGTCGGCGGCATCTCCGCGGGCGACTACCAGGCGCTCACCGACAAGGACTCCAACTACCCGCTGATCAACCGGGCGATCCAGGGGCTCTCCGCACCCGGCTCGACCTTCAAGGTCATCTCCACCACCGCCGCCGTCCAGGCCGGCTACTCGCTCGACGGCCACTACCCCTGCCCGCCGAGCATGACCATCGGCGGCCGCGTCTTCAACAACTTCGAGGGCGAGAGCTTCGGCGACATCTCCCTGGAGAAGGCGCTGGAGATCTCCTGCGACACCGTCTTCTACCACCTCTCCTACGACCAGTGGCTGAAGGACGGCGGCATCAAGCCGAAGAACCCGGCCGACTGGTTCACCAAGACCGCCCACCAGTACGGCCTCGGCGCCAAGACCGGCATCGACCTCCCCAGCGAGGTCGCCGGCCGGGTGCCCGACCGGCAGTGGAAGCAGGCCTTCTACGACGCCAACAAGACCTCCTGGTGCGAGCAGGCAGCGAAGGGCGGCAAGGAGTACGCCGACCTCATCGCCCGCGAGAACTGCCAGGACGGCAACGTCATGCGCGCCGGTGACGCCGTCAACTTCGCCATCGGCCAGGGCGACACCCTCGTCACCCCGCTCCAGATGGCCCGCATCTACTCCGCCCTCGCCAACGGCGGCACGCTCTACCGCCCCAGCGTCGGCAAGGCGATCATGAGCCCGGACGGCAAGCTCGTCCGCGACATCGCCCCGCACGAGGACGGCAAGATCCCCGCCCAGGGCAAGCTGCTGCAGTACATCGACCAGGCCACCGCCGGCGTCGTCGTCAGCGGCACCGCCGCCTGGAAGTTCACCGGCGCCGGCTGGCCCCAGAAGAAGATCGAACTGCACGCCAAGACCGGCACCGCCGAGGTCAACGGCAAGCAGACCACCTCGTGGCTCACCACCTACAGCGACGACTACGCGGTCGTGATGACGATAAGCCAGGGCGGCACCGGCTCCGGAGGCTCCGGCGACTCGGTGCGACGCATCTACCAGGCGCTCTACGGCGTCGACGACAAGGGCAACATCGACGGCGGCAAGGCCCTGCTGCCCAAGCCGCAGGCCGAGCTCCCCAAGTTCAACCCCGACGGCACCGCCATCCTCCAGGCCGCGTACTCCGGCACCCGGGCCTTCCTCGACCCCACCCCCGCCACCGGCGGCGCAGGCAGCACCACCACCCTGGCCCTCGCCGCCCTGGAACCCGCCCGCACCCCCGGAAGGAGCCGCGGATGACCTCCTACGGCTCGTACCGCAACGTGCGGCTCGCCCCGCCCCGCGGCTCGATCTCCCGGGTCCTCGCGAAGGACGCGCCGCTGCGCCGGATGGACTGGATCATGGTCCTGGCCGCGCTGGCGCTCTCCCTCGGGAGCTCCCTGCTCGTCTGGTCCGCCACCCGCGGCCGCGACGCCCTCACCCACGGCGACCCGCAGTACTTCCTCTACCGCCACCTCACCAACACCCTCATCGGCATCGCCCTGTGCGCCGTCACCGTCGCCATAGGGACACGCCGGCTCCGTACGGGCGTGCCGTTCGTCTACATCGGCGTCCTGCTGCTGCTCGTCGCCACCCTCACGCCGCTCGGCTCGACCATCAACGGCGCGCACTCCTGGATCCAGTTCGGCGGCGGCTTCTCGCTGCAGCCCGCCGAGTTCGCCAAGCTCTCCATCGTGATGGGCATGGCCGTCGTGCTCTCCGCCCGCGTCGACGCGGGGGAGCGGGAGTTCCCCCCCTCGCGCAGCGTGGTCCAGGCGCTCGTCATCGCCGCCGTCCCGATGGCCGTCATCATGCTGATGCCCGACCTCGGCTCGGTCATGGTGATGGGCGTCATCATCATGGGCATCCTGCTCGCCTCCGGCGCCGCCCGGCGCTGGGTCTTCGGCCTCATCGCGGCCGGCGGCGCCGGAGCGCTCCTGGTGTGGAAGCTCGGCGTCCTGAGCAAGTACCAGATCGACCGCTTCGCCGCCTTCGCCAACCCCACCCTCGACCCCGGCGGCGTCGGCTACAACACCGCGCAGGCCCGCATCGCGATCGGCTCCGGCGGGCTCACCGGCATGGGCCTGTTCCACGGCTTCCAGACCACCGGCCAGTTCGTTCCCGAGCAGCAGACCGACTTCGTCTTCAGCGTCGCCGGCGAGGAGCTAGGGTTCGTCGGCGGCATCGCCCTCATCGCCCTGCTCGGCGTCATCCTCTGGCGCGGCTGCAGGATCGCCCGGCAGGCCACCGACCTCTACGGCACCGTGCTGGCCGCCGGCGTCATCACCTGGTTCGCCTTCCAGGCCTTCGAGAACATCGGCATGAACCTCGGCATCATGCCCGTCGCCGGCATCCCGCTGCCGTTCGTCTCCTACGGCGGCTCCTCGATGTTCGCCGTCTGGATCGGCATAGGGCTCCTGCAGTCCGTCCGCGCCCAGCGGCCGATAGGGATCTGACCAGCGGTTCCCTCCCCGCCCGCACCGCCCCGCCCCGCCCGTCCGGACCCCGTCCGGACGGGCGGCGGCGTTCGGGCGAGAAATCGCACCTGCCGGTTCGGCTACCCTTGAGGATCACCCCGTCCACGTCTCAAAGGGCTCACCGCATGCCAGTCGAATCGGTCTTCCCACGCCTGGAGGCCCTCCTCCCGCACGTCCAGAAGCCGATCCAGTACGTCGGCGGCGAGCTCAACTCGACCGTCAAGGACTGGGACGCCTGCGACGTGCGCTGGGCCCTGATGTACCCCGACGCCTACGAGGTCGGCCTGCCCAACCAGGGCGTCATGATCCTCTACGAGGTGCTGAACGAGCGCGAGGGCGTCCTCGCCGAGCGCACCTACAGCGTCTGGCCCGACCTCGAAGCGCTCATGCGCGAGCACGCCGTGCCGCAGTTCACCGTCGACGCCCACCGGCCGGTCAAGTCCTTCGACGTCTTCGGCCTGTCGTTCTCCACCGAGCTCGGCTACACCAACATGCTGACCGCGCTCGACCTCGCCGGCATCCCGATGGAGGCGAAGGACCGCACCCTCGACGACCCGATCGTGCTCGCCGGCGGCCACGCCGCGTTCAACCCCGAGCCCGTCGCGGACTTCCTGGACTGCGCCGTCGTCGGCGACGGCGAGCAGGCCGTCCTCGACATGACGGAGATCATCCGCGCCTGGAAGGCCGAAGGACGCCCCGGCGGCCGCGACGAGGTGCTGCTGCGCCTCGCACGGACCGGCGGCTTCTACGTGCCGCGCTTCTACGACGTCGAGTACCTGCCGGACGGCCGCATCGCCCGCGTGGTGCCCAACCGCCCCGGCGTGCCGTGGCGGGTCAGCAAGCACACCGTCATGGACCTCGACGAGTGGCCCTACCCGAAGCAGCCCCTCGTGCCGCTCGCGGAGACGGTGCACGAGCGCATGTCCGTCGAGATCTTCCGCGGCTGCACCCGCGGCTGCCGCTTCTGCCAGGCCGGCATGATCACGCGTCCCGTGCGGGAGCGAAGCATCACCGGCATCGGCGAGATGGTCGAGCGCGGCCTCAAGGCCACCGGCTTCGAGGAGGTCGGCCTGCTGTCGCTCTCCTCCGCCGACCACTCGGAGATCGCCGACATCACCAAGGGCCTCGCCGACCGCTACGCCGAGGACAAGGTCGGCCTGTCGCTGCCCTCGACCCGCGTCGACGCGTTCAACATCGACCTGGCCAACGAGCTCTCGCGCAACGGCCGCCGCTCCGGCCTCACCTTCGCCCCCGAGGGCGGCAGCGAGCGCATCCGCAAGGTCATCAACAAGATGGTGTCCGAGGAGGACCTCATCAACACCGTCGCCACCGCCTACGGCAACGGCTGGCGCCAGGTGAAGCTGTACTTCATGTGCGGCCTGCCGACCGAGACCGACGACGACGTGCTCCAGATCGGCACCATGGCGAAGAACGTCATCGCCAAGGGCCGCGAGGTCACCGGCACCAACGACATCCGCTGCACCGTCTCCATCGGCGGGTTCGTGCCCAAGCCGCACACCCCGTTCCAGTGGGCGCCGCAGCTCTCCGCCGAGGACACCGACGCGCGCCTCACCAAGCTGCGCGACTCCATCCGCAACGACCGCAAGTTCGGCAAGAACATCGGCTTCCGCTACCACGACGGCAAGCCCGGCATCATCGAGGGCCTGCTCTCCCGCGGCGACCGCCGGATCGGCGCCGTCATCCGCGCCGCCTACGAGGACGGCGGCCGCTTCGACGGCTGGCGCGAGCACTTCTCGTACGACCGCTGGATCGCGAGCGCGGAGAAGGGCCTCGCCGGCACCGGCGTCGACGTCGACTGGTACACCACCCGCGAGCGCACCTACGAGGAGGTGCTGCCCTGGGACCACCTGGACAGCGGCCTCGACAAGGACTGGCTCTGGGAGGACTGGCAGGACGCCCTGGAGGAGGTCGAGGTCGAGGACTGCCGCTGGACCCCGTGCTTCGACTGCGGCGTCTGCCCGCAGATGGACACCCACATCCAGGTCGGCCCGACCGGGCAGAAGCTGCTGCCGCTGAGCGTGGTCAAGCCCTAGCACCGTCACGCAACCTCCAGGCCCTCCCCGGCGTGTTCGCCGGGGAGGGCCGCTGCGTGACAAGGAGACCGATGGAGAAGGAACGACCCGCCGAGGGCTGCCTGGTGGCCTGCATCCGGGTGCCCGCGCGGATCTTCGCGCTGCTCGTGGTGGTGCCGCTGCGCTTCGCGGGGGAGCTGCTGCTCGTCGTGCTGCGGCCGTTCGGCACGGCGCTGCTGTGGTGCCTGCGGGTGTTCGTGGTCGTGCCGGCCGGGTGGGTCTGCCGCTGGGTGCTGGTGCCCCTCGTACGGGCCCTGGTGGCGGTCGTGCGGGCCGTGGGCGCGGCGCTGGTCCTGCTGGGCCGGGTGCTGGTCGTGGAGCCCGCGGTGTGGGTGTACCGGCGGATCCTGGTGCCGCTCGGGCGGGCGCTGGCCTGGCTGGAGCGGCGGGTGCTCGGCCCGTTCGGCCGCGCGCTGCTGCGGTGCCTGCGGGTGCTGGTCGTGGAGCCCGCGGTGTGGGCGTACCGGCGGATCCTCGTGCCGCTCGGCCGTGCGCTGCTGTGGTGCCTGCGGGCGCTGGTGGTCGTGCCGACGGTGTGGGCGTACCGGTGGGTGCTGGTGCCGCTCGGCCGTGCGCTGCTGTGGTGCCTGCGGGCCCTGGGGGCGGTGCTGGCGTGGTGCTGGAGGGCGGCGCTGTACCCGGTGCTCCGGGAGGCCGGGCGGGCGATCGCCTGGGCGTGGCGGATCGGCGGACGGCTCTGGCGGTTCCTCGTGGTCCGGCCGTGCCGCTGGGTGCGGCGCGAGGTGTGGTGGCCGGTGAAGGTGGAGGTCCAGGGCGTGGTGCGCGAGGTGCGGCGGGTCCTTCTGGGGTGACCCGGTCGGGGCGGCGGGCCCGGGCGCGTACCCTTGTCCTGACAGACACCCGGCCGCCTGCGGCCGGACGGGACACCGACATAAGGACTGAGCAGCCCTGGCACGCCGCACGCCCGACGGTCCGCCGCCCGCGCCGACGGTGCAGCGCATCCGTCTCCGCTACACCAAGCGCGGCC
The DNA here is from genome assembly GCF_045862635.1 of Kitasatospora sp. NE20-6. NCBI lineage: Bacteria > Bacillati > Actinomycetota > Actinomycetes > Kitasatosporales > Streptomycetaceae > Kitasatospora > Kitasatospora sp. NE20-6. The sequence continues at coordinate 76,153 of NZ_BPRL01000005.1, forward strand.
GTCTGCGCTTCACCAGCCACCGGGACTTCCAGCGGGCGTTCGAGCGCGCGCTCCGCCGTTCGGCCGTCCCCATGGCGTACTCGGCCGGCTTCACGCCGCACCCCAAGGTCAGCTACGCCAACGCCGCACCGACCGGGGTCGCCAGCGAGGCGGAGTACCTGGAGATCGGTCTCGCCGAGGTGCTGGACCCGGAGGCGCTCCGCGCCCAGCTGGACGCGTCCCTGCCCCCCGGCCTGGACGTCATCGACGCCGTCGAGGTGCGCACCGCCCACTTCGTCGAGCGCCTGGAGGCCTCCGAGTGGCAGCTCAGGCTGGCCGGTGTCGAGCACGCCGAGGCGGCCCGCGCGGTGGCCGAGTTCCTGGCGGCGGAGCAGGTCGAGGTGAAGCGCCTGACCAAGAACGGCATGCGGGTGTTCGACGCCCGTGGGGCCGTGGCGGCGCTCACCGTCCTCCCGCCGCAGGTCGGCGATGGTAACGACACTGCCACAGAGCGTGCCGACGATGTTCGTCCGGGCGCAGCCTGTGCGATACTGCGGCTGGTAGTACGACACGCCACACCCGCCGTACGACCCGACGACGTTTTGTCCGGTCTCCGTGCAACGGCCGACCTGGCGCCGCCGGTCCCCGCTGAGGTGACCAGGCTGGCGCAGGGGCCGCTCGACGAGGAGTCCGGCACGGTGACCGACCCGCTGGCGCTCGATCGCGCTGCGGCCCCGACAGGCCTCTGACGGCCGCAGGGCCGTACGCCTTCGCCGACCGCCGAGCGGGCAGGGAGCCAGGGCCCGCCACCGGGCCGTGGCTCCCCAGGTCCCCGCGGCTTCCCAGGGGAGCGAGCGTCGTCGCACGCAGACGGGCCCCGAGGCCCGGCCTTGACAACAGAGAACAACTGGTCAGACCAGAAGACTTTCGACATCCCGCACCGTGCGGGACGCCGAGCGAGACTACGAGCTCCTGTGCGGCCTCGCGTCCGCACGGCGGCACCGTGGGAGTTGGCCCGCCATTTCCGTGGCCGACCGTGACCCAGGTGTCGAGCCGTGCCCGGATGCGGAGCCCGGGGGCCTGACGGGAGATCCACCCGCATGCTCGAGAACACCGAACCGCAGTCTGCTGCGGAACCGGCCGACAACCCCGCCGAAGGCGGCTCCGCCGCCCCGCCGCGCCGCCGGCGCCGCGCGGTGTCCCGCCCGGCCGGCGCGCCCCAGGGTGCCGCCGCCGAGAGCGCCGAGACCGTCGTCCCGGCCGACGCCCCCGCCGAGGAGGCGCCCGCGGCTGCGGTCGCCGAGGAGGCGCCCGCCGAGAAGCCCGTCCGGGCCCGGCGGACCCGCAAGCGCGTCGAGGCCCCGGCCGGTGCGCCGGAGGCCACACCGATCGTCGTGACCGAGGCCGAGGCCCCGGTCGACGCCCCCGTCGAGGAGGCGCCCGCGGCTGCGGCCGCCGAGGAGGCGCCCGCCGAGAAGCCCGTCCGGGCCCGCCGGGCCCGCAAGCGTGCCGAGGCCCCGGCCGGTGCGCCCGCCGCGGAGCCCGAGGCCCCCGCCGAGGCGCCCGTCGTCGCGGCCGAGCCCGCCCCGACCGCCGAGGCCGTCGAGGCCGTCGCCGAGGAGCCGGCCGCCCCGGCCCGCCGTGCCCGCCGCCGCCGCGTCGTCGAGCAGGCCCCCGTGGTGCCCGAGCCGGTCGCCGAGGAGCCCGTCGAGGAGGCCGAGGAGGAGCCCGAGGCCGCCGCCGGGGAGCCGGAGGCCGCCCCGGTCGAGGCCGCGCCGCCGGCGCCCGCCGCCGAGCCGGAGCCCACGCAGCGGGTCCGCCGCCGTGCGGTCCGCCCGTCCACCGCGATCTTCCAGGCGCCGGTCTTCCAGGAGCCCGCGCCCTACACCGCGCCCGCAGCGCCCCCCGCCGCGGCCCCTGCTGCCGCGCCCGCCGCCGCACCGGCCGGGAAGCCGGCCGAGAAGGCGGCCCCGGCCGCCGCGGCCGCCCCCTCCTCCTCCGGGACGGAGGAAGAGTTCGAGTACAGCGGGGTCGGCCGCCGTCGCCGGGTCCGTACGTCCGTCCGGGTCCAGACGCCCGCCCGGACCCGCCAGCAGCCGGCCCGGGCCGAGGCCGAGCCCGCCCCCGTCGCCGCCCCGGCCCCCGCTCCCGTGGCCCGCCCGCAGGAGCCCGTCGCGGTGCAGGAGCCGGTCGAGGCCCCCGAGAGCGGCCCGGAGCAGGAGGGCGACTGGGAGGACGACCGTCCGTCCCGTCGCCGCCGCCGGGGCGGCCGTCGCCGCCGTCGCGGGGAGTCCGAGGAGCCGGAGGCCGTCGAGGCCGCGGGCACCGAGCAGCCGCAGGCCGAGGACGAGGGCGCGGACGAGGAGCCGGAGGGCGACGAGGACGACCTCGCCGCCGGCCTGTCCTCCTCGCGCCGCCGCCGGCGCCGCCGCCGCCGTGGTGGCGAGGGCGGCTCCGAGCCGGCCGAGAGCACCGAGGACGGCGTCCGCACGGTCGTGAAGGTGCGCGAGCCGCGCCGCCGCTCCACCGAGCCGTCGTTCGACCCGGACGAGGTGCAGTCCATCAAGGGCTCCACCCGTCTGGAGGCCAAGAAGCAGCGCCGCCGTGAGGGCCGCGAGCTGGGCCGCCGCCGGGTGCCGATCATCACCGAGGCCGAGTTCCTGGCCCGCCGCGAGTCGGTCGAGCGCGTCATGGTCGTCCGCCAGAACGGCGAGCGCACCCAGATCGGCGTCCTGGAGGACGGCGTGCTCGTCGAGCACTACGTCAACAAGGAGCAGGCGACCTCGTACGTCGGCAACGTGTACCTGGGCAAGGTGCAGAACGTGCTGCCGTCCATGGAGGCCGCGTTCGTCGACATCGGCAAGGGCCGCAACGCGGTGCTGTACGCCGGTGAGGTCAACTTCGGCGCGCTGGGCGGCCACGGCGGCCCGCGCCGGATCGAGTCGGTCCTCAAGTCGGGCCAGTCCGTGCTGGTGCAGGTCTCCAAGGACCCGATCGGCCACAAGGGCGCCCGCCTGACCAGCCAGATCTCGCTGCCCGGCCGCTACCTGGTCTACGTGCCCGAGGGCTCGATGACCGGCATCAGCCGCAAGCTGCCCGAGAACGAGCGGGCCCGCCTCAAGCAGATCCTCAAGAAGATCGTCCCGGACGACGCGGGCGTCATCGTGCGCACCGCCGCCGAGGGCGCCAGCGAGGACGAGCTGACCAGGGACGTCCAGCGGCTGCAGCAGCAGTGGGAGGACATCCAGAAGAAGGTCGCCACCGGCAACGCCCCGGTGCTGCTCTACGGCGAGCCGGACATGACCGTCCGGGTCGTCCGCGACATCTTCAACGAGGACTTCACCAAGGTCATCGTCAGCGGCTCCGACGCGTGGAACACCATCCACGACTACGTCTCCCACGTGGCCCCCGACCTCACCGAGCGGCTCCAGAAGTGGACCTCGGACGTCGACGTGTTCGCCACGTACCGCATCGACGAGCAGCTCATGAAGGCGCTGGACCGCAAGGTCTGGCTGCCGAGCGGCGGTTCGCTGGTCATCGACCGCACCGAGGCGATGATCGTGGTCGACGTCAACACCGGCAAGTTCGTCGGTCAGGGCGGAAACCTCGAGGAGACCGTCACCCGCAACAACATCGAGGCGGCCGAGGAGATCGTCCGCCAGCTGCGGCTGCGCGACCTCGGCGGCATCATCGTGATCGACTTCATCGACATGGTGCTGGAGTCCAACCGCGACCTCGTGCTGCGCCGCCTGCTGGAGTGCCTGGGCCGCGACCGCACCAAGCACCAGGTGGCCGAGGTCACCTCGCTCGGCCTGGTGCAGATGACCCGCAAGCGGGTCGGCCAGGGCCTGCTGGAGTCGTTCTCCGAGTCCTGCGTGCACTGCAACGGGCGCGGCGTCATCGTGCACATGGACCAGCCGCACAGCCACGGCGGCGGTGGCGGCACCCTCGCCTCCGGCGAGCCGACCGGCAGCAGCAAGCGCCGCCGGCGCGGCAAGGGCGGTTCCCAGACCGAGCCCCAGATCGAGATCCTCTCCGAGGACGAGCACCTGGAGGAGCCGGAGACGGCCGAGGACGAGCTGGAGTTCGTCGAGACGGCCGCCGCGGCCGCCGCGGTCGTCGAGGCCCCCGAAACCGTCGAGGCCGTCGAGCCGGAGGCCGCCCCGCAGGCCGAGCCTGCTGCGGCTGCCGTCGTGCAGGCCGCCGAGGCCGTCACCGCGCCGTCCGCCGCCGCGCCCGTCGCGGGCCGTCCGCGCCGCCGTGCGGTGCGCAAGGCGACCGCGCCGACCGGGGCACCCGCCGAGGCCGAGATCGTCGTGCTGCGGGCCCGTGCCGAGGCGGCCATGGAGGCGGCCCTGACGGCCGCCGAGCTGGCCCCCGAGCCGGTGGCGGAGCCCGCCGCCGAGGAGGCCCCGCAGGCCGAGGCCGTCGAGGCCGTCGAGGCCGCCGTGACCGTGTCCGGGGAGGCCGCCCCCGAGGAGGCCGCCGCGGAGGCGCCGGTGTCCGAGGACGAGGCCGGGGACGAGGCACCCGCGCCGAAGAAGCGGGCCCCCCGCAAGGCCGCCGCCAAGAAGACCACCGTCGCCAAGAAGACGACGGCGGCGAAGAAGACCACCGCCCGCAAGACCGCCACCAAGCGGACGAGCGCGGCGGCCAAGAAGGCCGCGGCCGCCGAAGGTGACGGCGCCGCCGAGTAACGCCCCGGGGCCCGGGACGGCACGCGCCGTCCCGGGCCCGGTCGGTCCGGTTTGCCCCCAGGGGCGCCGGTCCGTATTCTTGACCCTCGGCGTGTTGACGCCACTGCTCCCGAGCATCTCACCTCCCGAATCGCGGCCCACAAGCCCGGATCGGGGGAGGCTCCTGTGTCCGTACCCAGGCAGCTGGCATCGGTGAGCTCCGACCGAGTACAGAAAGCAGGTACCGCATGTACGCGATCGTTCGCGCAGGCGGCCGCCAGCACAAGGTCGCCGTCGGCGACGTGCTGGAGATTGACCGCATCGAGGCCAAGCCGGGTGACTCGGTCGAGCTGTCGACCATCCTGGTCGTCGACGGTGACGCCGTCACCTCCGACCCGTGGGTGCTCGGCGGCGTCAAGGCGCACGCCGAGGTGGTCGAGGAGACCAAGGGCGAGAAGATCGTCATCCTCCGCTACAAGAACAAGACGGGTTACCGCCGTCGTCAGGGTCACCGCCAGAAGTACACCGCGGTGCGCATCACGAGCATCGACTCCGTCAGCAAGTAAGGGGATAGCGAGATGGCACACAAGAAGGGCGCAAGCTCTACCCGGAACGGCCGCGACTCGAACGCCCAGCGCCTCGGCGTGAAGCGCTTCGGCGGCCAGGTCGTCAGCGCCGGCGAGATCATCGTCCGCCAGCGCGGCACCCACTTCCACCCGGGTGCCAACGTCGGCCGTGGCGGCGACGACACCCTGTTCGCGCTCAGCGCCGGTGCCGTGCAGTTCGGCAGCCGTCGCGGCCGCAAGGTCGTCAACATCGTGGCCGTCGAGGCCTGAGTCTCCTGACCTTGCGTCAAGACTCACTGTGAAGGGTGGGCCGGGATGATCCGGTCCACCCTTCCTGTTTTACCTGCAGGACCATACTTTCTTCGCACTGGAGGCACATCCCATGACCACCTTCGTGGACCGCGTCGAGCTGTACGTCGCCGCGGGTAACGGGGGCCACGGCTGCGCCTCCGTGCACCGGGAGAAGTTCAAGCCGCTCGGCGGACCCGACGGCGGCAACGGCGGTGAGGGCGGCAGCGTCACCCTCGTCGTCGACGCCCAGGTCACCACCCTGCTGGAGTACCACCACTCGCCCAAGCGCAAGGCCACCAACGGCAAGCCGGGCGCGGGCGGTCACCGCACCGGCGCCGACGGTCACAACCTCGTCCTGCCCGTGCCGGACGGCACCGTGGTGCTCGACAGGGAGGGCAACGTGCTCGCCGACCTGGTCGGCCACGGCACCACCTTCGTCGCCGCCGCCGGCGGCCGCGGCGGCCTCGGCAACTCCGCGCTCGCCTCGGCCCGCCGCAAGGCGCCCGGCTTCGCCCTGCTCGGCGAGCCCGGCGAGGCCCGCGACATCGTGATGGAGCTCAAGTCCGTCGCCGACGTCGCCCTGGTCGGCTACCCGAGCGCCGGCAAGTCGTCGCTCATCTCGGTGCTCTCGGCCGCCAAGCCGAAGATCGCCGACTACCCCTTCACCACCCTGATCCCCAACCTGGGCGTCGTCACCGCCGGCGAGACCGTCTACACCATCGCCGACGTGCCCGGCCTCATCCCCGGCGCCAGCCAGGGCAAGGGCCTCGGCCTGGAGTTCCTGCGCCACGTCGAGCGCTGCGAGGTGCTGGTGCACGTCCTCGACTGCGCCACCCTGGAGCCCGGCCGCGACCCGCTCACCGACCTGGAGACCATCGAGGCCGAGCTGTCGCAGTACGGCGGCCTGGAGGACCGGCCCCGCCTCGTCGCGCTCAACAAGGTCGACGTGCCGGACGGCCAGGACATCGCCGACCTCACCCGCACCTCCCTGGAGGAGCGCGGCTACCGCGTCTTCGAGGTCTCCGCGCTCGCCCACAAGGGCCTCCGCGAACTCAGCTACGCCCTCGCGCAGATCGTCTCCGAGGCCCGCGCCGCGAAGCCCGTCGAGGAGTCGACCCGCATCGTGCTGCGCCCGACCGCGGTCGACGACGCCGGCTTCACCGTCACCGAGGAGGACGGCGCCTACCGCATCCGCGGCATCAAGCCGGAGCGCTGGGTCCGCCAGACCGACTTCGCCAACGACGAGGCCGTCGGCTACCTCGCGGACCGGCTCGCCCGCCTCGGCATCGAGCAGCAGCTGTGGAAGGTCGGCGCCAAGGAGGGCGACACGGTCATCATCGGCCCCGAGGACAACGCCGTCGTCTTCGACTGGGAGCCGACCATGGCCTCCGGTGCCGAGATGCTCGGCCGCCGCGGCGAGGACCACCGCTTCGAGACGCAGCGGCCCGCCGTCGACCGCCGCCGCGACCGCCAGCGCGGCCGCGACGTCGCGGACGAGGAGTACCGCGCGTTCGAGGCGCTCTCCTCGGGCCGCCCCGCCATCGAGGGCGACGGCGACGACGAGGAGTACTAGCCGACGGCGCGCCGTGCCCCGGCCCGCGCCGGTCCCCTCCCCTCCGGCGGCCGCCGGGCGGGACGGGGACCGCCGTGCCCCGGTCGCGGCGTCCGCCAGCTGATATCCCGACGGGCCCGCCGCCCGGATCGCGTAGATTGCGGTCGAGCGGCGGGCTCGACCCATGACACCGGAGGGCACTGATGACGGATCAGACACTGCGGCAGGACGTCCTCGCCGCGCGGCGGATCGTCGTCAAGGTCGGATCGTCGTCCCTGACCACCGCCGCCGGGGGCCTGGACGCGGACCGGGTCGACGCGCTCGTCGACGCGATCGCCAAGGTGCGGGCCCGCCCCGACGCCCCCGACGTGGTGCTGGTCTCCTCCGGCGCCATCGCGGCGGGCCTGTCCCCGCTCGGCCTGGACAAGCGCCCCAAGGACCTCGCCCGGCAGCAGGCCGCCGCCAGCGTCGGCCAGGGCCTGCTCGTCGCCCGCTACACGGCCTCCTTCGCCCGGTACGGCATCCGGGTCGGCCAGGTGCTGCTCACCGCCGAGGACGCCAGCCGCCGCGCGCACTACCGCAACGCCTACCGCACCCTCGACCAGCTCCTCGCCATGGGCGCCATGCCGGTCGTCAACGAGAACGACACCGTGGCCACCGCCGAAATCAGGTTCGGGGACAACGACCGGCTGGCCGCGCTCGTCGCCCACCTCGTCCGGGCCGACCTGCTGCTCCTGCTGTCGGACGTCGACGGCCTGTACGACGGCGACCCGGCGAAGCCCGGCACCAGCCGGATCGAGACCGTGCGCGGCCCGCACGACCTCGACGGCATCGAGATCGGCAGCGTCGGCAAGGCCGGTGTCGGCACCGGCGGCATGGTCACGAAGGTCGAGGCCGCCCGGATCGCCACCGGCGCCGGCATCCCGGTCGTCCTGACCGCCTCCAGCCACGCCGCGGACGCCCTCGCCGGCCGGCCCACCGGCACGCTCTTCCAGCGGACCGGCAGCCGCTCCGCCGACCGGCTGCTCTGGCTGGAGCACGCCTCCACCCCGCGCGGCGCCCTGCACCTGGACGCCGGGGCGGTCGACGCGGTGGTGCACGGCGGCAAGTCCCTGCTGCCCGCCGGGGTGACCAAGGCGGAAGGCGACTTCACCGCGGGTGATCCCGTCGACCTTCTTGGCGAAAACGGCCACATCGTGGCCCGCGGACTGGTCAACTTTGATGCGAGGGAGCTGCCCCGTCTGCTCGGCCGGTCCACGCGGGAGCTGGCCCAGGAGCTCGGTGCCGCGTACGAGCGCGAGGTCGTCCACCGCGACGACCTGGTCGTCCTGCGCGGCTGACGGGGCCGCCGGGCACCGGCAGGGTGGCCGGTGCCGGAGCAGCAGCACGTCGCCGAACAGGAGGCTGCCGATGGCAAGCAGGCGCCCGGGAACACTGCCCGGCGAGACGCCCGAACGCAGGCTCACCAGCATCTCCGGGGGCCGCGCAGGGGACGACCGACCCGACGGACCTCCACCCGCCGTACGCGAGTTGAGGGCTCGGCCGGACGCCGGCGACCGGCCCGACGACCGGGCCGAGGAGCAGGCCCGGCTGTGGCACGTCGTGCTCTCGGTGGCCGGCCGGACCACCCCGCTCCCCGAACTCAGGTCCGGGCTGGAACAGCTGGCGCACGACCACTCGTTCTTCCTGACGGCCCGCTACGCCGAGGACCACGCCGAGATCCGCTACTGGGAGCAGGCCCGGGACCTGCACGACGCCGCCGCGGTCGCGCTCCGGCTGTGGGGCGAGCACAAGGCGTCCGCGAACTTACCGCCGTGGGAGATCGTCGGCCTGGAGGTCGTCGACCGGGCGACGTACCACCAGCGGGTGGCCGAGGGCTTCGGCACCCCGCCGCCGCAGCCCGGCGGGGTGCACCCGTACTGAGCGGGCCGGACCGGGCGTCCGTGCGGTCCGCGGACCGCCGCCCGGCCCGTCTCAGCGGGCGAAAAGGGGGCCGGTCGGGGTGCGCCGACTCGCTACCCTTCAGACATGACCAGCGACCTCGCCACCACCGACAGCCCCGTCCTCGCCGTCGCGCGCCGAGCCCGTGAGGCGGCCGCCGTGCTCGCCCCGGTACCGCGCAGCGCCAAGGACGCGGCGCTGCTGGCCGTCGCGGACGCCCTGGTCGCCCGGAGCGCGGAGATCACCGCGGCCAACGCGGAGGACGTCGACCGTGCCCGCGCGGCCGGCACCGCGGAGTCGGTGATCGACCGGCTCAGCCTCACCGACGAGCGCATCGCGGCGATCGCCGCCGACGTGCGGTCCGTGGTCGGCCTGCCCGACCCGGTCGGCGAGGTGGTGCGCGGCTACACGCTGCCCAACGGTCTGGACGTCCGCCAGGTGCGGGTGCCGCTCGGCGTGGTCGGCATCATCTACGAGGCCCGTCCCAACGTGACGGTCGACGCGGCGGCGCTCTGCCTGAAGTCCGGCAACGCGGTGCTGCTGCGCGGCTCCGCCTCCGCGTACCGCTCCAACACGGCGCTGGTCGCCGTGCTGCGCGACGCGGTGGAGGCCGCCGGGCTGCCCGCCGACGCGGTGCAGCTGGTGCCGGGCGAGAGCCGGGAGTCGGTGCAGGAGCTGATGCGCGCCCGCGGCTACGTGGACGTGCTCATCCCGCGCGGCGGGGCGTCGCTCATCCGTACGGTCGTCGAAGGGTCCACCGTGCCGGTGATCGAGACCGGCACCGGCAACTGCCACGTCTACGTCGACGCCCGGGCCGACCTGGCGATGGCGGTCGGCATCCTGCTCAACTCCAAGGCGCAGCGCGTCAGCGTCTGCAACTCGGCGGAGACCCTGCTCGTCCACCAGGACGTCGCGGAGGACTTCCTGCCGCTCGCCCTGGAGGCGCTGGCCGCCGCCGGCGTGACCGTGCACGGCGACGACGCGGTGCTGAAGGCCGCCGAGGGCACCGCGGCCACCGTCGTGCCGGCGACCGACGAGGACTGGGCGGCCGAGTACCTGTCGTACGACATCGCGGCGGCCGTGGTGCCGTCGCTGGACGATGCGGTCGCGCACATCCGCCGGTGGTCCTCGGGCCACACCGAGGCGATCGTGACGGCCTCGCAGGCCGCGGCGCGCCGCTTCACCCAGCTGGTCGACTCGACCACGGTGGCCGTCAACGCCTCGACCCGGTTCACCGACGGGGGTGAGTTCGGCTTCGGGGCGGAGATCGGCATCTCCACCCAGAAGCTGCACGCCCGCGGGCCGATGGGCCTGCCCGAGCTGACCTCCACCAAGTACATCGTCACTGGTGACGGCCATGTGCGCGGCGAGGCCACCCCGACCGTGGGGTCCTGACGGGGCTGCCGGTCACGGCGTGCGGTCGGGGCAGATGCGAGGAGCCACAGACAAAAGGGCCGCCCGGTAATACGCTGAATCCCGTGGCTGAGGATGTGGGGGGCTCACCGAACCCCGACGGCGCCGACCACGGTGGTGCGGACGACGAGTTCGCCACCGTGGTGTTCGACGAGGCTTTCGTCCGGTCTGCGGCCGTGCACGAGCCGAGTGCCCTGGAGCGGCAGCTCGCCGCGGCCGAGGCGCGGTTCGAGCCGGAGACCGCGGGACCGGCCAGGCCGTACGACCTGGTGGCCCCGGAGATGACGGGCACCGGCGACGTCCTGCCGCTGGAGCTGCGTCCGCACCCGGGCGGCCTGGACGACGACCACCACTACCCCGATCCGTGGTCCGGCACCGACCGGGTGCGTCGCCGTGCCCGCTGGGCGCGGACGCCCCGCTGGGATCCGCTCGGCTACGACGGCCGGTACGTGGCGCAGCAGCGCTGGCACCGGCCGGTCGCCTGGGTGCTCGCCGTGGTGATGGGCGTCGGGCTGGTGGCCGTGGCCGTGGCGGCGATCTACCGCGGGGCGGGCGGTGTGGGGGAGTCGCCGCACCGGCCCGGGGTGGGCTCCAGCAGCACGCCGGGAGTGCCCTCGGTGGCGCCGCTGCCCACGGCGGTGGCTCTGGTGAGCGGCTGAGCGGGTCCGCGGGGGCGGTGCGGTTCGCGTGGCCCGTCCGGGCCACGGCGGGTGCGGCCCCTCGAACCTTGCGCGTTCCGGTTCTACCCTTGTCCTATGGGTGACCCGCGTGAGCCTCCGGAGGGTGCGCCCGACGGTGGTTCCGGCAGCGACGACGAGTTCCGGTCCGTCGTCTTCGACGAGTCCTTCGTGCGGGCTGCCCGGATCCAGGAGCTGTCGGCGCGCGAGCGGCTGGCCGGTACGGACCGGGCGATCCGGACGCGCATCGGGCTGGGCCCGTTCGGGACGCTGCCCCGGCAGGCGGTGGCCCTGCTGCTGGTCGTGCTGCTGGCCTTCGCCGCGGCCGTGTACTTCGGGGTCAGTGCGCCGCACCGGCAGGCCTCGCCGCCGTTCGGCCGCCAGCTGACCACCGGCCTGGTGGCGCTCGGCCCTGCGGCGCCGGTCGCCGCGGTGCCGGACCCGGCGCATCCGTTCGCGGCGCTGCCCGCCGGTTACGCGGAGGGGGCGGCCGGTCTCGCGCTGCCCGCGGGGAGCGCGACCGCGCACTTCACGCGGACGGAGGTCGGCCGGGCGCTGTCCGTCGTGCAGCGCTACCTGGTGGCGTCCGCGCTGGCCCCGGCCACGCTGGAGCGGAGCGGGTCGGCGGAGGCGCGGGCGCTGCTCACCCCGGGCGAGCAGGGGCAGTACGACGAGAGCATCCGGCATCCGCTGGACGACCGGCACCACGCGGCGACGGGCTGGCTGGTCCGGTTCGACCCGGGGCAGGTGGCGCTGGCGACCGACACGGTGCAGGCGGCCGGCGCGGTGCGGATCGGCGAGGCGGGCAACGACATCCTGGCGATCGACACCGACCACACGTTCGTCTACGCGGTCCGGGCGGCCGGGACGGCGGAGGGGCCGGTCAGCCTGTACACCGTCCGGCGCGACCTGCGGTTCGAGTTCGACCGGCTGGATCTGGGTTCGGACCGGCTGCGGCTGGTCGACGCGGTGGTGCAGGCGGGGCCCACGGCGTGCGGCGCCCCCATGGGCGGCTATCTGCAGCCGTTGCTGGCGGGCGCCGGCGCGGCCGCGGCGGGCGCCGTCGACCCGGGTGACCGCAGCCGTCCGGCCTGGCAGCTGTGCGGGGTGCTCGGGCCGCTCGCCCGGCCGTGACCGGACGACCGTGACCGGACGGCCCGGGCACCCCGCGGGGTGCTACTCGGCGGGGCCGGAGCCGTTGCCGTCGCTGCCGTCGGCACTGCCGTTGGTGCTGCCGGCCGTGCGTCCGGCGCCGGCGAAGGTGTCGCGCAGTCGTCCGCCGACCGTGCCGACCCCGCCGGCCACGTCGCGGAGCAGGCCCATCAGCGGGTCCTTGGACTCCTTGACCGACTGCGAGTAGGAATCGGCGGCGGCCTTCCACTGGGCGCCGACCGAGGCGTCCGGGTCGTCGCCGCGGCGCGGGTAGGCGCCGGCCAGGATCGAGCGGTACTCGTCGCTCTCCGCCCACTTCTTCAGCTTGGCGACGCGCACCACGGCGAAGGGGTGGGTCTGCGGCAGCACCTGCAGCAGCTTGAGCACGCCGTCGCGCAGGTCGCCGGCCCTGTCGTACTCCTCGGCCTGCTCCAGGAAGGCGTCGACGTTCATCTCCGCCAGGTCGTGGCCGCCGGCGAGCTTCATCAGCCCGCGCATGGACGCCTGAAGGTCCTGGCCGGCGAGCAGGCCGGCCCGGTCGCAGGAGAGCTCCGCCTTGCGGAACCACTCCTTGAGCGCGGTGATGACGCCCATGACGGCGAGGCTGCCCAGCGGGAGCCAGGCGATCCGGGCGGCGATGTTGGTGAGGATCAGCAGCATCGTCCGGTAGACGGCGTGCCCGGACATCGCGTGGCCGACCTCGTGGCCGACGACGGCGCGCAGCTCCTCCTCGTCGAGCAGGTCGACGAGGCCGCTGGTGAGCACGATGATCGGCGTCTCCATGCCGATGCACATGGCGTTCACGGTCGGGTCCTGCGTGACGTACAGGTCCGGCACCCGGTCGAGGTCGAGCACGTACGCGGCGTCCCGCACCATGGCGTGCAGCTCCGGGAACTGACGCTCCGACGTCTTCACGGCGGTGGCCAGGAACATCAGCCGCACGCTGCGCTCGGAGACGAGCCCGGCCAGCTTCCTGAGCACGTCGTCGAAGCCGCTGAGCCTGCGCAGCGCCACGAGCGCCGAGCGGTCCGCCGGGTGCTCCCAGGCCCGGGTGGAGATCTCCGGGAAACGCTGCCGGCGACGGCTCGGCGTGCTGCCGCCGCTGTCCTTGGACATGTCGGTCATGTGTCGAGTACCTCCTGGTGGTCGCCGGCACCGGCTGACAGCCGGCCCCCGCTGCTGTTGGCTCCAACGTCCGTGCGTGCGTACTCGTCCCCGCGCACACGGTACGCCGCCCCGGGGGGCGGTGGAGGGTGTCCGGTACGCCCCGGTCTACGCTGGTCGTCCGGAGCGAGAGGAGCACCGCCGATGTCCCCCGAAACCCTGGTCCACCTGGCCGGACCGATCTCCACCGAGAACGGCCCGGGCCTGTTCCTGCGGATCATCGTGGTCGGCTCCCTCGTGGGTGTCGCCCTGCTGGCGTGGATCCTGCTGCGGGCAGGACGCGACAACTGACGAGTCGGGTGCCTGCCGCGCGCGGCCCGCTACGAGGAATCAGACGCGGTGGGCCGCCGCGCGGTTGCGAGGCGGCCACCCGTACGATGAGGCCGCAGGCCGTACGGCCCGCAGCCTCGTCCGCCCCCGAGCCGAGAAGGTCCTGCCGACCATGAGCACTGCTGCACTGCCCGCCCTGACCCAGCTCGCCGAGGGCGGCAACCACGAGAGCCTCAACCCGTACCTGACCGGCGGCTCCGCACTGTTCATCCTGCTGCTGCTGGCGTTCATCACCACCCGCTTCAACCGCGACCGCTGAGCCGGCCGGGCCGCGGGGGAGCGCCTGCACAGAAGCTGCGCGCTCCCTCCCGCGGACCTCTTCAGGCGGCTTGCGAGGCCGTGACGCGCGTCGCGTAAGGTGTGGCGGCATGGGACAGCAGGCCGATTCCGCAGGCACGGGCGGGGCGGGGAAGCGCATAGGCGTCATGGGCGGCACCTTCGACCCGATCCACCACGGGCACCTGGTCGCCGCCAGCGAGGTGGCGAGCGCCTTCCACCTCGACGAAGTGATCTTCGTACCGACCGGGCAGCCCTGGCAGAAGTCGGACCGCCACGTCACCCCGGCCGAGGACCGCTACCTCATGACGGTCATCGCCACCGCGGAGAACCCCCAGTTCTCGGTGAGCCGGATCGACATCGACCGGCAGGGTCCGACCTACACCGTCGACACCCTGCGCGACCTGCGCGACCTGCACCCCGACGCCGAGCTGTTCTTCATCACCGGCGCCGACGCCCTCGCCCAGATCCTCTCCTGGCGGGACTCCGAGGAACTCTTCGCGCTCGCCCACTTCATCGGGTGCACCCGGCCGGGGCACACTCTGTCGGACGCCGGTCTTCCGGCCGGCGGCGTCTCCCTGGTGGAGGTGCCCGCACTGGCCATCTCCTCCACGGACTGCCGCAACCGGGTCGCCAAGGGCGAGCCGGTCTGGTACCTCGTCCCGGACGGCGTGGTCCGTTACATCGACAAGCGGGCGCTCTACGCGCCGGCCCAGCCCTGATCCCGGGAGGGACGGCGTGACCGGAACGGCAGACCGCGGCGGACCGCAGGGGTACCCGTACGACCCGTACGCCCCGAACGGGCAGGACCCCTACGGACGGCCCGAGCACCCGCAGCAGGGCTACGCCTACGAGGGCCAGGACGGCCACGACGCCTACGGCCACGACGCGTACGGCCAGCAGCAGCCCGGCGACCCGTACACGGGCGGCTACCCGCAGGAGCCGTACCCGCAGGACCCGTACGCGCAGCCCGCCCACCAGCAGTCCGCTCACCAGCAGCAGGGCTACCCGCAGCAGGGCTACCACCAGCAGCAGGCGCCCGCGCCGCAGCAGGGCGGTTACCCGCAGGGCTATCAGCAGCAGGGGTACCCGCAGCAGCCGCAGCAGGGCCAGCAGCAGGGCTACTACCAGCAGCAGCCGGTCGGCGGGCAGGACCCGTACGCCGGCCACGGGCAGCAGGGCTACGTCCAGGACCCGTACCAGCAGCCGTCCGTGCCGGTGCAGCCGGTGCGGCAGCCGCCCGTGCCGCAGCCGCCGCTGCAGCACGTCGCGCCGGTCGCCGCCCCGCCCCGGCCCGGACCCGTCCGGGCCCCGGCCCCGACCGTGCCCGCGCAGCCGTCCGAGCAGGTCGGCGGCGGACGCGAGGCCCGCCGGCAGGCCGGCGACCCGAACTACGAGACGGGCGAGTTCACCTTCGTCGACGAGGAGGCGGAGGAGTCCGAGGACGTCATCGACTGGCTGAAGTTCGCCGAGTCGCGCAGCGAGGTGAGGGCCGAACGCCGCCGCAAGCTCCGCAACCGGCTCGTGGCGCTCGCCGTCACGGTCGCCGTGGCGGGCGGCGGCGTCGGCGGCTACGTCTGGTGGACCGGCCGCGACAGCGGCGCCTCCGCGGCCGCGGCCGCCGGCGGCCGACAGGTCAGCGTGGTGCACCTGCGCGACCTCAAGGGCAAGGTCAGCACCGCCCTGCTCGTCGACGACGTCTCCGGGCGCAAGGGCACCGTGCTGCTCCTCCCCGACACCCTCAAGCTGCCCGGCGGCGACAGCGGCACCACCAGCACCGGCACGGCCCTCGACGACCTCGGCCCGTCCGGCACCCGGGAGGGCCTCGCCGCGGTGCTCGGCGCCCCCGTCGCCGGCACCTGGCGCCTCGACACCCCGTACCTGACGCTGCTCGTGGCGCAGCTCGGCGGCATCACCGTGGACACGAACGCCGAGGTGAAGGACGCCGACGGCAAGGTGCTCGCCGCCGCCGGCAAGGGCACCGCGCTGAACGGCCAGGCCGCCGTGGCGTACGCCACCCTGCAGGGCCCGGACGAGGGGCGGGACGCCCAGCTGGCCCGCTTCGGGCAGGTCATGGCGGCCGTGCTGCACGCCATGCCCACCGACCTCACCGAGGCCACGGACGACGTGCACCGGATGAACGCGGTGCTCGACCCCTCCCTGCCGGAGAAGGCGCTCGCCGGGGTGCTCGCCCAGCTCGCCAAGCAGGCCGACGCCGGTCACCTCGGCACCCAGACGCTGAAGGCCGCCGCCGACGGCACGCTCGACGCGGCCGCCGGTCAGCAGGTCAAGGACGTGCTCGGCGGCACCGTGAAGAACGCCACCTCCACCGGCAGCGTCCCCCGCGTCTCCTTCCTGAACGCCTCGGGCACCGGCACCGCGGTGAACGACGCCTCGGTGCAGGCCATGAACGCCGGCATGGAGGTCGTGCCCGGCAGCACCAAGCCCGGCACCGCGCAGGCCGCCAGTGAGGTGCGTTACACCGACGACGCCCGCGCCGAGGCCGCCCGCACGCTGGCCGGGGCGCTCGGACTCCAGCCGGAGGCCGCGAAGAAGGTGGCGGGTCCGCAGAGCACCGACCTCGTCGTCGTGCTCGGCAAGGACTACAAGGGCCTGCCCAAGGCGGACGGCTGACCGTCGCGCCCCGCGGCCGCCCGGCCCTCCCGCACAGGCCCCCTGCCATAACCGGCCGGGGGCCCGGGGCGTTCGTGAGATCCTGGTGGGGTAACCACACAGACGAGCCGGAAGAGCACCGTGACTGCCACTGACCATAGCCAGGAACTGATCAACGTCGCCGCACAGGCGGCCGCGGACAAACTGGCGCACGACGTCATCGCCTTCGACGTCAGCGACGTCCTGTCGATCACCGACGCCTTCGTCATCGCCTCCGCGGCCAACGACCGCCAGGTGCGGGCGATCGCCGAGGAGATCGAGGACCAGCTGCGCGAGCAGCTCGACGTCAAGCCCGTACGCCGCGAGGGCGAGCGCGAGGGCCGCTGGATCCTCCTCGACTACCTGGACATCGTCGTGCACGTCCAGCACTCCGAGGAGCGCTCCTTCTACTCCCTCGACCGGCTCTGGAAGGACTGCCCCGAGCTGCCGCTGCCCGCCGACGCCCTGGCCACCCGCAACCGCCCCGACGGTGCGCTGACCGACGCCGCGGGCAACGCGACCGCCGGAGACGAGAGCTGAGCCGCGCCGCGCGGGGGCCGCGCATCGTCTTCTGGCGGCACGGCCAGACCGCCTGGAACCTCGAATCCCGGTTCCAGGGGTCCACCGACATCCCGCTCACCGACCAGGGCGTCTTCCAGGCGCAGCGGGCCGCCCGGCTGCTCTCCGGCCTCAGGCCCGACCTCCTGATCTCCTCCGACCTGCAGCGTGCCGCCCGCACCGCCGCGGAGCTGGCCAGGGTGACCGGGCTGGACGTGCAGCACCACGAGGGCCTGCGCGAGACCTACGCCGGGGAGTGGCAGGGCCTCACCAACGCCGAGATCCGGGCGCGTTTCGCCGAGGAGTACGAAGCCTGGGCGCAGGGCCACCCGGTGCGCCGCGGCGGCGGCGAGCTGGCGACCGAGGTGGCCGACCGGGCCGTACCGGTGGTGCTGGCCGCGGCCGAGAAGCTGCCCGAGGACGGCACCCTCGTGGTGGTGAGCCACGGGGGGACGATCCGCACCATGATCGGTCGGCTGCTCGACATCGACCCGGTGCTGTGGGAGCGGTTCGGCGGCCTGTCGAACTGCTGCTGGTCGGTGCTCGGACAGGGCGCGCGCGGGTGGCGGCTGCTGGAGCACAACGCCGGCACGCTGCCGCAGCCGGTCATCGGCGACGAGACCTGAGCCCGGCCCGGGAGGCGATTTCGCAGTTCCGGGCCGGACCGGCTAGAGTCTTCCTCGTTCGCAGCGAGGAGCGCAGACCGACAGGAAAGCGCCAATCCGGGACTGCGGGGCTGTAGCTCAGTTGGTAGAGCGCTTGCATGGCATGCAAGAGGTCCGGGGTTCGATTCCCCGTAGCTCCACTCCGCACCAGTGGCCGGGTCACCCGGGCCGCACGTGTCGCGGGGCTGTAGCTCAGTTGGTAGAGCGCTTGCATGGCATGCAAGAGGTCCGGGGTTCAATTCCCCGTAGCTCCACAGTGGTTCCGAAGGCCGCCATCCGATCCGGATGGCGGCCTTCGGCGTTCACGGCGTGTGCGGGACCGCTGCCGCGGTGCCCGCCGGCCCTGCCCGCGGGTGCGGAGGGGAGCGCAGGGTGGCGGGGATGCGGGAGGTTGCGTACGGCCCGCGGAGGGGGCCGCAGGGTGCGGGGAAGCGGGGAGACCGCGTGCGGCCCGTGCGCAGCCCGCGGAGGGCCCGGAGGCGGTGCGGCGGGTGCCGGGGGAGAGCCCGCCCGGTCGGGTCGCGGAGGCCCGTCCCGCGCGGCGCCGCCGGGCGGCTCCCATGATCGCCGGGCCTGCCGGCGGCGCCCGGGCGGCGGCGGTCCGGGCGGGCCCCGCCCTCGCGGCCTTCCCCGGTGCGGCCCTGGTCAGGTCGGTGCGACGGTGCGGAGGAGCGCGGTGGCCCGCCCCGGGGAACTGATTAGGGAGCACCCCCGCGACCGTGTAAAGTGGTCGATGTCGCCGGGGGAAACGGCCGGTGACCACTGCGCGGGGCTGTAGCTCAGTTGGTAGAGCGCTTGCATGGCATGCAAGAGGTCCGGGGTTCAATTCCCCGTAGCTCCACAGAAGATGAAGGGCCGTTCTCCTCCGGGAGGGCGGCCCTTCCGTCGTTGCGCCGATCGCCTACCCCCGCCCGCGGCCCGCCCGCTACCGTCGAGGTATGGCCGACCTGGTGCGCAAGCGGAACGAAGAGCTCGCCCGGATCCTCCACCAGCTCGGGTGGAGCCCCGAGCGGCTCGCCCGCGAGGTGAACACCGGGCTCCCGCCCGGCCTCGCGATCAGCTCCACCGCGCCCTACAAGTGGCGCGACCGCGGCATGGTGCCGCGCGCCCCGCACGACCAGACCGTCTGCGAGGTGCTCGGCCGGGCCGTCGGCATAGCGGTCACCTACGAGCAGCTGTGGGGCCGCATGGGAAGTGGCCGCGGAGCGAAGGTCCTCTCGCCGCGCCTGCTCACCGACCCGTGGACGGCCGACACGGCCCAGACCGCACTCCGCGAGGCGGGCGCCGACGCGGCACCCGTCCGGCTGACCGACCTCTTCCGCGGCGACGAACTCGAACAGGCCGCCCGGCACTGGGCGTCCCCGCCGCCCGAAGTCACCGGCGGCTCGGGCGCGCTGCTCGTCGCCCCCGAGCAGCTCGGCGACCTCCGGCTCTCCCACGACAGCAAACGCCGCCTCGAACGCGCCTTCGGCGGCGGCCTGATCCTCGACCCCGCCAAGGCCGAACTCGCCATGGTCGGCAAGCTCCTGGAGCTCGGCGCGTACGACGAGCACCTCGGCCGGCAGCTCTACGGCGCCGCCGGACGCCTCGCCCGGCTCGTCGGATGGGCCAACTACGACATGGGCAACGACGCCGCGGCGCAGCGCGCCTTCGTCGCCGCCCTGCGCGCCGCCCACGTCTCCGGCGAACCCCGGCTCGGCGTGAGCGTGGTCGGCTGCCTCGCCGTGCAGGCGACGTACAACTCGGGCGGGCGCGGCCTGGACGCCGTCGCCATGCTCTCCACCGCACTGCGCGCCGCGGACGAGGTGCTGACCCCGCGTGAACGCGCCCTCCAACTCGGCCGGATCGCCCGCGCCCACGGCCGCAAGGGCGAGCAGATCAGCGCCGAGGCCGTCGCCGAACGCGCCTTCCAGGCCCTCGACGGCGAGGAGGAGCACGTGCAGGAACGCGCCGACCTCGCCGGCATGATCGGCGAGGCGCACCTCTTCCTCGGCGAGTACGAGCGTGCCCAGCGCATGCTCGCCGACGCGGTCGCCGCGCTCCCCCCGGAACGCGCCCGCGCCCGGGCGCTGCTGATGGTGCGCCTCGCCGACGCGTACCGGCGCACCGGCGCCCACGAGGAGGCGGCCCGCACCGCGGACCGGGCCCGGCACCTGGCGTCGGGCATGCAGTCCGCCCGGGTGGCCCGGGCCCTGCGCGACTTCGACACGGCCTCCCGGGAGCAGGACGGCACCGCCGCGGCCGCCCGCTAGAAACCGCCGCCGCACCGGCCGGCGCCGCGGTCCGTGCACGGGGGAAATGCGCACCGGAGGGCAAGGGCCCTTGCGGTACCCTGAGCCCATGCGAACCGTGCGCCTGCTCCTTAGCCGGCCGCGCTGACCAGGACCGGCCCGGGGCCGGAGTCGGCGTGGCGACCCCTCCTGCGAGGGGTTTTTTGCTTTTCGAGGACGGCCCGGGCGCGTCGAGCGCGCGCCGGGTGTACGGCGCAGGTCCGCTGACTGATGACGATGGAGCCCGAAGGACCATGAGCGAGACGACGACCCCTGCTTCCGGCGCGGCCGAGGCCGCCTCCGAGCCCTTCCGCTACGGCGCGGCGCTGGCCGCCGAGATCGAGTCCCGCTGGCAGGACCTGTGGGAGAAGGAGGGGACGTTCAACGCCCCCAACCCGTCCGGCCCGCTGGCCGACGGCGCGGCCGGCGACGTCGCCGCGAAGCCGCACAGCTTCATCATGGACATGTTCCCGTACCCCTCCGGCTCCGGCCTGCACGTCGGCCACCCGCTGGGCTACATCGCCACCGACGTGTACGCCCGCTACCAGCGGATGACCGGGCACAACGTCCTGCACACGCTGGGCTACGACGCGTTCGGCCTGCCCGCCGAGCAGCACGCCGTCGCGACCGGCGAGCACCCCCGCATCACCACCGAGGCGGCCATCGCCAACATGCGCCGCCAGCTGCGGCGCCTGGGCCTGGGCCACGACGCGCGGCGCTCCATCGCCACGATCGACCCGGACTACTACCGCTGGACGCAGTGGATCTTCCTGCAGATCTTCGACTCCTGGTACGACGAGGCGGCCGGCCGGGCCCGTCCGATCGCCGAGCTGGTCGCGCAGTTCACCGACGGCTCGCGCGAGGTGCCGGGCGGCCGCGCCTGGTCCGAGCTGTCCGCGGTCGAGCGCGACGAGGTGCTGGGCGAGTACCGGCTGGCGTACTCCAAGGAGGTGCCGGTCAACTGGTGCCCCGGGCTGGGCACGGTGCTGGCCAACGAGGAGGTCACCGCGGACGGCCGCTCCGAGCGCGGCAACTTCCCGGTGTTCAAGTCGAAGCTGCGCCAGTGGATGATGCGCATCACCGCTTACTCCGACCGCCTGATCGCCGACCTGGACCTGCTGGACTGGCCCGAGGCCATCAAGCTGCAGCAGCGCAACTGGATCGGCCGCTCCGAGGGCGCCCGCGTCGACTTCGCCGTCGCCGGCGGCGAGGCGATCACCGTCTTCACCACCCGCCCCGACACGCTGTTCGGCGCCACCTACATGGTGCTGGCCCCCGAGCACGCCCTGGTCGACGCCATCGCTCCCGCCGCGTGGCCGGCCGGCGTGCGCGCCGACTGGACGGGCGGCGCCGCCACCCCCGCCGAGGCGATCGCCGCCTACCGCGCCGAGGCCGCCGCCAAGTCGGACGTCGAGCGCCAGGTCGACGCCAAGATCAAGACCGGCGTCTTCACCGGCGCGTACGCGACCAACCCGGTCAGCGGCGAGCAGGTGCCCGTCTTCATCGCCGACTACGTGCTGATGGGCTACGGCACCGGCGCCATCATGGCCGTGCCCGCCCACGACCACCGCGACTTCGCGTTCGCCCGCGCCTTCGGCCTGCCGATCCGCTGCGTCGTCGAGCCCACCGACGGCCGCGACCAGGACACGTCCGCCTGGGACGACGCCTTCGCGTCCTACGACGCCGCGATCGTCAACTCCGCGCACGCCGACCTGTCGCTGAACGGCCTGGGCGTCGTCGACGCCAAGGCCCGCGTCACCGAGTGGCTGGCCGCCCGCGGCATCGGCGAGGGCACCGTCAACTACCGCCTGCGCGACTGGCTGTTCAGCCGCCAGCGGTACTGGGGCGAGCCCTTCCCGATCGTCTACGGCGAGGACGGCGCCATGCACGCGCTGCCCGAGTCGATGCTGCCCGTCGAGGTGCCGCAGGTCGAGGACTACTCGCCGCACACCTACGACCCGAACGACGCCGCCTCCACCCCGAAGACCCCGCTGTCGCGCAACGCGGACTGGGTCACCGTCGAGCTGGACCTGGGCGACGGTCCGAAGACCTACCGCCGCGAGACCAACACCATGCCCAACTGGGCGGGTTCGTGCTGGTACGAGCTGCGCTACATCGACCCCGTCAACTCCGCGAAGGTCGTCGACCCCGCCAACGAGGCCTACTGGATGGGCCCGACGGCCGACAAGCCGGCCGGTGGCGTCGACCTGTACGTCGGCGGTGCCGAGCACGCGGTGCTGCACCTGCTGTACGCCCGGTTCTGGCACAAGGTGCTGCACGACCTGGGCCACGTCTCCTCGGTCGAGCCGTTCCACAAGCTGTTCAACCAGGGCATGATCACCGCCGACGTCTACCGCGACGAGCGGGGCTTCCCGGTGCCCGCCGCCGAGGTCGAGGAGATCGACGGCGCCTTCTTCTGGGAGGGCGAGCAGGTCCGCCGCGAGGCGGGCAAGATGGGCAAGTCCCTGAAGAACGCCATCGCCCCCGACGAGTTCGCCGACCAGTACGGCGCCGACACGCTGCGCCTGTACGAGATGTCGATGGGCCCGCTGGACGTCTCCCGCCCCTGGGACGACCGCGCCGTCATCGGCTCGTACCGCTTCCTGCAGCGCCTGTGGCGCAACATCGTCTCCGAGGCCACCGGCGAGCTGGTCGTCACCGACGACGAGCCCGACGAGGCCACCCTGCGCGCCCTGCACAAGGCCATCGACGGCATCCGCGGCGACATGGCCGGCCTGCGGTTCAACACGGCCGTGGCCAAGGCCATCGAGCTGAACAACTTCCTGGTGAAGCGCGGCTCCACCCCGCGGCCGGTCGCCGAGCAGATCGTCCTGCTGATCGCCCCGCTGGCCCCGCACGTCGCCGAGGAGCTGTGGCACCGCCTGGGCCACGCCGACTCGCTGGCCTTCGCCGACTACCCGGTCGCCGACCCGGCGTACGTCGTCGACGAGACCGTCACCTGCGTCGTCCAGATCAAGGGCAAGGTCAAGGCCCGCCTGGAGGTCGCGCCCGACATCTCCGACGCCGACCTGGAGGCCCTGGCCCTGGCCGAGCCGCTGGTCGTCGCCGCCATCGGCGACGCACCGGTGCGCAAGGTCATCGCGCGGGCGCCGAAGCTGGTCAACATCGTCACCGGCTGACGCCCGTGACGGCCGCCCCGCGCGGGCTGCCGACGCGGACCGCACGACGGGTCGGGTGCTCCCTCGGGGGCACCCGGCCCGTCGGCCGTTCTGCGGCGGCCGGTTCTGTGCGGGTGCGGTGCGGTGCGGCTCTGTGCGGGTGCGGGTGCGGCTCTGCGCGGGCCGGTGTGGTGCGGTGCGGTTCCGGGCGGTTCGGTTCGGGCCCGGGATCTTCGGCGGCCCGCACGGGCGTGGAGCACCGCCCGGACCCGGGGGCGGTACGGATCCCCGCCCCTGCGGCCCCGATCAAGCCCTGAGAGGTCCCTGAGCTCACCCTGATCTCTGCCGTCCGCAGGCCGCAGAGGCTCCGCACCGAGCGCCCCGGAGGCTACGGTGGAGGTTCCAGGGCGGCCGCGCGGGCCGCACCGGCGACCGGGCCCCGGCGGGCACCGGGGAAGTGGGGTAGGGATGGACGCGCTCGGCGTGGTGATCGCCCTGGTAGTGCTGTTCGTCATGGCGGGTGCCGTCATGGCCGTGGTCGGCACGGTCAAGGCCGCGAAGGCCGTCGCGGCCAAGGTCGAACGGCACGAGGCCCAAGCCCGGCGCGCCGTCGAGAACGCCGCCCTGCGGGCCAAGTCCTTTGCCAAGCCCGGTTCGCAGGGGCAGCTCGCCTCCGCCCGCCTGTCGCTGCGCACCTCGCTCGACGCGACCCGGCAGGTACTCGAAGCCGGGGTGGCCGAGGACTCCCAGCTCTCCGAATCCCTCCAGCTGCTGGCCCGCCTCGACGCGCACGCCGCCGAACTCGACCGCGAGATGCGCACCCTGGAACGCGAGCCCGACCCCGGCCGCCTCGCCGCCCGGCTGCCCGAGCTGAAGGAGCGCGCCGGGCGGATCACCCACTCCGCGGAGGCCATGCGCTGGGCCGCCCAGGACCGGATGCGGCGCTTCGCCGACGACGAACTGGCCAGGCTCGGCCGGGAGTGCGAGGACGAGGCCGGTGCGCTCCGGCACTGGGACCGCGTCGCGGGCCCGGACGCCGCTCCGGGGGCCGCGCCTGCCGCGCCTGCCGGGCCTGCCGCGTCGGCCGCGCAGGCTTCGTCCGCAGCCGGCGACGGGCCGAAGGGGCTCGGCACCGGCGGACGCCTGCGGGCCGAGGACGTCCTCGGGCTCGGCGAGCCGCTGAACCGGCTGGCCGACCGGCTGCGCAAGCCGCACACCGGTGGTGCGTAGGCACGCCGCACCGGACACCCCTCCCCGCCGGCCGCCCGGCCGGAAGGTGGCGCGGCGTCAGGGCCGGCGTCAGGGCCGACACCAGTACGAGGGCCAGTACGAGAGCCAGGACGGGTCAGGCCGCTCGGCGGCGGCGCGTCCGTGCCGACCGGCGGGACGGCCCCGGGCCCCGGGGACGGGCGCGCGGCCGTCCGGGGGAGGGCGGCCGCTGTCATCTGCGCCGGTCGCGGAGTAACCTCCGGCTCATGCCCGGCCACCTCGCCCTCGTCACCGATTCCACGGCCTACCTCCCCCAGGACGCCGTCGACCGGCACCGGATCGAGGTGGTGCCCCTCAGCGTCGCCGTCGGGGACGAGGTCCTCACCGAGGGCGTCGAGATCTCGCCGAAGGACGTCGCCGAGGCCCTGCGGGCCAAGCGGCGGGTGACGACGTCCCGTCCCAGCCCCGAGACCTTCGCCGGCGCCTACCGCGCAGCGGCAGAGGCCGGGGCCACCGGAGTCGTGTCGGTGCACCTCTCGTCCGAGCTCTCCGGCACCTACGAGGCGGCCGTGCTGGCCGCCGCCGAGGCGGAGATCCCGGTCGAGGTGGTCGACAGCCGCCTGGTCGGCATGGCGCTCGGCCACTGCGTCCTGACGGCCGCCCAGGCGGCGGAGGCCGGACTCGGACCTGCCGAGGCCGCGGCGGCCGCCGTCCGCCGGTCCGCCGCCTGCAGCGGCTTCTTCTACGTCGACACCCTCGAACACCTGCGGCGCGGCGGACGGATCGGCGCCGCCCGGGCCCTGGTTGGCTCGGCCCTCGCCGTCAAGCCGCTGCTCCACCTCTCGGGCGGGCGCATCGAACCGCTGGAGAAGGTGCGCACGGCCTCCCGCGCGATCGCCCGGCTGGAGGAGATCGCGGTGGACCGCGCCGGCGACGCGGAGGTGGACATCGCCGTCCACCACCTGGCCGCCGCCGAACGCGCCGAACCGCTCGCCGAACGCCTGCGGCAGCGCGTGCCCGGGCTCCGCGACCTGTACGTCGGCGAGGTCGGCGCCGTCATCGGTGCGCACGTCGGCCCCGGACTGCTGGCGGTGGTGGTCTCGCCGCGCTGCTGAGCGGCGGCCGACGGGTTCCCTCCTGCACGCGGTTGTCACTCGTCCGGACGCGGTCCCCACCCGTCCGGGGGACACCCGTTGTCCACAGGGCCGAGTTGTCCACAGGCGGATCGCGGTGCCCGAGGACGGCCGGGGGAGATCCGTACCGTCCTCGGCATGAGGACGATCATCCCGGGCGCCGCACGGCGCCGAGAGACCACCGAGACGGTCCGGCGACGGCTGGCCGTCCTGCTCACCTCCGCCCTGCGCGGCAGCCCCGCGGCCGCCGACGGCCGCCCCCTCAGGCTGCCGCCGGACACGTCCGGCGGCGGTCCGGCACCCGGCGGCGCCGGGCCGACCGCCCAGCGTCCGCAGGGGCCGGGCAGCAGCGGCCGACCGGGCACGGGTGACGGCCGACCGCCGCCGGCCCCACCGCGCGGGCGGCGGTCCGTGCGCGGCCGTCGCCACGTCCGGGACGGCCCGCCGGCCGCGCACGGTGCCGGACCGCCGCCCGACCTCGGCTCGCCGTTCGGTGAGGCCACCGCTCCCGGGCCCGCACCGACCGACGTTCCGCGGTCGGCCCAGGCACGACGGCTCGCCTTCGCCCTTCCGCCCGGCCTCACCCTCGACCGGCGGGCTGCGCTCGGCCTCGCCGCGCTGCTCCTGCTCGCCGTCGGCTACGCCGTCCAGCACTTCTGGCTGAACCGGCCCGAAGCGGTGACCGTCCCGGCCGCGGCGGCCAGCAGCGCACCGGCAGCCACCCACGACACCACCGGCCCGCCCGGCTCGCCGGCCCCCACCGTCGTCGTGGACGTCGCCGGGAAGGTCGAACACCCGGGCCTCCGCACCCTCCCCACCGGATCCCGGGTGGCCGACGCCCTGCGCGCCGCCGGGGGAGCCCTGGCCGGTACGGACACCGACGGGCTCAACCTGGCCCGCGTGCTCGGCGACGGCGAACAGATTCTCGTCGGTGCCCCCGCGGGCCAGACCGGGACGGCCCCCGGCCGGGCAGCCCTGGTCAGCCTCAACCAGGCGACCGCGGCGCAGCTGGACACCCTGCCCGGGGTCGGCCCGACGCTGGCGCAGCGGATCCTCCTGTACCGGCAGGAGCACGGGCCGTTCCGCTCGATCGACCAGCTCAGACAGGTGCCCGGCATCGGCGAGAAGAAGTTCTCCGAGATCAGGAGCCTGCTCACGCTCTGACGGCCCGAGTCCGCCCGGCCGGACCCCGCGGCCGCACACCCCTGCACCGAACACCCCTGTACCGCGAACCCGCTACGACGCGAGCCCCGACTCCGACGGAGGGAGCAACATGACGACCATCCGCACCCGGACCGGGGGCCCCGTACGGCCAGCCCGCCCGGAGCGGCGCGACCACGCCCCGCCCGACCCCGGTGAGGCCAGGCCCGACCTGCGGCTCCTGGTGCCCGCCCTCACGGCGTGGGCGGTGACCTCGGCCGTCCTCGGCGTGGCACCGCGGCACCATCCGCTGCTCGTCGTCGCCGCGCTGCTGGTCACGAGCACGGCCGTCCTGCTGCTCCGGCGGCCCGCAGACCGCCCTGCGGACGTACGCCGGCTGCCGGCCCGCACGCTTCCCCTGATGGCCGCCGTCCTCCTCACCGCGGCGGCGGCCACCCTGACCACCGTCCTGCACACCGCGGACCTCCACCGGGGGCCGATCCCGGAGCTGGCCCGGCCGCTGCCTCCGCCGTCGCCCGCCCACGGGCCGCCCTCGCCGTCACCGCTGTCGACCCAGGCTCCGGCCGTCCGGCTGTCGGTCGACCTCACCCTCGCCGGCGACCCGACGGCCCGGACCGGCCGGGTGCGCGGCACCGTCCCCGGCCAGACCACGGTGACCTTCGACGCCGTCGTGGAGCGTGTCCGCTTCCCGGGCGAGCCCGACCGGCCCGCCGTCACCGTCCACACCCCCGTGCAGGTCGTCGTCCGCGCCCCGGACATCGCCCAGTGGCGCACACTCGTGCCGTCGACCAGGGTCGCCGCGGACGTCACCCTTCCCACCACCGGGACGGCGGCCCGCCCGGGCAGCGCGGCGCGCCTCACCGTCCACGGACCGCCCCGGCAGCTGTCCGGCCCGAACCGGCCGCAGCAGGCCGCCGCCAGGCTCCGCGCCGGGCTCCGCAGCGCAGCCGACCACCTCCCGCCGGACACCCGCGGGCTGCTCCCCGGCCTGGTCGTCGGCGACACCTCCAGGCTCCCCGACGACCTCCGCGAGGCCTTCCGCGCCACCGACCTCGGCCACCTGACCTCGGTCAGCGGCGCGAACCTCGCCATCGTCATGGCCGTCCTGACCGGCGCACCGCGCCGACCCGGCGAGGCCGGCCGCGGCGGCCTGGCCGGCCTCCTCGGACTCCGAACCCGCACGACCGTCCTCTGCGGCGCCGTACTCACACTGGCCTTCGTCACCGTGTGCCGCCCGGAACCCAGCGTCCTCCGGGCCGCTGCCACCGGCCTCATCGGCCTGCTGGCCCTCGCCACCGGCCGCCCCCGGCAGGGCGTTCCGGCCCTGTCCGGAGCCGTGCTGCTGCTGGTCCTCCTCGATCCCCAGCTCTCCCGCTCCTACGGCTTCCTGCTGTCCACGCTCGCCACCGCGGGACTGCTCACCCTCGCACCGCGATGGGCCGACGCCCTCCGCCGCCGCGGCTGGCCCGGCTTCCTCGCCACCGCCGTCGCGGCCACCGCCGCCGCCCAGGCATGCTGCGCACCCGTCACCATCC
This sequence comes from Kitasatospora sp. NE20-6, assembly GCF_045862635.1. Taxonomy (NCBI): domain Bacteria; kingdom Bacillati; phylum Actinomycetota; class Actinomycetes; order Kitasatosporales; family Streptomycetaceae; genus Kitasatospora; species Kitasatospora sp. NE20-6. Next base: position 104,472 of record NZ_BPRL01000005.1, read on the forward strand.
TGCTCGCGCCCCGGGTCAGCCTGGTGGCCGTCCCCTGCAACCTGCTCGCCGAGGCGGCCGTCGCCCCCGCCACGCTGCTCGGCTTCGCCGCCCTTGCCGTTGCCCCGACGGCGCCGTCCGCAGCCCGGCTGCTCGTCGACCTCGCGGCGCTGCCCACCGGCTGGCTGGCGGCCGTCGCCCGCCACGGCGCGGCCCTGCCGGGCGCGCTGTTCGGGTGGCCCACCGGGCCCACCGGTGCCGCGCTGCTCGCCGGTGTCACCCTCGCCCTCTGCTGGGCGCTCCCGCCGCTCCTGGCCGCGGGCCGCACCGCCCCGCAGCGGGTCAGGGCCGCTCTGGCGGTGAGTGTCGCCCTGGTGCTCGCCGTCGTGCTGCTGCGCCCACCCGCCCTGGTCCGGATCGCCACCGGCTGGCCGCCGCCCGGCTGGCGATTCGCGATGTGCGACGTCGGCCAGGGCGACATGACGGTGCTTCCGGTCGCCCCGCGGACCGCCGTGGTCGTGGACGCCGGGCCCGATCCCGCGGCCGCCGACGCCTGCCTGCGCCGCCTGGGCGTCACCCGCATCCCGCTGCTGATCCTCAGCCATTTCCACGCCGACCACGTCGAGGGTGTGCCCGGCGTCGTGCACGGGCGGAGCGTCGGGGCACTCCAGGTGACGCTCCTCGGCTCACCCCCGGGCGAACAGGCCCGCGTGCTGCGCTGGGCGAGCGCCGCCCGCATCCCGGTGCTCCGCGCCGACCGCGGTGAGCACCGGACCGCCGGCCCGGAGCTGTCCTGGGACGTGCTCTGGCCGGACGACACCCTCGGCCCGGCCACCCCGGGGGCGAACAACGCCAGCATCGCCCTGATCGCCACCGTCGGACCGCCCGGCGACACACTGCGGATGGCCCTGCTGGGCGACCTCGAACCGCCGGCCCAGGCCGCCCTGCTCAGGGCGGGTCCACCCCCCGCCCGCGTCGACGTCCTCAAGGTGGCGCACCACGGCTCGGCCCACCAGGACTGGGACCTGGCCGGTGCGCTCCACCCGAGGCTCGCCCTCGTCTCGTGCGGCCGGCAGAACCCGTACGGCCATCCGGCGGCCCGGACGGTGGACCGGCTCACCGCGCTCGGGGCGACCGTCCTGCGGACCGACCGGGCCGGGGACATCGCCGTCGTGGGCGGCCCGGGCCGACTCGGGGTGGCCACGGGACGGCATCCGTGAGGCCCGCCCGTCCCCCTCCGCTCACCTTCCGGTGGCGGTCCCGGTGGTGCTGGTGGTGGTACCGGTGGTGGTGCCGATGGTGCCGGTGCTGCGGCGGTCGGGCGAGTCGAAGCGTTCGGTTCCGACCACCCGCAGCAGTTCGAGCTGCCCTGCCGCCGAGGTGCCGGGAGGCGGCGTGAAGATCAGCAGGCGCTGGTCCTCCGTCGGTGTCAGCAGCGCCTCGCAGTCCAGGCTGATCGGACCCGTCACGGGGTGCACGACACTCATCCGGCTGGTCCGGCGCACCGCCACCTCGTGCAGCTCCCACAGCCGCCCGAACTCCTCGCTCGCCGCCGCGATCCGCGCCACCAGCGCGCGGGACGCGGCGTCGTTGGACCGTCGCACGACGGCCGCCCTCAGATCGGCCACGTGTACGCGGCTCCAGTGGTCACGCTCCTCGGCCGCGTACGCCCGGCGGACCGTCGGATCGGTGAACCACCGCAGGACCACGTTCCGTTCGCCCTCGCGCAGTGAGCACACGCTGCCGAACAGCGCCGTGGCGACGGCGTTCTGGGCCAGCAGGTCGCCGAGGTCGCTGATGATCTGCGCCGGGGTGTCCCGCAGTTGGTCGAGCAGGTGCAGCAGGGCCGGCCTGATGTGGTCCCCGGCCTGCCGGCCGGCCGGGGGGCGGTGCCCGGCCAGCAGGTGGAGGTGGTCGCGCTCGTCCTCCGACAGCCGCAGCGCCCGGGCGAGCGCGCCGAGCATCTGCACGGACGGCTGCGGACCCCGGGCCTGCTCCAGCCGGATGTAGTAGTCCGCCGACATGCCGGCCAACTGCACCACCTCCTCACGCCGCAGCCCCGGGGTGCGCCGCCTGGCCCCCGCGGGCAGGCCCACGTCCTGAGGGCTCAGACGCTCACGGCAGCGTCGGAGGAAGTCGGCGAGTTCCCGGCGGTCCATGTCCATGATTCCCATGATCGGGCGTCCCGGCGGCGGAGAGCCAGGGCCCCGCGATACCACCCTCGCCGCCCGTCGCCCGTCGCCCGTCGCCGGTTCGTCCCGGGCGCGCGGCAAGGGCTCAGTCCTCCTCGCGCCACCCCTCCTGCGCGCGGGCCACCGCGTCGAGTTCGGCGAGCTGCGCCTCCGTCCATCCGTCCTCCGGCGCTTCCACGACGAGCAGCCACTGGGCGTCCTCGGCGTCGTCCTCCCCGGCGAGCGCATCGCGCACCAGCTCGGGATCGTCGAGGTCGGGGAAGCGGGTCGCCAGTTCCTCCAGCACCTCCTCGGCGGCATCGCGGTCGGGCAGGACGAGCAGTTGGCGGGTGAGGTTCTCGGTCACGGCACCATTCTCCAACCGGCCCTGCGGCGTTACGGTCCGGGGGTGTCCGCGGCCCGTGCGATCCTGGTACGCGATGGCCAGGAAGAGTGCACCCGACGACCTGCTCGCCCCGCTGACCCTCGCGGTCGGCCAGGAGGAGCTGCTGCTCGACCGCGCGGTGGCCGCGGTGGTGGCCGCCGCACGGGCGGCCGACCCGGACACCGACGTGCGGGACCTCGCCCCCGGGGCTCTGCAGCCCGGAAGCCTCGCCGAGCTGACCACGCCCTCCCTCTTCGCCGAGCGCAAGGTGATCGTCGTCCGCGCCGCGCAGGACCTCTCCGCGGAGTCGGTCAAGGAGGTCAAGGCGTACCTCGACGCGCCGGTGGAGGAGGTCATCATGATCCTCGTGCATGCCGGAGGGGCCAAGGGCAAGGGCCTGCTGGACGCGGCGAAGAAGGCCGGGGGCCGCGAGGTTCCGTGTGCCAAGCTCACGAAGAGCGGCGACAAGCTCGCCTTCGTGCGCAACGAGTTCCGGCAGTTGGGCAGGGCGGCCGGGCAGGAGGCGTGCCAGGCACTCCTCGACGCGCTCGGCAGCGACCTCCGCGAGCTCGCCGCCGCCTGCAGCCAGCTCACCGCCGACGTCGAGGGCACCATCGACGAGGCCTCCGTGGCCCGCTACTACAGCGGCCGCGCCGAGGCCACCGGCTTCGAGGTCGCCGACCTCGCCGTCACGGGCCGCGCCGCCGAGGCGCTGGAACGGCTGCGCTGGGCCCTGGCGGTCGGGCAGCCGCCCACCGGCATCACCTACGCGCTCGCCTCGGGTGTGCGGAGCATCGGCCGCCTGGCGACGGCCGGACGCTCCATGCGCCCGGCCGATCTCGCCCGGGAGCTGGGCATGCCGCCGTGGAAGGTCGACCGGGTGCGCCAGCAGATGCGCGGCTGGACGGGCGACGGCGTCGCGGCCGCCCTCACGGCCGTCGCGCAGGCGGACGCCGCGGTCAAGGGCGGTTCCGACGACCCGGCGTACGCGCTGGAGCGGGCGGTCGTCGCCGTCGCCCGCGCGGCCCGGTCCGGATCCCGTTCGTACTGAGCCGCCGGTCAGGCAGGCCCGGGCTCGTGGCGGCAGAGGTGCAGTCAGCCGCCGAGCGCGTGCATCAGGTCGCGGCTGTCGATGACGAGGGCCTGACGGATCTGCTCCCGGTCCGGCGCGCTCGTCTTGCCGTCCTGGAACGATCCGGACCAGCTCAGGTAGTACGTCAGCCCCCGGTCGCGGACGTACAGCACGTGCGTGATGTAGTGCCAGCTCGCGTCGGAGGTGCTCGGGTCGTCCAGGTAGCCGAGGTAGGCGTCCTGGCCCAGGTCCGGCACCGAGGTGATCTGGTACTTCCGCTGCAGGAGCCCGGCCCGCTGCGCCTCGAACTCCGGCTGCGGGTCGGTGGCCTTGTGCAACTGCGCCTGGATGTACAGCGAGACGTAGTCGGTGTCCGCCCCGGTCTTCTTCAGGTACTGGCTGCAGTACATGTCGTCGAGCGCGGGGTGCCGCGTCGCGTAGTGGTAGGGCTTGCCGTACTCCGAGGGGTAGAGCTGCCCGAAGGTCGTGAGCGGTGCCGTCGCACAGACGTCGTCGACGAGCCGGTACGGCCCGGCACCCGGCACGGGACGGCCGGTGGCCACCAGTTGCGGCACGGTCAGCACCGCGGTGGCCCACACGGCGGAGGCGGCCAGCACCCCGCCCACGCCCCACAGCAGGCCGCGCGCCCGTCCGGACCGGCCGGTGCCGCGCCCGCCGCCCGCACCGGTCGCGCCGTCGCCGACAGTCCCGCCGTGCCCCGGCGTCGGGACCTGACCCGGTGTCGGCAACTGCCCCGGGACCGCCCCCGTCCCCGTCCCAGGTCCCGTCCCCGCTCCCGGTACGGGTACCGGGACTCGGCCGTGTCCGGTGCGGGGGTCGGTCGGCGGCCCGCCCGGGGCTCCGTTCCCGAGGTGGCCGGCCGATCCGGTCCCTGTGAGCGGACCCTGCCCGTAGCCACCGGGCCCGGTCCCGGGCCCGTACCCGGTCGGCGCTGCGCCCCGGGTCGGTGCCGCATGCGGGGGTGGCGGCGTGGGTGTCGACATCGGAGCCCCCAAGTGGCCGTCCGGCGGAGTGGTAGCACCGAACCATACCGGTGAAGATGTCATGACAGAGAGTCACAGGATAATCGGTCGAGGTCACCGCCTCTCCGTGTCGACCGCGCAGCCCGAGCGCGCAACCCGACCGCCCAGCCGTGCGGACCCGGCCCGACCCGACCCGGACGGGCGCGATCGGTCGGCCCCCGGCCCGTCCTGGATCGGCGTCCACCGTGAACCGTCGCACCGTCCACCGGCCCACCGTTCACCGCGCGGCGGGACGGGCCCGGAAACGCCGACTGCCCGCCCGGTCGAGACCGGGCGGGCAGTCGGCGGAGCGCCTGTGATCAGGCGCGTCGGTGGTGCTGTGTACCGCACCCGCGTGGCGAACGCAGGCCGCGTGCGGTACGGAGTCGAGCGTCTCGGGGCTCCGGGTAGAGGGCCGGTGCTGCTCCGAGAGGGGGTGGACGGCGGGCGCGGGTAGAGGGCCGCTGCTGAGCCGTCCGGTCCGGGCCTGGCCCGGGGGTCGTCACCGGAACCGGTGCCGACGTGTCACCGTCGATCAGACGGTGGCGTTGACCTGCTTGGTGATCGCCGACTTCTTGTTGGCGGCCTGGTTCTTGTGGATGACGCCCTTGCTGACGGCCTTGTCGAGGGCCTTGGAGGCCTCGCGGGCCAGCACGGTGGCCTTGGCGGAGTCGCCGGCAGCGGCGGCCTCGCGGGCCTTGCGGAGCGCGGTCTTCAGCGAGGACTTGACGGCCTTGTTGCGCAGGCGCGCCTTCTCGTTGGTCTTGTTGCGCTTGATCTGGGACTTGATGTTCGCCACGAAGAGCCTCAGTCTGTCTTGATCGGTCTTGACGGGTTGCACCCCCGGATTCCGTGACCTGCTGAGAGGGCATGCCGAAGGCGGGGTGCAGCGCCCCACGCTACCAGGGGCGGTCGGCCGTCCCCAAACCGGCCGCGCCCGTGCAGCCGGCCGGCGGTCCCTCCCTTGCGCGGAGCGCCGCCGACCCTCCGCCGACTCCCCGCGGAGCGGCGCCGACCCTCCGCGGAGCGCCGCCGGGCCCCGGTGGGGGCGGAGGAGCGGAGGTCCTTCCGTGCCCGTCCGGCCGGGCGGAAGAGCTGGCCGCCACGGCGCCCCGGGCTCGTGGGAGGATGGGGGGAGCCATACATCGATCGGACGAGCCCGTCCGGTCCCCGGGAAGCCGGTCAGCGATGACCCGGACACCCCGGCCCCCGGACCACACGGAGAATCGGACCAAGGTGCCCGCGACCCCCAGCAACGTGCCACAGCCCAGCCGGACCGACCCGGCGGTGATCCGCAACTTCTGCATCATCGCCCACATCGACCACGGCAAGTCGACGCTCGCCGACCGGATGCTGCAGATCACCGGTGTCGTCGACCCCCGGCAGATGCGCGCCCAGTACCTCGACCGCATGGACATCGAGCGTGAGCGCGGCATCACCATCAAGTCGCAGGCGGTCCGCCTCCCGTGGGCGCCGCTGACCGGTGCCAACACCGGGAACACGCACATCCTGAACATGATCGACACCCCGGGCCACGTCGACTTCACGTACGAGGTGTCCCGTTCGCTGGCCGCCTGCGAGGGCACCGTCCTCGTGGTCGACGCGGCGCAGGGCATCGAGGCGCAGACCCTCGCCAACCTGTACCTGGCGCTGGAGAACGACCTCACGATCATCCCGGTCCTCAACAAGATCGACCTGCCGGCCGCCCAGCCGGAGAAGTACGCCGCGGAGATCGCGCACATCATCGGCTGCGACCCGTCGGACGTGCTCAAGGTCAGCGCCAAGACCGGCCTGGGCGTCGAGGACCTGCTCGACCACATCGTCGACAACATCCCGGCCCCGGTCGGCGTCAAGGACGCCCCGGCCCGCGCGATGATCTTCGACTCGGTCTACGACTCCTACCGCGGCGTGGTCACCTACGTCCGTGTCGTCGACGGCCAGCTCACCAAGCGTGAGCGCATCGCGATGATGTCGACCGGCGCGACGCACGAGCTGCTGGAGATCGGCGTCATCTCGCCGGAGCCCAAGGTCGCGGACGGCCTCGGCGTCGGCGAGGTGGGCTACATCATCACCGGTGTGAAGGACGTCCGGCAGTCCAAGGTCGGTGACACGATCACCTCGATGCACAAGGGTGCGACCGAGGCGCTGGGCGGCTACAAGGACCCGCGTCCGATGGTGTTCTCGGGCCTGTACCCGCTGGACGGCTCGGACTACCCGCTGCTGCGCGACGCCCTCGACAAGCTGCGCCTGAACGACGCCGCGCTGGTCTACGAGCCGGAGACCTCGGTCGCGCTCGGCTTCGGCTACCGCTGCGGCTTCCTCGGCCTGCTGCACCTGGAGATCATCCGGGAGCGGCTGGAGCGCGAGTTCAACCTCGACCTGATCTCCACCGCCCCGAACGTGATCTACCGGGTGGTGATGGAGGACGGCACCGAGCACACCGTCACCAACCCGAGCGAGTTCCCGACCGGCAAGATCTCCGAGGTCCACGAGCCGGTGGTGCGCGGCACCATCCTGGCGCCGAACGAGTTCGTCGGCGCGATCATGGAGCTCTGCCAGGGCCGCCGCGGCAACCTCCAGGGCATGGACTACCTCTCCGAGGACCGCGTCGAGCTGCGCTACACCCTCCCGCTCGCGGAGATCGTCTTCGACTTCTTCGACCACCTGAAGTCCAAGACCCGCGGCTACGGCTCCTTCGACTACGAGCCGATCGGCGAGCAGGCGGCCGACCTCGTCAAGGTCGACATCCTGCTGCACGGCGACGCGGTCGACGCGTTCTCCGCGATCGTGCACAAGGACAAGGCGTACAACTACGGCGTGATGATGGCCGGCAAGCTGCAGAAGCTGATTCCGCGGCAGCAGTTCGAGGTGCCGATCCAGGCGGCCATCGGCTCCCGGGTCATCGCCCGTGAGACCGTCCGCGCCATCCGCAAGGACGTCCTCGCCAAGTGCTACGGCGGTGACATCTCGCGTAAGCGGAAGCTGCTGGAGAAGCAGAAGGAGGGCAAGAAGCGGATGAAGATGGTCGGCCGCGTGGAGGTCCCGCAGGAGGCCTTCATCGCCGCGCTGTCCACCGACGCCGAGGCCCCCAAGGGCGAGAAGAAGTAGCGCCCGCCCGGTACCGCGAGGGCCGCCGCACCGCACGTCGGAGTCGATCCGACGTGCGGTGCGGCGGCCCTCCGCCGTTCCGGGAACCAGGCAACCAGGAGCCACCGCCTCCCGCCGGACCCCCGCCCCGCCCCCGCCGCTCAGCGCAGCCCGGTCACCACGCCGTTGACGATCAGGGTCTTGGTGAGCCGTCCGGCCGCCCCGGTGAGCACCGCCGGCCGCATCGCGTCGTCGGCGCGGACCAGCTGCACCAAGGCCTCCCGCCGGCCCAGGCTGAGGCAGTGCACGACGTACCGGAAGGTGAACGGCTCGGTGGTGCGTCCGCCGAGCAGCCGTCCGAGGTAGCGGCCCATCGGCTGGGCGGTGACGCAGCCCATCCGCAGCCGGCCGGTGCCGGGCAGGTCGACGGCGGCGGCGTCGCCGACGACGTGGACGTCCGGGTGGGAGACGGAGCGGAGCTGCCCGTCGACCACGGCCCGGCCGTCCGGGGCGACGGCGAGGCCGGCCCGGGCGGCGAGCGGGTGCGGTTCCATCGAGGCGGCCCAGACGGTGAGGTCGGCGGGGACCGGCCCGGTCGCGGTGCGCAGCCCGTCGGGGCCGACGCCGGTGACCTCGGTGTGCTCGTGCAGCCGGACGCCGAGCCGTGCCAGCACGGCCAGTACGTGGCCGCGCCCCTTGGGGGAGAGCCAGCCGCCGATCCGCTCCGCGGAGACGAGTGCGATCCGCCAGGCCGGGTGCGCCTCGGCGAGTTCCGTGGCGAGTTCGATGCCGGTGGCGCCGCCGCCGACCACGGCGATCGTGCCGGGCGCGGGGGCGTCGGCGATGCGCTGCCGCAGCTCGGCGGCGCGCTCGGCGGGGTAGGTGTGCTCGGCGGCCCCGGGGACGCCGTGGAAGGCGGTGCGGCTGCCGAGGGCGTACACCAGGGTGTCGTACGCGAGGGGTGCGCCGGAGTCGAGGAACACCTTGCGGGCGGTCAGGTCGATCTCGGTGACGCGGGCCTGCCGGTGGGTCACCCGGCGTCCGCGGAGCACGTGGGCGATGTCGGGCCGGTGTTCCGGCCGGCCGGCGGCGGCCTCGTGCTGGCGTACCCGGTGCAGGAACCGGGCCTCCGGTGCGACGAGGGTGACCGGCCTGTTCCGGCCGATGCGGTTGGCGGCGGTCAGTCCGGCGTACCCGGCCCCCACCACGACGATGCGCTGCTGCTCGGTCATCCGTCGGTCCTCCGATGCGGTCGGCCTGCCTCGCGGGCGGCCTGCGGACGCTGCTCGGAAGGGGGACGACGCAGCGGGCGCGGCTGTGACCGTGATCCGGGTCACAGTCGCGCCCGGGGGTGGGGAGCGGCCGGTCAGCCCAGGTGGGAGAGCTTCTCCGGGTTGACGACGACGTACGTCTCGGCGATCCGGCCGTCCGTCACGGTGAAGGCCATCACGCCGGCGATCCGGTCCGGGGCGGAGAGGAAGAGGAGGCCGGGTTCGCCGTTGACCAGCACGTGCGCGTAGGAGGACTCCGGGGTGTACCACCGGGTGACCAGGCCGGCGACGAGGCGGGAGACCTTGTCGGCGCCGTACACGGGCCGGGCGCCGGCGGAGACGACGCCGCCGCCGTCGGAGTGCCAGACGACGTCCGGGTCGAGGACGGCGAGCAGGGCCTGGAGGTCGCCGCGGGCGGTCGCGGCGGCGAAGGCGGTGACGGCCTGCCGGTGTTCGGCGGGGTCGACGGTGCCGCGGCGGCCGCCCTCGCGGACCCGGCGGCGGGCGCGCGAGGCGAGCTGCCGGGCGGCCTGCGGGGTGCGGTCGAGGGTGGTGGCGATCTCGTCGAAGCCGACCGAGAAGACGTCGTGCAGCACGAACGCGGCGCGTTCGGCGGGGGAGAGCTGTTCCATGACGGCGAGCACGGCCAGCGAGACCGATTCGCCGAGTTCGGCGAGTTCGTCGGGGGTGGCGTCGGTGGAGACGACCGGTTCGGGCAGCCACTCGCCGAAGTACGCCTCGCGGCGGGCCCGGGCGGAGCCGAGCTGGTCGTAGCAGAGCCGTGTGACGACGGTGGTGAGGTAGGCGCGCGGGTCGTCGACGCCGGCCCGGTCGACGCCCTGCCAGCGCAGCCAGGCTTCCTGGAGCACGTCCTGGGCGTCGGCGAGGGAGCCCAGCAGCCGGTACGCCACGGCGCCGAGGTAGCGGCGCTGGGCCTCGAAGGCGTCGATGGCGGTCTGGTCGACGTCGGTCACCCGACCACCGTAGCGCGGCCCGGCACGCGGGAGGGGGGAGACCCGGACGGACCGGACCTCCCCCCTCCCGTACGCGGCGGGGCCGTCAGTCGACCTCGGCCACGGCCTCGGCGAACTGCGCCTGGTACAGCCGGGCGTAGGCGCCCTCGGCGCTGATCAGCTCGTCGTGCGTGCCCTGCTCGACGATCGATCCGTTCTCCATCACCAGGATGACGTCGGCGTCGCGGATGGTGGAGAGCCGGTGGGCGATGACGAAGCTGGTCCGCCCGGTGCGCAGGCGGGCCATGGCGCGCTGGATCAGCACCTCGGTGCGGGTGTCGACCGAGCTGGTCGCCTCGTCCAGCACGAGGATGCTGGGCTGGGCGAGGAACGCGCGGGCGATGGTGATCAGCTGCTTCTCGCCGGTGCTGACGCCGGCGCCCTCGTCGTCGATGACCGTGTCGTACCCGTCGGGCAGGGTGCGCACGAAGCGGTCGACGTGGGCGGCCTTCGCGGCGTCGACGACCTGTTCGCGGGTGGCGCCGTCGGCGCCGTAGGCGATGTTGTCGGCGATGCTGCCGCCGAACAGCCAGGTGTCCTGGAGCACCATGCCGATGCCGGAGCGGAGCTCCTCGCGGGACATCGCGGCGACGTCGACGCCGTCGAGGGTGATCCGGCCGGCGCTGACCTCGTAGAAGCGCATCAGCAGGTTGACCATGGTGGTCTTGCCGGCGCCGGTGGGTCCGACGATGGCGACGGTCTGGCCGGGCTCGACCTTCAGCGACAGGCCGTCGATGAGGGGCTTGTCGGGCTCGTACCGGAAGGACACGTCCTCGAAGGCGACCCGGCCGGAGAGCTCGGCGGGGCGTTCCGGCATGGCCGGTTCGGCGCTCTGCTCCGGGGCGTCGAGGAGTTCGAAGACGCGCTCGGCGGAGGCCACGCCGGACTGCACCAGGTTGGCCATGGAGGCGACCTGGGTGAGCGGCTGGCTGAACTGCCGGGAGTACTGGATGAACGCCTGCACGTCGCCGATCGACAGGGCGCCGCCGGCCACCCGCAGGCCGCCGACCACGGCGACCAGCACGTAGTTGAGGTTGCCGATCAGCATCATGGCCGGCTGGATGATGCCGGAGATGAACTGCGCGCGGTAGCTGGACTCGAACAGCGCCTCGTTCTCCACGGCGAAGACCTTCGCGGCCTCCTGCTGGCGGCCGAAGACCTTCACCAGCGCGTGGCCGGTGTACATCTCCTCGATGTGCGCGTTGAGCGCGCCGGTGGTCTTCCACTGGGCGACGAACTGCGGCTGCGCCCGCTTGCCGACGCGGGCGGCCACGACGACCGACAGCGGCACGGAGATCAGGGCGATCAGCGCCAGCAGCGGGGAGATCCAGAACATCATCGCGAGCACGCCGACGATGGTCAGCAGCGAGTTCACGACCTGGCCCATGGTCTGCTGCATGGACTGGCCGATGTTGTCGATGTCGTTGGTGACCCGGCTGAGCACCTCGCCGCGCGGCTGCCTGTCGAAGTAGCTGAGCGGCAGCCGGGCGATCTTCGACTCGACGTCCTGGCGGAGCCGGTAGACGGTGCGCTGGATGGCGGTGGTGGCCAGCCGTCCCTGGAGGATGCCGAAGACGGCGGAGACGACGTAGATGCCCAGCACCCAGAGCAGCACCGTGCCGATGGCGTCGAAGTCCATGCCCTGGCCGGGCGTGAACGGCACGGTGGAGAGCATGTCGGCGACGGCGCCGTCGCCGCGCTGCTGCAGGCTCTCCAGGACCTGCTGCTTGCTGACGCCGGCCGGGCTCTGCGCGCCGACCACGCCGGCGAAGATCAGGTCGGTGGCGCGGCCGAGGACGTACGGGCCGGCCACGGCGCAGCCGATGCTGACGACGCCGAGGGCGAGGACGCCGTACAGCAGGGTGCGCTGCGGCCGGAGCATGGCGAGCAGGCGCCTGCTGGAGCCCTTGAAGTCCATGGACTTCTCGGTGCCCTGGCCGCCCATGAACCGGCCGGGGCCGGCCGGGCCGCGGCGGGCGGCGGCCTCCTGCGAGGCGCTGGGCTTCGCCGGCTTGCCGGGGCTGGTCACGCCGCCTCCTGTTCGGTGAGCTGGGAGAGGACGATCTCCCGGTAGGTCGGGTTGTCGGCCATGAGTTCCTGGTGGGTTCCGGTGCCGACGACCGCGCCCTCGTCGAGGACGATGATGCGGTCGGCGTCGCGGATGGTGGAGACGCGCTGGGCGACGATCACCACGGTGGCGTCGGAGGTCTCCGCGGCCAGGGCCCGGCGCAGCTTGGCGTCGGTGGCGTAGTCGAGCGCGGAGAACGAGTCGTCGAAGAGGTAGATCTCCGGCTTGCGGACGAGCGCGCGGGCGATGGCGAGCCGCTGGCGCTGGCCGCCGGAGACGTTGGTGCCGCCCTGGGCGATCGGGGCGTCGAGGCCCTCGGGGAACTTCTCGACGAAGTCCTTGGCCTGGGCGGTCGCGAGGGCCTGCCACAGTTCCTCGTCGGTGGCGTCGGGCCGGCCGTGGCGCAGGTTGCTGGCGACGGTGCCGGAGAAGAGGTACGGCTTCTGCGGGACGAAGCCGATGACGCCGGAGAGCGTGAGCGGGTCGATCTCGCGGACGTCGACGCCGTTGACGAGCACCTGGCCGCCGGTGGCGTCGAAGAGCCGCGGGACGAGACCGAGCAGGGTCGACTTGCCGGCGCCGGTGGAGCCGATGACGGCGGTGGTCTCGCCGGGCCGGGCGTGGATGTCGATGCCGCGCAGCACGGACGCCTCGGCGCCGGGGTAGCGGAACTCGACGTCGCGCAGTTCGAGCCGGCCGTGCCGCTCCAGGACGGTGACGGGGTGGGCCGGGGGCGTGACGCTGGTCTCGGTGGTCAGCACGTCCTGGATGCGCTCGGCGCAGACCTCGGCGCGCGGCACCATCATGAACATGAAGGTGGCCATCATGACGCTCATGAGGATCTGCATGAGGTAAGAGAGGAAGGCCGTCAGCGCGCCGATCTGCATGCCGCCGCTGTCGATCCGGTGGGCGCCGAACCAGAGCACCGCGACGCTGGAGACGTTCACCACGGACATGACGGCGGGGAACATGAAGGCCATGAGGCGGCCGACCCGCAGGGAGACGTCGGCGAGGTCCTGGTTGGCGGAGGCGAAGCGTTCCTGCTCGTGGCCGTCCTTGACGAACGCCCGGATGACGCGGATGCCGGTGATCTGCTCGCGCAGGATCCGGTTGACGCCGTCGATGCGCTCCTGCATGCCGCGGAACTGCGGGCGGAGGCGGCGGACGAGCAGCACCACGACGATGCCGAGGATCGGGACGACGGCGAGCAGCAGCCCGGAGAGCTGCACGTCCTGGTTGAGCGCCATGACGATGCCGCCGACGCACATGATGGGCGCTGCCACCATCAGGGTGAACGCCATCAGCACCAGCATCTGGACCTGCTGGACGTCGTTGGTGGTCCGGGTGATCAGCGAGGGCGCGCCGAAGTGGCCGAGTTCGCGGGCGGAGAAGCTCTGCACCCGGTCGAAGACGGTGGCGCGGATGTCGCGGCCGACGGCCATCGCGGTGCGTGCGCCGTAGTACACGGCGCCGACCGAGCAGACGGCCTGGGCGAGGGCGACGCCGATCATCACGGCGCCGAGGCGCAGGATGATCCCGGTGTCTCCCTTGATCACGCCGTCGTCGATGATGTCGGCGTTCAGCGTGGGCAGGTAGAGGGCCCCGATGGTGGAGATGAGCTGGAGCAGCACCAGCAGGGAGATCGGTTGGCGGTAGGGCCGTAGGTGGGCCCGCAACAGTCTGATCAGCACCGTGACACTCTCGTCGTCGCCGGGGATGCGCGCATCCTCTTTTGGGTCTACTCGCGACTGGGTATTTCGTGCTAGGACCACATCAGTCGCCGGGGTGGTCCGCAACCGCAGGGTCGCCCTGCACTGCAGGTCCGATGCCGTGCCAGGTGTCCTGACCCTCTTACGGAACTGCTGCGCACCCCCTAGGCTGCTGCCTGGCTCTTGTTACTTGCTGGTTAACAAGGCGGGTCGGTCGGCTGCCCCCACGGCCGCCGTCCTCCCTCACCCTCGACCACCCGCCCCCCGGAGGTCCTCGTTGAGTTCCGTGCAGTCCATGATCGAGCGCCGTCCGCCCTCCGTGGCCCATCTGTTCCTCAGCAGGGTAAACGCCACGCCCGACCTGGAGGCGTACCGCTACCCGGTGCCGGTCGACGAGCATGCCGCGGACGGCGCTCCCGGGGCCGAGCAGTGGCGTTCGCTGACGTGGGCGCAGACCGCGGAACGCGTCAGGGCGGTCGCGGCGGGCCTGATGTCGCTCGGGATCGAGTCCGAGGACCGGGTCGCGCTCTCCTCGGCCACCCGGGTCGAGTGGATCATCGCCGACCTGGGCAACATGTGCGCCGGTGCGGCCACCACGACGGTGTACCCCAGCACCAACGCGGACGAGACCGCGTTCATCCTGGCCAACTCCGGCAGCCGGGCGCTGTTCGCCGAGAACACCAAGCAGCTCGCCAAGGTCGTCGAGACCAGGGCGCAGCTGCCGGGCCTGGAGACCGTGATCCTCTTCGACGCGCCCGACGGGCTGCCGGAGGCCGACGGTCTGACCGTGCTGACCCTGGCCGGGCTGGAGGAGCGCGGCGCCGCCTGGCTGGCGGACCACCCGGACGCCGTCGAGAAGTCCGTCGACTCGCTGCAGCCCGAGCAGCTCGCCACCCTCATCTACACCTCCGGCACGACCGGCCGCCCCAAGGGCGTGCGGCTGGTGCACGACTGCTGGGCGTACGAGGCGGTGGCGCAGGAGGAGAGCGGGCTGCTGCGCGCGGACGACGTGCAGTTCATGTGGCTGCCGCTGTCGCACGTGTTCGGCAAGACGCTGATCTCCGGGCAGATCGCCACCGGCCACGTGATGGCCGTGGACGGCCGGGTCGACCGCATCATCCACAACCTGCCGGCGATCCGCCCGACCCTGATGGCGTCCGCGCCGCGGATCTTCGAGAAGGTCTACAACGGCATCGCGGGCAAGGCCCGGGCCGAGGGCGGCGCCAAGTACAAGATCTTCCAGTGGGCCGCGGGCGTGGCGCGCGACCACGCGCGCACCACCCAGGCCAACGAGATCGCGACCGGCCGCGCGACCGCCCCGCTGGGGCTGAGGGTGCAGCACGCGATCGCCGACAAGCTGGTCTACGCGAAGATCCGGGGCGCGTTCGGCGGCCGGATGCGCGGCTCGGTCTCCGGCAGCGCCGCGCTGGCCCCCGAGATCGGCTTCTTCTTCATGGGCGCGGGCGTGCCGATCCTGGAGGGCTACGGCCTCACCGAGACCTCGGCCGGCTCCACCGTGAACCGGGAGGGCCACGTGCGGGTCGGCACGGTCGGCCTGCCGCTGCCCGGCACCGAGGTGCGGATCGCCGAGGACGGCGAGATCCTGCTGCGCGGCCCCGGCGTGATGCGCGGCTACCACGAGATGCCCGAGCAGACCGCCGAGGTGCTGGAGAGCGACGGCTGGTTCCACACCGGCGACATCGGCGAGCTCGACAAGGACGGCTACCTGCGGATCACCGACCGCAAGAAGGACATGTTCAAGACCTCCGGCGGCAAGTACGTCGCGCCGAGCGAGGTCGAGGGCAAGTTCAAGGCGGTCTGCCCGTTCGTCAGCAACATCCTGGTCATCGGCAACCAGCGGAACTTCTGCACCGCGCTGATCGGCCTCGACGAGGCCGTGATCATGCCGTGGGCCGCCGAGCACGGCCTGGCGGGCAAGTCGTACGCCGAGGTCGTCGGCGCCCCCGAGACGCACGAGCTGATCGCGGGCTTCGTGCAGCGCCTCAACGGCGACCTGCAGCGCTGGCAGACGATCAAGAAGTTCACGCTGCTCCCGCGGGACCTCGACATCGAGCACGGCGAGCTCACGCCCAGCCTCAAGATCAAGCGCCCGGTCGTCGAGCGCACCTACGCCGACGCCATCACCGGGATGTACGCCGGCGCCAACGAGGCCTGACCGCCCCGTCCCGTACGGCGCCGGGGCAACCCGAGCCGTACGGGACAATGGGGTCATGCCCTCCGCACTCCCCGACGGCGAACCCGTGCCGTCCGACGGTTCGCTGCCCTCCTCCGCCCTCGCCGGGCTCGGCAGCCGGCCGTTCGGCTTCTACCTGCACGTGCCGTACTGCGCCAGCCGCTGCGGCTACTGCGACTTCAACACGTACACCGCCACCGAACTGCGCAGCTCCGGCGCCGTCGCCTCGCAGGAGACGTACGCCGACAACGTGATCGCCGAGATCCGGCACGCCCGGGCGGTCCTCGGCGACACCGACCTGCCCGTGCGGACCGTCTTCCTCGGCGGCGGCACGCCCACCCTGCTGCCCGCCCGCGACCTGGTGCGGATGCTCGCCGCCCTGCGCGAGGAGTTCGGCCTCGCCGAGGGCGCGGAGGTCACGACCGAGGCCAACCCCGAGTCGGTCGGCCCGGCCTACCTGGAGGAGCTCCGGGCGGGCGGCTACAACCGGGTCTCCTTCGGCATGCAGTCGGCCCGCCGCCACGTGCTGCAGGTGCTCGACCGCCACCACACGCCGGGCCGCCCGGAGGCCTGCGTCGCCGAGGCCCGCGCGGCCGGCTTCGACCACGTCAACCTCGACCTCATCTACGGCACCCCCGGCGAGTCCGACGACGACTGGCGGGCCTCCCTCGACGCCGCGATCGGCGCGGGCCCGGACCACGTCTCCGCCTACTCCCTCATCGTCGAGGACGGCACCCGCCTCGCCGCCCGCGTGAAGCGCGGCGAGCTGCCGATGATCGACGACGACGTGCACGCCGACCGCTACCTCATCGCCGAGCAGGCGCTCTCCGCCGCCGGCTACGCCTGGTACGAGGTCTCCAACTGGGCCACCACGCCCGAGGGCCGCTGCCGCCACAACGAGCTCTACTGGACGGGCGCCGACTGGTGGGGCGCCGGGCCGGGCGCCCACAGCCACGTCGGCGGCGTCCGCTGGTGGAACGCCAAGCACCCCGCGGCGTACGCGCAGGCCCTCGCCGAGGGCCGCACCCCCGCCCTGGGCCGCGAGGTCCTCGCCGACGAGGACCGCCGCGTCGAGCGCATCCTGCTGGAGCTGCGCCTCGTCGACGGCTGCCCGCTCGACCTGCTCACCGCCACCGGCCGCAAGGCCGCCGCCACCGCCCTCGCCGACGGCCTCCTCGACCCCGCCGCCCACGCCGACGGCCGCGCCGCCCTCACCCTCCGCGGACGGCTCCTCGCCGACGCCGTGGTACGTGACCTCGTCGACTGACGGCCGTTACCTTGGTAGCAGCCGTCCGAGGGAGCGAGTGATGACTGCCGTTGACGACCGGGTGAGTGCGATCTACGAGAGCCTCGACGTCCCGGAGGGGTTCAAGGCCGAGCTCATTCGGGGGGAAATCGTGATGATGGCGGGGCCGGACCGGGTCCACAACTGGATCATCGAGTCGATCCAGGACCAGATCCCGCGCGCGCGCTGGCACCGGGGCCAGACCCAGGACATCGCGATCCCCGGCGAGGTCAGTGAGCCTCAACCCGACCTCGTGGTCTACGAGCGGGGAGCCGTCGACGGTCCGGGTCGCCTCGTCCCGGCGGCTGCCCTGGCCCTGGTCGTCGAGGTCGTCTCCAGGACCAGCGGCGACCGCGACCACCGGACCAAGCGCGAGATGTACGCCGCCGGGAGCATCCCCGCCTACCTGATCGTCGATCCGGTCCAGGGGCAGTGCACCCTGCTCACCGAACCGGCGGACGAGAACGTCAAGGGCCTTCCGGACTACCTGTCCGCGCGGACCAGCCGCTTCGGCGCCGCGGTTCCGCTGGACGTCCTCGGCATCACCCTCGACACCTCGGACTTCCAGACCTTCGACTGACCCGGTCTCAGTCCGGCTGCGTCACGAAGTCGATCAGCTCCTCGACCCGGCCCAGCAGGGCCGGGTCGAGGTCGCGGTAGGAGTCCACCGAGGCGAGGATGCGCCGCCACGCCGCGGGCGGGTCCACGGGCCAGCCCAGGCGGCGGCAGACGCCCTCCTTCCAGACCTCCCCGCGCGGCACCTCCGGCCAGCCGGGGATGCCCACGCTGGACGGCTTCACGGCCTGCCACACGTCGACGTACGGGTGGCCCACCACCAGCACCGACGCACCGGTCACCCGCGCGGCGATCCGGTGCTCCTTGGTGCCCGGCAGCAGGTGGTCGACGAGCACGCCGAGCCGCCGCCCCGGGCCGGGCGCGAACCCGGCGACGATCGCCGGCAGGTCGTCCACGCCCTCCAGGTACTCGACGACCACGCCCTCGATCCGCAGGTCGTCGCCCCAGACCCGTTCGACCAGCTCGGCGTCGTGCCGGCCCTCCACGTAGATCCGCGACTCCCGGGCCACCCGGGCCCGCGCCCCCGGCACCGCGACCGACCCGGAGGCCGTCCGGGCGGGCCCGGCCGCGGGGGCCGCGGCGGCGGGGCGGACGAGCGTCACCACCCGCCCCTCCAGCAGGAAGCCCCGCGGCACCAGCGGGAACACCCGGTGCCTGCCGAAGCGGTCCTCCAGGGTCACGGTGAACCCCTCGGCCGTCCGCTCGCACCGCACGACCGCCCCGCAGTACCCGGTGGCCGCGTCCTCCACCACCAGGTCGCGCTCGGCGGCCACCTCCGGCGCGGGCTGCTGCCGCTTCCACGGCGGGGTCAGATCGGGCCCGTACTCCCTGCTGCGCATGGACGGGAGTCTACGAGCCGGCGCACCGCCCGGCGGATCCCGCGGGCCCGCCGTCCGGCTACAGTCCCGGGGCGCCCCACACCGGGAACCAGCGCGACAGGTCCGACTCGATCCGCAGGTCGTTCGGCAGCATCGCCTTCACCTGCAGCTCCACCGGGCTGTTGCGCTTCTCGCCGCCGCCCGGCACCGGCGCGAACGGGTAGAACGTGCCGCGCTTGTACAGGTAGACCAGGCCCAGCGGCTGCCCGGACGCGTTGCGGAAGCCCACGATCGAGCAGAGCAGCTGCGGGCCGAAACCGTGCGCCTCCAGCTCGCTGTTGACCGCGTGCAGGTCGTTGACCAGGTCGGGCAGCTCCTCCGGGGTGTGCCGGGAGAGGAGCCAGGAGTAGCCGTAGGCGTCCCGGGACGCCTCGACGGGCACGCCGCCGCGTCCGGTGTCGGCGTCCAGCAGGGCCTGCACCTGCTGCTGCACCTCCTCGAAGGCGCCGCCCTCGACGGCCGCGAAGCACACCGCGCCGAGCCCGGTCGGCCGGAAGCCCGCCGCGGCCTCCAGGGTGAGCGCCGCCGACGGGATGCCGAAGAGCTGGTCCAGATCGGGCTCGACGGGCTTGGTACGGCCCAGCAGGGAGTCCAGGAAACCCACGGTGCGCTCCTCTCACCGGCCGAGCTCGGCGGAGATCCGCGCCAGCTGCTCCAGCCGCTGCTCCAGCGACGGGTGGGTCGAGAACAGCTGCGAGGCGGCCTCCCGCGCGCTCAGCGCCGGGGCGAAGTAGAAGGCGTTGTACGGCTGCGACCTGCGCAGGTCCTCGGTGGGGATGGCGGCGATCTGCCCGGTCACCTTCGTCAGTGCGGAGGCGAGCGAGCTGGGCCGGCCGGTCAGCTGGGCGGCGGCCCGGTCGGCGGCGAGCTCCCGGTAGCGGGAGAGCAGCCGGGTCAGCAGGAAGCTGAGGGCGTACACGAGCATGCTGACCAGCGGGACGAGGATCAGCGCGATCGCGGCGTTGGGGTCGTTGTTGTTGCGGTTGCCGCCGCCCAGGAAGCCGCCGTACAGCGCCATGCGGGTGATGAGCCCGGCGAGCACGCCGAGGAACCCCGCGATGGTCATGACGGCCACGTCGCGGTGCGCGACGTGCGACAGCTCGTGGGCGAGCACCCCCTCCAGCTCCTCCGGTTCCAGGCGGCGCAGCAGGCCGGTGGTCACGCACACCACGGCCTTCTGCTGGTTGCGCCCGGTGGCGAAGGCGTTCGGCATGTCGTTGTGGGCCACGGCGATCCGCGGTTTCGGCATGTCGGCGAGGGCGCACAGCCGGTCGACGGTGCCGTGCAGCTGCGGGTACTCCTCGGGGGTCACCGGCCGGGCGCCCATCGCCCGCTCGGTGATCCGGTCGCTGAACCAGAACTGCGCGACGAACAGGCCGCCGGAGATCAGCAGGACGATCGGCCAGGCGCCGCGCAGCAGCACGATCAGCACGCCGGTGAAGCCGACGTACACCAGGCCGATCAGGAACATCGTGACGACCATCCGGCCGGTCAGGCCGCGGTCCGGTGCGAAGCGGGAGTGCTGCCGTGACGACGACATCGCTGCTCCTTCGGTAGCTCGCTCGCCTTCGATGCTGCCACCAGGAGGCGGGGGCGGCGCGGCCCGCGGTCCCGACAATCGGTCGAGGATCACGTGGGCGGCCCGTTCCTGCCGCCGGGGGAGGGCCTTACACTGGCAGGTACGGTTCTGGCACTCTGCCTTCCAGAGTGCCAAAGGACCGGACGGCTACCAGGTCCAACGGGCGGAGACGGAGGTGCGTGCCCCGTGGTCAACGAACGCAGGGTCGACGAGCGCCTGATCGACACGCGTGCCGCCGTGCGCCCGCTCGACGAGCGCAGGCTCGCCGTGCTGCGGGCCATCGTCCAGGACTACGTGGGCACCGAGGAGCCGGTCGGCTCCAAGGCCCTCGTGGAGCGCCACAACCTCGGGGTCTCCCCGGCGACGGTGCGCAACGACATGGCCGCCCTGGAGGAGGACGGTTTCATCCACCAGCCGCACACCAGTGCCGGGCGCATCCCCACCGACAAGGGGTACCGGCTCTTCGTGGACCGGCTGGCCGAGGTGAAGCCGATGACGGCCCCGGAGCGGCGGGCGATCCGGCACTTCCTGGAGGGCGCGGTCGACCTCGACGACGTCGTCGCCCGGACGGTGCGCCTGCTCGCCCAGCTGACCCGGCAGGTCGCCGTGGTGCAGTACCCCTCCCTGACCCGCTCCACCGTGCGGCACGTCGAACTGGTCGCGCTGGCACCCGCGAAGGTGATGCTCGTCCTGATCACCAACACCGGACGGGTGGAGCAGCGGATCGTCGACTGTCCCGGCGCGGTCGGCGAGACCGTCCTGGCCGACCTGCGCGCCAGGCTCAACGCCCAGGCGTGCGGGCAGCGGCTGCCGGACGTCCCGGAGCTCCTGGAGGACCTGCCCGGGTCGTTCGAGCCCGTCGACCGGCCGGCCGTCTCCACCGTGCTCGCCACGCTCTTCGAGACGCTCGCCGAGCAGAACGAGGAGCGCATCATGCTGGCCGGCACGGCCAACCTGACGCGCTTCGGCCACGACTTCCCGCTGACCATCCAGCCGGTGCTCGAAGCACTGGAGGAGCAGGTGGTGCTGCTGCGCCTGCTGGGGGAGACCGCGGAGTCGGGCATGACCGTCCGGATCGGCCGGGAGAACGCGTACGAGGGACTCAATTCCACGTCCGTGGTCTCCGTCGGTTACGGTTCGGGCGACCAGAGCGTGGCAAAACTGGGAGTGATCGGTCCGACCCGGATGGATTACCCCGGCACAATGGGGGCGGTGCGAGCGGTGGCACGGTACGTGGGTCAGATCCTGGCCGAGTCGTAACAACGGCGGCGCGGACACCGCGCGGCCGGTCGGGCGCAAGCACTTCTAGAGGCGGAACAAGCGGAGCATTTGGTGGCCACGGACTACTACGCGGTACTCGGCGTCCGACGGGATGCGGGGCAGGACGAGATCAAGAAGGCGTTCCGGCGCCTCGCGCGTGAACTGCACCCGGACGTCAACCCGGACCCCAAGACCCAGGAGCGGTTCAAGGAGATCAACGCCGCCTACGAGGTGCTGTCGGACCCGGCCAAGCGCCAGGTCTACGACCTCGGCGGCGACCCGCTCTCCCCGAACGGCGGAGGCGGTGGGGCAGGCGGCTTCGGCGCCGCGGGCTTCGGCTTCTCCGACATCATGGACGCCTTCTTCGGCGCGGCCGGGGGCCAGCGCGGACCGCGCTCGCGGACCCGCCGCGGCCAGGACGCCATGATCCGCCTGGAGATCACCCTGGAGGAGGCCGCGTTCGGCACCACCAAGGAGCTCCAGGTCGACACGGCCGTCACCTGTACGACGTGCTCCGGCGAGGGCGCCGCACCCGGCACCTCCGCGCAGACCTGCGACATGTGCCGCGGCAAGGGCGAGGTCTCCCAGGTCACCCGGTCGTTCCTCGGCCAGGTCATGACCTCGCGTCCCTGCCCGCAGTGCCAGGGCTTCGGCACCGTCGTGCCGACCCCGTGCCCGGAGTGCGCCGGCGACGGCCGCGTCCGCGCCCGCCGCACCCTCACCGTCAAGATCCCCGCCGGTGTCGACAACGGCACCCGCATCCAGCTGGCCGGCGAGGGCGAGGTCGGCCCCGGCGGCGGCCCGGCCGGCGACCTGTACGTCGAGATCGCCGAGTCGGCGCACCCGACCTTCCAGCGGCGCGGCGACGACCTGCACTGCACGGTCACCATCCCGATGACGGCGGCCTCGCTCGGCACCCAGGTGCCGCTGCAGACGCTCGACGGGATGGAGGAGGTCGACATCCGGCCCGGCACGCAGTCCGGCCAGTCGATCCCGCTGCACGGCCGCGGCATCACGCACCTGCGCGGGGGCGGCCGGGGCGACCTGATAGTGCACGTCGAGGTGCAGACGCCGACCAAGCTCGACCCTGAGCAGGAGGACCTGCTGCGGCGGCTCGCCGTGCTGCGCGGCGAGGAGCGGCCGTCCGGTCACTTCTCGCCCGGCCAGCAGGGCCTGTTCTCGCGGCTCAAGGACGCCTTCAACGGCCGCTAGGCCGTCGCCTGCACCGACGCGCGGGGCCCGGCCGACCGGCCGGGCCCCGCGGTCGTGCAGCACCCCCGCACCCCCGCCTCCCCGGGCCGCCCGGGGAGGCCCCCCGCACACCAGGAGTGGAGCCGCTGTGACCGCGCCCGTGTTCGTCGTCGAGACCGCGCTGCTGGCCGGGGCCGCCCCGGGATCGGTCGTCCGCCTCGACGGGCCCGAGGGGCGCCACGCCGCCGCGGTGAAGCGGCTGGAGACCGGCGAGGCCGTCACCCTCGCCGACGGCCACGGCCTGGGCGCCGACGGCACCGTCGCCGCGGTGCACGGCAAGGACGCGCTGGACGTCACCGTCGTCACCGTCCGCACCGAGCCGGAGCCGGCCCCCCGCATCGTCGTCGTCCAGGCGCTCCCCAAGGGCGACCGCGGCGAACTCGCCGTGGAGACCATGACCGAGGCCGGCGTCGACGCCGTGATCCCCTGGGCGGCGTCCCGCTGCATCACCCAGTGGAAGGGCGACCGGGGCGCCAAGGCGCTCGCCAAGTGGCGCGCCACCGCCCGCGAGGCCGGCAAGCAGTCCCGCCGGCTGCGCTTCCCCGAGGTGCACGACCTCGTGACCACCCGTCAGCTGACCCCGCTGCTGGCCCGGGCGGCGTTCGCCGCCGTCCTGCACGAGGACGGCGCCCGGCCGCTCGCCACCGCCGAACTCCCCGCCGGCGGCGACATCGTGCTCGTCGTCGGCCCCGAGGGCGGCGTCTCCCCGGACGAACTCGCCGCCTTCGCCGAGGCCGGCGCGGCACCCCACCGGCTCGGCCCGACGGTGCTGCGCACCTCCACCGCCGGGGTGGCGGCCGGTGCGCTGCTGCTCGGCCGCACCGGCCGCTGGTCCTGATCCGGCGTCCGGGCCCGGCCCGTACGCCCCTCCGGCGGGGTCCGCACGACCCGTTCGTACCCTCCTGAAGAAACCGCCTGCGTCGGCGCCGGGCCGTGCCTAGGGTGCTGCCTGTGACCGAACCGCAGAGCACCTCCCACGGCGCCTACCTGCGCCACCCCCACCTGCACGGCGACCTCGTCGCCTTCGTCGCGGAGGACGACGTCTGGCTGGCGCCGCTGGACGGCGGCCGGGCCTGGCGGCTGACGGCGGACCAGACCCCGGCCTCCCACCCGCGCTTCTCCCCGGACGGCGCGCACGTCGCCTGGACCTCGACCCGCGACGGGGCGCCGGAGATCCACGTCGCCCCCGCCGGGGGCGGCCCCGCCCGCCGCCTCACCCACTGGGGCAGCGCCCGCACCCAGCTGCGCGGCTGGACGGCCGACGGCCGCCCGATCGCCGTCACCACCGCCGGGCAGGCCACCCTGCGCCGCAGCTGGGCGTTCGCCGTCCCGCTCGACGGCGGCGAGGCGACCCGCCTACCGTACGGGCCGGTCGGCGGCCTCGCCCTGGAGCCGGGCGGGGACCGGGTGCTGCTGCTGTCGGCGTTCAGCCGCGAGCCCGCGCACTGGAAGCGCTACCGCGGCGGCACCGCCGGGAAGCTGTGGATCGGCACGCGTGACTTCACCCGCGTGCACGCCGACCTCGGCGGCAACATCGAGTCGCCCCTGTGGGTCGGCGGCCGGATCGCCTTCCTCTCCGACCACGAGGGCAGCGGCCGGCTCTACTCCAGCCTCCCCGACGGCACCGACCTGCGGCGGCACAGCGACGGCCCGTTCTACGCCCGCAACGCCACCACCGACGGCACCCGCGTCGTCTGGCACGGCGGCGGCGACCTGTGGCTGCTCGACGACCTCGACGGTGCCGTGCCCCGGCGCCTGGACATCCGCCTCGCCGGGCCGCGCACCCGCCGCCAGCCGCACCCGGTCGCCGCCTCCGGCCACCTCGACGGCGTCGCCCCCGACCGCACCGGCCGGGCCGGCGCGGTCGTCGTCCGCGGCACGGTGCACTGGCTGACGCACCGTGAGGGCCCCGCCCGGGTGCTCGACGACACCCCCGGCGTGCGCGCCCGCCTCGCCCGCGTCGTGCCCGGCGCCGACGGCGCGCAGGGCGTCGTCTGGGTGACCGACGCGGAGGGCGACGACGCCCTGGAGTACGCGCCCGCCGTGCTGGAGCCCGGCCGCCGCCGCCTCGCCGCCGGCCGGCTCGGCCGGGTGCTCGACCTCGTCGCCTCCCCGGACGGCAAGCAGCTCGCCGTGGCCTCCCACGACGGCCGGGTGCTGCTCGTCGCGCTCTCCGACGGCACCGTGCACGAGCTCGCCCGCAGCGAGAACGGCGAGGTCACCGGCCTCGCCTTCAGCCCCGACTCGGGCCGGCTCGCGTGGTCCAGCCCCGTGCTCGGCGCCTGGTCGCTGCGCCAGATCATGCTGGCCGACCTGACCGCCCGCACCGTCAGCGAGGCCACCCAGCAGCGCTTCGTCGACTACTCGCCGGCCTTCACCTCGGACGGCAAGCACCTGGCGTTCCTGTCGGTGCGCAACTTCGACCCGGTCTACGACGTGCACTCCTTCGACCTGTCGTTCCCGACCGGCACCCGCCCGTACCTGATCACGCTCGCCGCGGACACCCCGTCGCCGTTCGGCCCGCAGCGGGCCGGCCGGCCCGTCGGCGGCGAGGACGAGGACGCCAAGCCCGCCGGGAAGGACGCCGGGAAGGCCGAGGACACCGCGCCCGAGCCCACCCGGGTCGACCTGGAGGGCATCGCCGACCGCATCCTGCCGTTCCCCGTGGAGGGCGGCTCCTTCGGCAGCCTGCGGGCGGTCAAGGACGGCGTGGTGTGGACCCGGCTGCCGCTCGTCGGCGAACTGGGCGACAACGCCGCCTCCCTGGAGGACGACCACCCGCGCCCGGCGCTGGAGCACTTCGACCTCGGCAAGCGCCGTGCCCAGGAGATCGTCGCGGGCCTCGACGGCTACGCGGTCAGCGGGGACGGCACCCGCCTCGCGGTCCGCGACGGCGGCGCGCTCAAGATCGTCCCGGCCGACCGCAAGGCCGGCGAGGACGACGAGGTCGACGTCGACCTCGGCCGCCTGCGCGTCACCGTCGACCCGGCCGCCGAGTGGCGCCAGATGTTCGACGAGAACGGCCGCCTGATGCGCGACAACTACTGGCGCGCCGACATGAACGGCGTCGACTGGGCCGGCGTCCTGGACCGCTACCGCCCGCTGGTGGACCGGGCCGGCACGCACGACGACCTCGTCGACCTGCTCTGGGAGACCGTCGGCGAGCTCGGCACCTCCCACGCCTACGTCACCCCGCCCGGCCGCGGCCCGGAGGCCGCCCGCCGGCAGGGCCTGCTCGGCGCGGACCTCGTCCGCGACGGCGACGTCTGGCGCGTCGACCGCATCCTGCCCGGCGAGTCGTCCGACCCGCGGGCCCGCTCGCCGCTGGCCGCGCCGGGCGTCGCCGTCCGGCCCGGCGACGCGGTCCTCGCGGTGGACGGCCGCCCGGTGGACCCCGTCACCGGCCCGGCGCCGCTGCTCGCGGGCACCGCCGGCCGGCCGGTCGAGCTGACCGTCGCCGGCAAGGACGGCACGACCCGCCACCCCGTGGTGGTGCCGCTCGCCGACGAGGAGCCGCTGCGCTACCACGACTGGGTGGCGGGCCGCCGTGCCGAGGTGCGCGAGCGCTCCGGCGGCCGGCTCGGCTACCTCCACGTGCCCGACATGGTCAGCTCCGGCTGGGCGCAGCTCCACCGCGACCTGCGGGTCGAGCTCGCCCGCGAGGGCGTCGTCGTCGACCTGCGGGAGAACCGCGGCGGCCACACCTCGCAGCTCGTCATCGAGAAGCTCAACCGGAAGATCATCGGCTGGGACCGGGCCCGTGACATCGCCAACCCGGACCCGTACCCGGGCGACGCCCCGCGCGGCCCGGTGGTGGCGCTGGCCGACGCGTTCTCCGGGTCCGACGGCGACATCGTCAACGCCGCCATCCAGGCGCTCGGCATCGGCCCGGTCGTCGGCACCCGCACCTGGGGCGGCGTGATCGGCATCGACGGCAAGTACGCGCTCGTCGACGGCACCGCCGTCACCCAGCCCAAGTACGCCTTCTGGCTGGAGGGCTACGGCTGGGGCGTGGAGAACCACGGCGTCGACCCGGACGTCGTCGTGGAGATCGCCCCGCAGGACTGGGCGGCGGGCCGCGACACCCAGCTCGCCGAGGGCGTCCGCCTCGCGCTCGCCGCCCTCGCCGAGCAGCCGGCCCGCACGCCCCCGCCGCTGCCCGGGCTGTAGCGCGCCCGCGGGCGGGGGCGGCCACCGTGCCGTCCCCGCCCCCGGCCGCCGCCTGCCCGGGGGGCGCCTCGGCTAGGCTGCGGACCGTCAGTGACGATCACCAGTGCTCATGACCGAGGAGACCGCTCATGGCCGGCGAGGCCCAGCCCGACTGCCTGTTCTGCAAGATCGTGGCGGGTGACATCCCGGCGACGCTCGTCCGGGAGACCGGGAACACCGTCGCGTTCCGCGACATCAACCCGCAGGCGCCGACCCACGTGCTGGTCATCCCGAAGGTGCACTACCCGAACGCCGCCGCGCTCGCCGCCGCCGAGCCCGCGATCACCGCCGAGCTCCTCACCGAGGCCGGCGAGGTCGCCGCCGACGAGAAGATCGACGGCTCCGGCTACCGCATGATCTTCAACACCGGCGCGGGCGCCGGCCAGACGGTCTTCCACGCGCACGTGCACGTCCTCGGCGGCACCCCGCTCCGCGAGGGCCTGGTCTGACGTGTCGCAGCGCGAACTCGTCGTCCTGGGCACCGCCAGCCAGGTGCCCACCCGGCACCGCAACCACAACGGCTACCTGCTGCGCTGGGACGGCGAGGGCATCCTGTTCGACCCGGGCGAGGGCACCCAGCGGCAGATGCTGCACGCCGGGGTGTCCGCCACCCAGATCACCCGGATCGCGGTCACCCACTTCCACGGCGACCACTGCCTCGGCCTGTCCGGCGTGATCCAGCGGATCAGCCTGGACCGCGTCCCGCACCCGGTCGACGCCTACTACCCCGCCTCCGGCCAGGTCTTCTTCGACCGGCTGCGGTACTCCTCCGCCTACCACGAGAGCGCCGAGCTGCGGCCCCGGCCGATCCTCGACCCCGGCCCGCTGCCGGCGCCCGGCGCGGCGTTCGAGCTCTCCGCGGTACGGCTCTCGCACCCGGTCGAGTCGTTCGGCTACCGCCTCACCGAACCGGACAGCCGCCGCATGATCCCGGAGCGCCTGGCCGCCCTCGGCCTGCGCGGCCCCGCCGTCGGCACCCTCCTGCAGGACGGCCGGATCGAGGCGGGCGGCCGCACGGTCACCCTCGACGAGGTCAGCGAGACCCGCCCCGGGCAGCGCTTCGCCTTCGTCATGGACACCCGGCTGTGCGACGGCGTCGCCGAACTCGCCGACGGGGCGGACCTGCTCGTCGCCGAGGCCACCTTCGCCGACGCGGACGCCCACCTGGCCCGCGAGCACGGCCACCTCACCGCCGGGCAGGCCGGGGCGGTCGCCGCCGAGGCGGGCGTGCGGACCCTCGTCCTCACCCACTTCTCGCAGCGCTACCCGGTGCTCGACCAGCACCTCGCCGAGGCCCGCAAGCAGTTCGACGGCGAGATCGTCGTCGCCGAGGACCTGGCCAGGATCCCGGTGCCGAAGCGCCGGACGTAGCACGGCGGACGAAAACCACTCGCGCAGCCCTGCGCGGTGGCGCACCATCGAACCCGCCGGGCGGTGCCGCGCCGACCCGGTGCCCTGCCCTCCTGGAGAGGGCGCGCGCGGCGTACCCTGGTGACCTCGGACACCCCCGAGCTGCACCCCGAGACGACGGATGGGGATGAGGCAGGCCGCTGTGCCGACCCATGAGTGACACACCGCAGACCCGTACCAACGGACAGCCGCGCCGCGACGCGGAGGCCAGCACCCGGATCGTGATCCCGGAGAAGCATCCCATGGTGACTCTCCTCGGTGCGGCGGACTCCCTCCTGCGCGTGATCGAGCAGGGCTTCCCGCAGACCGACATCCACGTGCGCGGCAACGAGGTCACCGCCACGGGCGACCGCGCCGAGATCCGGATCGTCGAGCAGCTCTTCAACGAGATGATGCTGGTGCTCCGCACCGGCCAACCCCTGACGGAGGACGCCGTGGAGCGCTCCATCGCCATGCTCAGGAGCGCCGCCGACAACCCGGACCACCCGGCGCCCTCCGAGGTGTTCACCGCGAACATCCTCTCCAACCGGGGCCGCACCATCCGCCCCAAGACCCTCAACCAGCAGCGTTACGTCGACGCGATCGACAAGCACACGATCGTCTTCGGCCTCGGCCCGGCGGGCACCGGCAAGACCTACCTGGCGATGGCCAAGGCCGTGCAGGCCCTCCAGGCCAAGGAGGTCAACCGGATCATCCTGACCCGGCCCGCGGTCGAGGCGGGGGAGCGGCTGGGATTCCTGCCCGGCACCCTCTACGAGAAGATCGACCCGTACCTGCGCCCGCTCTACGACGCGCTGCACGACATGATGGACCCGGATTCCATCCCCCGGCTGATGGCCGCCGGCACGATCGAGGTCGCACCGCTCGCGTACATGCGCGGCCGCACCCTCAACGACGCCTTCATCATCCTCGACGAGGCGCAGAACACCTCGCCCGAGCAGATGAAGATGTTCCTGACCCGGCTCGGCTTCAACTCCCGGGTGGTGGTCACCGGCGACACCAGCCAGATCGACCTGCCGGGCGGCACCCGCAGCGGCCTCAAGGTCGTCCAGGAGATCCTCGCCGGCGTACCCGACATCCACTTCTCGGTGCTGACCAGCACCGACGTCGTCCGGCACAAGCTGGTCGGCCGGATCGTCGACGCCTACGAACGCTGGGACGCCCTGCAGGAGTCCGACGAGGCCCCCGCCCGCAAGCCCGTCCAGCGCCGGGGCGCCCGTGCCCCGCGCCAGTCCCATCGCACCGAAAGCTGAGTCACAAGCCCTCCATGTCGATCGACATCGCCAACGAGTCCGGGTGGGACGCCGACGAGGAAGCCATCCTCGACATCGCCCGCTACGCCCTCGACAAGATGCGGATCCACCCGCAGTCCGAGCTCTCCGTGATCCTGGTCGACAGCGACGCCATGTCGGAGCTGCACGTCCAGTGGATGGACCTGCCGGGCCCCACCGACGTGATGTCCTTCCCGATGGACGAGCTCCGTCCCGGCAAGGAGGGCGAGGAGCTGCCGCAGGGACTCCTGGGCGACATCGTGCTCTGCCCCGAGGTCGCCCGGGAGCAGGGCAAGGCCGCGCCGTCGAAGCACTCCATGGACGAGGAGCTGCAGCTCCTCACCGTGCACGGGGTGCTGCACGTGCTCGGCTACGACCACGAGGAGCCGGACGAGGAGCAGGAGATGTTCGGGCTGCAGAAGCGCATCCTGGACGACTGGCGCTCCGGCCGCGGCCTGTCGGGGATCTCCCCGGCGCCGACCGTCCACTGAGGGCCGGCCTTCGGTGAGCGGTGAAAGTACGAGCCTGCTGGTCGGGGCCCTGCTGCTGGTCGTCCTCGGCTGGCTGGCGGCCTGCGCGGAGGCGGGCATCTCACGGGTGTCCCGCTTCCGGGCGGAGGAGGCCGTCCGGGCAGGCCGCAAGGGCTCGGCCCGGCTGCTGACCCTGGCCACCGACCCGATCCGCTACCTCAACCTGGCCACCCTGATCCGGGTGGCCAGCGAGATGGCGGCGGGCGTCCTGGTGACCGTGGTCTGCATCAGCAGTTTCGACCGCACCTGGCAGGCCGTGCTGGTGGCCGTCGGCGTGATGGTGCTGGTGTCGTTCGTCGCGGTGGGCGTCTCCCCCCGCACGATCGGCCGGCAGCACCCGCTCACCACGGCGACCACGGCCTCCTTCGTGCTGCTGCCGCTGGCCCGGATCCTCGGGCCGATCCCGCGGCTGCTGATCCTGCTGGGCAACGCGCTGACCCCCGGCAAGGGCTACAAGGAGGGGCCGTTCGCCTCCGAGGCCGAGCTGCGGGCCCTCGTCGACCTCGCCGAGAAGGACGACCTCATCGAGGACGAGGAGCGCCGCATGGTGCACTCCGTCTTCGAGCTCGGCGACACCATCGTCCGCGAGGTGATGGTGCCGCGCACCGACCTGGTGATGATCGAGCGGCACAAGACCGTCCGGCAGGCGCTGACCCTGGCGCTGCGCTCCGGCTTCTCCCGGATGCCGGTGGTCGGCGACAACGAGGACGACGTGGTCGGCATCGTCTACCTCAAGGACCTGGTGCGCCGCACCCACGTCAACCGGGAGTCCGAGTCCGAGCCGGTCGGCCAGGTGATGCGCCCGGCCGTGTTCGTGCCGGACTCCAAGCCCGCGGGCGACCTGCTGCGCGAGATGCAGCAGATGCGGTCGCACGTGGCGATCGTGATCGACGAGTACGGCGGCACCGCCGGCCTGGTCACCATCGAGGACATCCTGGAGGAGATCGTCGGGGAGATCACCGACGAGTACGACCGGGAGATCGCCCCGGTCGAGGACCTCGGCGACGGCTCGTACCGGATCACCGCCCGGCTGCTGGTCGAGGACCTCGGCGAACTCTTCGGGCTGGAGCTGGAGGACGAGGACGTCGAGACCGTCGGCGGCCTGCTCGCCAAGCACCTGGGGCGGGTGCCGATCCCCGGCTCGTCCTGCGACATCCCGGTGCCCGACGAGGACGCCACCGACCTGGTGGCGATCCGGCTGAGCGCGGAGAGCTCGGCGGGCCGCCGCAACCGCATCGGCACGATCGTCGCCGCGCCCGTCCGGCAGCCCGCCGACAGCGAGGCCGTCGACGCGCCGTAGCGCCGTTCCGTGCACGACCGGCCCCTCCCGGTGAGGGGCCGGTCGCGTTTGGCGAGGACGGCCGGGGGCGCGCACCCTGGAGGTATGACGCATCAACTGCGCGCGGAGTACGGCCCGGCCGGGCGGTCCGGCGAGGTCAGGAGATGGCACATCGTCCGGACCGCCGGTGCCGACGAGGGCATGTGCGGCGCCAAGATCGAACCCGATGCCGAGACCAGGCCCGAGACGGACTGGGGCAGAGGACTGCGGACCTGCCAGCAGTGCGGGTCGCTCTATCTGCACGAGGTTCCCTTCCACCGGGCCGAACACGGCTGACGCGGAGCGGAGGCAGCGATGAAACTGCAAGACGAACTCCCCGTCGACCACCGGCTGGCGACCGTCTACCGGTACGGAGCCGGTCTCGGCGGCGTGTTCCTGCTGGTCTTCGGCATCCTCGGCCTGTTCGACCATACGGGCTTCCTGGACACCAGCGGCAAGGAGACCCTGGGGCTCTCCAGCAACGGCGCGCTCAGCGTGCTGTCGATCGTGGTCGGCGCGATCCTCGTCCTCGGCGCGGTGATCGGAGGGAACTTCGCGTCGAACCTCAACATGATCGTCGGCGTGGTGTTCGTCCTCGCCGGCTTCGTCGGCCTGATGGTGCTCGACAGCAGCGCCAACCGGCTGGCGTTCCAGATCCCGAACGTGCTCTTCAGCTTCGTCTTCGGGTTCGTGATCCTGACGTTCGGCATGTACGGCAGGGTGAGCAGCCACCTGCCGCACGACAACCCGTACTGGCGCGATCGCCACAGCGGGCCCGTGACGCAGCCGTCCGGGCCGGAGACCCTCGTCAAGGTGCTCAGGCCAGGCCCGCCGAAACCCGTCGGGCACTGACCGGCACCACCCTCCCGCGGAACCCGGACGCGTGTCCGGGTTCCGCGGTGCGGGACGATTTTGACGCACCGTCAGGTCGCGGTGCAGAGTGGGACCGTTCTGGACCCCACCCTGAGGAGTGCCCCGATGAGCCAGCGCCTGCTCGGCGGACTGCCCACGGCACCGGTCGGCTACGGGGCGATGGTGCTGTCGCCCGGCGTGTACGGGGAGATCGACGACGGCCGCGGCGTCGCGGCCCTGCACGCCGCCCTGGACGCCGGCGCCACGATGATCGACACCTCCGACGGCTACGGCGCCGACGGCCACAACGAGCAGCTCGTCGGCCGGGCGCTCGCCGGGCGGCGCGACGAGGTGGTGATCGCCACCAAGTTCGGCTTCCGCATCCCCGACGGCGCCAAGCCGCACACCTTCCCGGTCACGTACTCCTTCGGCGAGCTCGCCGTCAACGCCGAGCCGCAGTACGTCCGCGGCTACGCGGAGCAGTCGCTGCGCAACCTCGGCACCGACGTCATCGACCTCTACTACCCGCACTTCCCGGACCCGGAGGTGCCCTTCGAGGACACCGTCGGCGCCGTCGCCGAGCTGGTCGCCGCCGGGCTCGTCCGGCACCTG
This sequence comes from Kitasatospora sp. NE20-6, assembly GCF_045862635.1. Lineage (NCBI taxonomy): Bacteria > Bacillati > Actinomycetota > Actinomycetes > Kitasatosporales > Streptomycetaceae > Kitasatospora > Kitasatospora sp. NE20-6. The sequence continues at coordinate 137,474 of NZ_BPRL01000005.1, forward strand.
GGCCTCTCCAACGTCACGGCCGACCAGCTGCGCGCCGCGCACGCCGTCCACCCCGTGGCCGCCGTGCAGACGCAGTGGTCGATGTGGCAGCCGGTGGACCCCGCGCTGCTCGCCGCGGCCCGGGAGCTCGGGGCGGGCCTGGTGGCGTGGAGCCCGCTCGGCGGCGGGTTCCTCACCGGCACCGTCCAGCAGGTCGCCGACGGTGACTTCCGGCAGCACATGCCGCGCTTCGACGCCGCCAACCTCGCCGCCAACAACGACCGCTACGCCCCGCTGCGGGGCATCGCCGTGGAGCTCGGCCTCACCCCGGGGCAGCTCGCGCTGGCCTGGCTGCTGCACCAGGACGAGCACGTCGTGCCGATCCCCGGCAGCCGCACCCCGGCGCACATCGAGGAGAACCAGGCCGCCGCGGCCGTCGAGCTCGACGCGGGTGTCCTGGCCCGGATCGACGACGCCCTGGCCGCCTTCGCGCCGGCGGGCGAGGGCGCCCTGCTGTCCGGTGCCGAGAGGTCCTGAGCGCCCCCGCGGGCCGGCCGGACGCCCCGGCGGCGGACGCCCCGGCGCGTGATCGCCACGGGCGCCTATGCTCAGGCCTCATGACTGAGCTCACCGAACTGGACCCCGAGGACAAGAAGATCATCACCCTGGCCCGCTCCGTCCGCGCCCGCAACGGCGTGGCGGAGGGGGCCGCGGTGCGCGACGAGACCGGCCGCACCTACGTCGCCGGCAGCGTGGCCCTGGAGTCGCTGCGGCTCAGCGCCCTGCAGACCGCCGTCGCCATGGCCGTCGCCAGCGGCGCACAGGGCCTGGAGGCCGCCGCGGTGGTCAGCGACGCGGCCGAGCCCGCCGAGGCCGACCTGGCCGCCGTCCGCGACCTCGGCGGGGCCGGTACGCCCGTGCTGCTGGCCGGCGCCGACGGCGCCCTGCGGCTGCGCGCCGAGGCCCGCTGAGGCCCGCTGAGGCCTGCGGGCGCCGTCGGCGGCCCGCTGCCGGGCCCGCGGCGGACGGCCGGATCCCTGCGGTCCGGCCGTCCCGCGCTCCCCGCCGCCCCGCCCGGACGGATAGTCTGATCATCCGTTCGTCAGGGGGAGGGGAGATGGGCGTCCTCGCGTTCTTCGCAGGGCTGCTGCTCACCGTCATGGGCTTCGGCCGCTGGCGCGAGACCGGCTCGCCGTACTGGCTGATCGGCTCGCTCGTGCTGCTGCTGCTCGTGCTGGTGGGCGCCATGACCGGCAGGAAGAAGACCGGCTGAGGGCGGCGGTCCGCCCGGCCCCCGGTGATCAGGGAGAATGGGGCGCATGAATGCCCCTTCCTCCCCGTACCGCTCCGGGTTCGCGTGCTTCGTCGGCCGTCCCAACGCGGGCAAGTCGACCCTGACCAACGCGCTGGTCGGGACGAAGGTCGCGATCACCTCCGACCGTCCGCAGACCACCCGGCACACCGTGCGCGGCATCGTGCACCGCCCGGACGCGCAGCTCGTCCTGGTCGACACGCCAGGCCTGCACAAGCCGCGGACCCTGCTCGGCGAGCGGCTCAACGACCTCGTCCGCTCCACCTGGGCGGAGGTCGACGTGATCGGCTTCTGCCTGCCCGCCGACCAGAAGCTCGGCCCCGGCGACAAGTTCATCGCCAAGGAACTCGCCGGGATCAAGAAGACCCCCAAGGTCGCGATCGTCACCAAGACCGACCTCGTCGACTCCAAGCGGCTCGCCGAACAGCTCATCGCGGTCCACCAGCTCGGGCTGGAGCTCGGCATCGAGTGGGCCGAGATCATCCCGGTCTCCGCCGTCGGCGACCAGCAGGTCGGCCTGGCCGCCGACCTCCTCAGCAAGCTCCTCCCCGAGGGCCAGCCGCTCTACCCGGACGGCGACCTCACCGACGAGCCCGAGCAGATCATGGTCGCGGAGCTCATCCGCGAGGCCGCCCTGGAGGGCGTCCGCGACGAGCTGCCGCACTCGCTGGCCGTGGTCGTCGAGGAGATGCTGCCCCGCGAGGGCCGGCCGGCGGACCGCCCGCTGCTCGACATCCACGCCAACGTCTACATCGAGCGGCAGAGCCAGAAGGCGATCGTCATCGGCGCCAAGGGCTCCCGGCTCAAGCACGTCGGCACCACCGCCCGCAAGCACATCGAGGCGCTGCTCGGCACGCCGGTCTACCTCGACCTGCACGTCAAGGTCGCCAAGGACTGGCAGCGCGACCCCAAGCAGCTGCGCAAGCTCGGTTTCTGAGCCCGCACCGCCAGGGCCCGCCGGCATCCGCCCGGCGGGCCCTTCGCATGCCCGCACGGCACGGGTCCGCACGGCACGGGTCCGCACGGCACGGGTCCGCACGGCACGGCGCACGGCGACGGCGCACGGTCCGCGGAGCCGTCGGGGAGTGCCTGAGGGGCCCGCCGGGGGTGCCGGGGGGTGCCCGCCGGGGTCCGTCCGGGAGCGCGGTGGAGGGGTCGCCGCGGGGGCCGTGCGGCGTGACGCCCGTAGAGTGTGTACGGACGGTGAGTGAGTCGTGGAGAACCCGCGCACCACCCGTTCACATCCGCCGTGTCCGGCGTTCATGCGGCGGCATCCGGTCATCCTTCGGCACCCGAGACGGTCTCTTCCGGCCACAGAGCGCTCCGGAAGGCGAATACCGGCATGGGACAGCCGCGGTTCCTGATCGTCAGCAGACCCGCGACGGCGGACCCCCAGCGGGACACCACCGTCTGGCGGCTGCTCGGTGCGAACAACCGTCACCTCGGGCAGAGCGGCGAGGACTTCGCGTCCGTCCCCGCCTGCCTGCACGCCATCGAACAGCTCCGCCGCGGCCTGGACCGCGGACGGCCGTCCATCGGCTCCGTCCAGCACGGACAGCAGTGGCGCTGGCGGCTGGATGTCGACGGTCGCACCGTCGCCTGCTCCACCCGCGCCTACCGCCGCCAGCGCGAGTGCCAGTACAACCTGGCCCGCTTCCTGGCCGGGGCCCGCGGCGTCGACGACGGCCCGCTCGGCCGTCCGGCCCCCGTGGTGCGGCTCCGCGGCGTCGGCACGTGACCGCCCCCGCCCCCTCGGCCGGGGCCCCCGACACCCCCCGGGTGCTGCGCACCGACGTCGGCCTCGCCGACCGGATCTTCCTCGCCTGGGCCCGCGGCAGCGGCGCCCTCGTGCTGGTCGTCATGCTCTCCGTCGGCGGCTACCTCGCCGTGCGGGCGAGCACCGCCCTGCGCACCGCAGGCCTGTCCTTCCTCACCGTGCAGGACTGGAACCCGGACGGCGGGCACGGCCAGTTCGGCATCGCCGCGGTGATCACCGGCACCGTCCTGATCGGCGGCATCGCGGTCGGCCTGGCCGTGCCGCTCGCCCTCGGCTGCGCGCTGTACATCAGCGAGTACGCGCCGCGCGGCCTGCGCCGCACCCTGGTCGGCCTGGTCGACCTGATGGCGGCGGTGCCCAGCGTCGTGTACGGCGTGTGGGGCTTCGTGCTGCTGCAGTACGAGCTCGCGGGCACGGCCCGCTGGCTGTCCACGTACCTCGGCTGGATCCCGCTGCTGCACGTCGACGGCGTCGACCCGGACGACCCGCTCAACCCGCCGCTGGTCTACACGGCGTCCAGCCTGATGGCCGGCACCGTCGTCGCCTTCATGATCACGCCGATCATGTGCTCGATCATGCGCGAGGTCTTCGACCAGGCCCCGGCGGCGGAGCGCGAGGGCGCCTACGCGCTCGGCTCCACCCGCTGGGGGATGATCCGCACGGTCGTGCTGCCGTTCGGCCGCGGCGGCATCATCGGCGGCACCATGCTCGGCCTGGGCCGCGCCCTCGGCGAGACGATCACCGTGTACCTGATCCTCTCCATGCACTTCGAGATCCAGCCGCACGTCCTGCAGACCGGCGGCAGCGCGGTCGCCCCGCTGATCGCCCTGCGCTACGGCGACTCCAGCCCGTTCTCGGTCTCCGCACTGATGGCCGCCGGCCTCGCCCTCTTCCTGCTCACCCTCGTGGTGAACTTCGCCGCGGCCGCCGTGGTCGCCCGCAGCCGATCGGGGGCCGGCTCGTGACCGACCGCACCACCACCACCGCCACCGTCACCACCGCCACCGCCACCGCCACCGCCACCACCGTCACCCTGCCCCGGACCCCGCGCACCACCGTCGTGCCGCCCGCCGGTCCCGCGGGCGGCCCCCCGCCGGTGCGCCGCCGCACCGGCGGGGGCCGGCCCGGCGACCGCTGGGCACTCGGGGGCAGCCTGGCCGGCGCACTCGCGCTCGGCGCGCTGGTCTTCCAGCGGTTCGCACCGTTCAGCGGCGCGGTCGGCTTCGCCGTGTGCACCTGGCTCGCGTTCCTCGGGCTGTACGCGCTCGTGGTCTCCCGCGACGAGAACGGCCTCGCCGTCCGCGACCGCCTCGCCGCCGCCGTCGTGCACTCCCTCGCCGCGGTCGTCCTGGCGGTCCTCGTGTGGACCGTCGGCTACGTCTTCTGGAACGGCTTCGACGCGCTCCGGCACACCAACTTCTACACCCAGGACCTCTCCGCGGCCGGCCCCGCCGACCCGCTCACCGGCGGCGGCGCCCTGCACGCCGTCGTCGGCACCCTCACCCAGATCACCATCTCGCTGGCGATCACCATCCCGCTCGGCATCAGCTGCGCCGTGTTCCTGAGCGAGGTGCCCGGCCGCTTCGCACGGCTGGTGCGCACCCTCGTCGAGGCGATGACCGCGCTGCCCTCCATCCTCGCGGGCCTGTTCGTCTACGCGGTGTGGGTGGTCACCCTCGACTGGCCGCGTTCGGGCCTGGCCGCGAGCATCGCCCTGTCGGTGATGATGCTGCCGATCCTCGTCCGCGCCGCCGACGTGGTGCTCCGGCTCGTGCCCGCCTCCCTCAAGGAGGCGTCGTACGCGCTCGGCGCGAGCCGCTGGCGCACCGTGTGGACGGTCACCCTGCCGAGCGCCCGCTCCGGGCTCGCCACCGCCGTCATCCTCGGCGCGGCCCGCGGCATCGGCGAGACCTCCCCGGTGCTGCTCTGCTCCGGCTACACCAAGAACCTCAACCTCAGCCCGATCGACGGCCGCCAGGCCTCCCTGCCGCTGATGGCCTTCACCCTGGTCAAGTTCCCCAGCGAGCTGCAGGTGGCGCGGGCCTTCGGCGCCGCGGCGGTGCTGCTGGCCCTGGTGCTGCTGCTGTTCCTGCTGGCCCGCGCGGTCGGCGGACGCGGACCCGGCGAGCTGTCGAGGCGTCAGTCCGCCGCCCGGACGCGGAGGTCCGCCGCGGACGCGGCCCGGATGCGGCGGACCGACGCGCCGCACCCCACAGAACCCCGAAAGGCCCCCGTGCACCGCCGAGCCCTCACCCGCACCCTCACCCTGCTCACCGCGCTCGTCCTGTGCGGCACCTCGCTGCTCACCGGGGCGCCCCGGGCCGCCGCGGAGGACTACCGCCGGATCGGCGGGGCCGGGTCGACCTGGAGCCAGAACGCGGTCGACTCCTGGATCAGCAACGTCAAGCAGTACGGCATGACCATCGACTTCGACGGCCAGGGCTCCAGCTACGGCCGCAACCAGTTCAAGAACGGCGCCGCCGACTTCGCGGTCTCAGAGATCCCGTACGGCCTCACCGACGGCGGGCAGTTCGACGCGCCGCCGCCCGTGCCGTTCGCCTACCTGCCGATCGTGGCCGGCGGCACCTCGTTCATGTACAACCTGAAGATCGGCGGCAACCGGGTCACCAACCTGCGGCTCTCCGGCGACACCGTCGCGAAGATCTTCACCGGCAAGATCGCCCGCTGGAACGACCCCGCCGTCCAGGCCGAGAACCCGGGCCTCAAGATGCCGGACGTCGCGGTGCGGCCGATCGTCCGCTCCGACGGCTCCGGCACCACCGCGCAGCTCACCACCTGGATGAGCAAGCGCCAGCAGGGCGTCTGGGACGACTACTGCCGGTCGACCTCGCGCCGCGCCCCCTGCGGCATGACCTCGTTCTTCCCGCTGAAGAGCGGCTCCACCTGGCAGGCGCTCGGCACCTCCGTGGCCGTCGCCAACGCCGTCGCCAACGAGGCCAACGTCGGGGCCATCACCTACGTCGAGTACTCGTACGCGCTCAACAGCCACTTCCCGGTGGTCAAGATGCTCAACAGCGCCGGCTACTACACCGAGCCCAACGGCAGGAACGTCTCCGTGGCCCTCAAGCGCGCGAAGATCAACCCGGCCGACCTCACCCAGCAGCTCGACGAGGTCTACGACAGCCCGGACCGCAGCGCCTACCCGCTCTCCAGCTACAGCTACATGATCGTCCACACCAGCGCGGCCGGGACGTTCAGCCCGGAGAAGGGCCGCACCCTGGCCGCCTTCGGCTACTACTTCCTCTGCGAGGGCCAGAAACAGGCCGACGGACTCGGCTACTCCCCGCTCACCGCGAACCTCGTGCAGTCCGCCTTCGAACAGCTCGCCAAGGTGCCCGGCAGCGAGAAGCGCGCCTTCGACGCCGCCAAGTGCGCCAACCCGACCTTCGGCTCCGGCGGCCGCAACCCGTACGCCGACAGCGCCGCCCCGCCGCAGGACTGCGACAGGAAGGGCTCCGCCACCCAGTGCGCCACCGGCACCGGCGGCGCCCGCCAGACCACCCCCACCGGCACCGGGGGCACGGGCGGCGGCACCGGCGGCACGGGCGGCACCGGCGGCGCCGCGGGCGGTACGGCGGGCGCCGCGGGAACCACCGGCGGCACCGGCGGGACGAGCGGCGCGGCGGACGGCACCGGCTCCACCGGGGCCGACCCCGCCCTGGACGGCGGCGGCGCCGCCACCGGCGGCACCGGCCAGCAGCTCACCGGCGACTCGGTCGCCATCGCCGCCGGCTCCGGCACCGGCCTGCGGCACGCCCTCATGCTGATCGCCGGCGTGCTGCTCGGCGCCGTCATCGTGCTGCCGCCGCTGGTCGCCGGCCGCGCCGCCCGACGGGAGGCCCGGCGATGAGCGCCCGCACCCTCCGCACCTCCGCCCGGCGGGCGCTGCGCACCGGCGCCGTCCTCGCCCTGCTGCTCGGCACCGCCGCCGGAGCCTCGCTCTCCACCGGCACCGGCCCGGGCCCCGTCCCCGCCGCGGCGGCCGGGACGGCCTCCCCGCAGATCCCCGTCGACCCGGTCACCGGCGCCCCGGTGCCGATCGACGGCCCGGCCGCGGCCCCGGCGGCCGGCCCGGCCGCCGCCCCCGCCCCGGCCGGCACCCAGGCCCGCCGCGACCTCGGCCGGGCGCCCGGCGCGGCCCGGCTCGCGCCCGCCGCCACCGGGGCCGCCACCGCCGCCGACCCCGTCACGGTCACCGGCAGCGGCGACTTCGCCGGCCTGGAGGTGACGGTCGGCCAGACCGGCCACCTCGTGAACCAGGTGGTCGCCGTCACCTGGACGGGCGGCCGCCCGACCGAGCCCAGCCCCATGGTCTTCGCCCGCAACTACCTGGAGATCATGCAGTGCTGGGGTGACGAGGAGACCGGCCCCGACCGCTCCCAGTGCCAGTACGGCGCGACCAAGGGCGACAGCCGCGGCGGCGCCTTCGTACCCAGCCGCCAGCTCAACTACGGCCGCACGCTCATCGACCCGGCCGAGACCGTGCGGCCCGCGAAGGAGAACGAGAACGCGTACGTGCCGTTCCGGCCCGCCACCGGCGACCCGGCCGAGACCGGCGGCAGCAGCCAGTACTTCGACATCCAGTCGACCAACGAGGTGCCCTTCGCGCCGACCCGCGCCGACGGCACCGGCCAGGTCTACTTCGAGGTGCAGACCGGCTCCCAGGCCCCGGGCCTCGGCTGCGGGCAGACGCCCCAGGGCCGGACCGGCCCGTTCACCGAGGGCCGCCGCTGCTGGCTGGTGATCGTGCCGCGCGGCGACAAGGAGGTCGACGGGCAGGCCCCCAGCGGGCAGTCCGGGCAGCTGCAGTCGTCCCCGCTGTCCGCCACCAACTGGCAGCAGCGCCTCGTCGTGCCGCTGCACTTCGAACCGGTCGGCATCTCCTGCCCGATCGGCAGCCCCGAGCGGCCCACCCTCGGCACCGAACTCGCCGAGGAGATGATCGCCCGGTGGCAGCCGGTGCTCTGCCAGCAGGCCGGCGGCATCTTCAGCTTCACCCGGCTCACCGACGACCGGGCCCGCGCCCGGCTCCAGGACGGCGACCCCGGCCTGGTCTACGTCGGGGCCCCGCTCGCACCGGCCGAGCAGACCCCCGGCCGCGACCCCGTCTACGCGCCGGTCGCCGTCTCGGGGCTCACCATCGCCTTCGACATCGAGAGCCAGTCGTACTCCCGCACCCCGCCCGAGGTCCGGCAGCGGGACGGCGAACGGATCACCGACCTCAGCCTCACCCCGCGCCTGGTCGCCAAACTCCTCACCCAGAGCTACCGGTTCGCCGCCAACCCGGGCGACCCGGACATCCCCGCGGACAACCCCGCCGACCTCACCTCGGACCCGGAGTTCCTCGCGATCAACCCGCAGTTCAAGGACCTCTACTTCCCGTCCCGGATCCCCGACCTGCTGCTGCCCTCCGGCGAGGGCGACGGCCCCCTGCTGGTGTGGCGCTGGCTGTTCGCCGACCCCGACGCCCGGGACTTCCTCGCCGGACGGCCCAGCCCGACCTGGCACGACTCCGTCAACAAGCGGTACCTGACCACGCCCGTCACCGCGCCGAAGTCGAACTACTCCAAGGTCGACGACTACTGCCTGGCCTTCCCGGACGACGAGACCGGCCGGCCCCCCTGGTGCAACTTCGACTCCCACCCCTTCGCCAACAGCATGAGCGAGGGCGCCCGCGCCGCCGCCCGCGGAGACACCCTCGCGAAGTCCGTGTGGGACGCCACCACCACCCCCGGCTCGCTCAGGAAGGCGCCCCCGCAGGCCCAGGGGCTGCGCGGCGTGCTCGTCCTGACCACCACGGCGCTCGCCGACCGGTACGGCCTCGACACCGCGAAACTCCGCAACACCGCGGGCGAGTTCGTCGCACCGGGCACCGCCTCCCTGCTCGCCGCGGCCGCGGCCGCCACCCCCGGCGCGGTGGCCGGGGTGCCGGTCGTCGACCCGGCGGCCAGGACCGCCGGCGCCTACCCGCTGACCTCCGTCACGTACGCGGCGACCGTGCCCGCCGCCCTCGACCGGGCGAGCGGCGCCGCGTACGCCTCGCTGCTGCGCTACGCGGTCGGCGACGGCCAGACCCCGGGCGTCGCGGCCGGCCGGCTCCCGGCCGGCTACGCCCGACTGCCCGACGCCCTGCGCCGGCAGACCCTCGCGGCCGCCGACCGCATCGCGGCCGGCGCGGGCGCGGCGACCCCCGCACCCACGGGCAGCGGCACCCGCAGCACCGCCGGTCCGGCCGGCGCCCGCGGGCCCGGAGGGTCCGGCGGCACCGGATCCTCCGACACCGGCCCGGCCGCCCCGGCGCCCGTCCACAGCCCGGTCACGCTGGCCCCGGCCGCCGACGCGGCCCCCGCCGCCCGCACCGGGCGGACGGAGGTCGGCCCGCTGCGGCACGTGCTGGTCGCGGTGCTGGTCGCCGGCCTCGCCGCGGCGGCCGCGGGCGCGTACGTGCCGCGGGTGCTGCGCCGCCGCATCCGGCCCTGACCGAAGACCTCCTGACCTCCCGTTCCGCCGACGCAGGTGCGCCACCACCCGGCCGGGGTCCTCCGGCCGGGTGTCCAGAACGCCGTTTCCAGCCGTTTCCAGGGGAGAACCCGTGCAGATGTCCAGCAAGCGCACGTTCGCCAAGTGCGTCACCGTCCTCAGCGGCCTCGGCCTGCTCGTGGCCGGCACCGGCACCGCCCACGCCGACCCGTCCGGCACGCCGGTCCACCGCCCGCTCGCCGGCGTCGGCTCGGACACCACCCAGGGCGTCATGAACGCGCTGTCGAACGTGGTCACCGTCAACGGCCAGAAGGTCATCGGCTCGTACGACGCGGTCGGCTCGGCCACCATCAGCCCCCAGGCCGCCGCGGCCTGCCAGGGCCTCAACCGGCCGAACGGCTCCGGCGCCGGCCGCACCACCCTGCTCAACGAGCTCAACAAGGGCAACAACTGCCTGCAGTTCTCCCGCTCCTCCAGCCTCAACCTGGCGGCCGCCACCCCCGGTCTCACCTACGTGCCGTTCGCGGTCGACGGCGTCACCTACGCCGTCAGCGCGGGCAGCTCCCTGCCGCTCGACCTCTCCACCGCCGACCTGCACGCCATCTACAGCTGCGACCCCGGCTACGTCGGCACCGGCCCGACCTACCTGGTGCACCCGATGCTGCCGCAGGCGGGCTCCGGCACCCGCAGCTTCTGGGAGTCGACGGTCGGCATCACCGAGGCCGACGTCGTGGCGGGCAAGTACCCGTGCGTCACCGACACCAAGGGCGGCAAGAAGATCGAGGAGCACGACGGCCGCGTCCTCGACCCCAACTCCCTGGTGCCGTTCTCCATCGCCCAGTACATCGCGCAGAGCTCCGGCACCATCGCCGACCTCCGCGGCACCGCCCAGCTCGGCAACATCAACGGCGTGCCCTCGGTGCTGCTCAACACCGGTGCCGCGGCCACCCGCGACGTCTACAACGTGATCCCGACGTCCAGGGTCGGGACGAGCCCGTGGAGCGACGTCTTCGTCGGCAGCGGCTCGGCGATCTGCCAGCAGCCCGCCCTCATCAAGCAGTACGGCTTCGGCACCAACGCCAACTGCGGCGACACGTCCCGCACCACCGGCTGACGCACGCCCACCACCCTCCGAGCAAAGGCTGTTGACACCGTGAAGACCCTCCGTATCCAGCGCACCGTCGCGCTCGGCGCGGCCACCCTGCTGGCCGCCGCCTCCGCCACCGTGCTCGGCGCCGCCACCGCGTACGCCGACGACGCCAGCCCCACCATCGGCACCCTGGCCGTCAACCCCGCCACCGGCGCGGACGACGAGCTCATGAGCGTCGTCTCCTCCGGCGCCTGCCCCGGCGGCACCAACCTGCAGCTGCTCGTCCTCGGCCAGGGCTTCCCGGCCGAGGGCTACGGCGCCTCCCTCAACCAGGCCCAGTCGGTCTTCCCGCCCGACGCGCAGGGCCGGATGACCGTGCCGCTGAACGACACCATGCGCAGCTTCGCGCAGAAGAACGGCTTCTCCACGCTGACCGGCAAGTACGAGTTCCACCTGCGCTGCCGCAACAAGATCGGCGTGACGTACTTCGGCGACTTCGTCGGCGCGGTCTGGTTCACCAGCCCCACCGCCTACACCTCGACCGACCCGAACGCCCCGGCCGCCGTCGCCACCACCACCACGCTCACCGTCACCCCGGGCTCCTCGGCCACCGTCGGCTCGGACGTGAAGCTGACCGCCGCGGTCTCCCCGGCCGCCGCCGGCACCGTGCAGTTCCTCGACGGCACCACCCCGGTCGGCTCCCCCGTCGCGGTCTCCGCCGGCCAGGCCGAGCTGACCGTCACCACCCTCGCCCAGGGCGCGCACAGCCTGTCGGCCGTCTTCACCTCCACCGACGCGCACTACCTCGGCTCGGCGTCGGCGGCCACCGCCTACACCGTCAGCCCCCAGGGGGCGACCGCCACCACCACGGCGCTCGCGATCAGCCCGTCCGGTTCGGCCGCCAAGGGCAGCCCCGTGCAGCTCACCGCCACGGTCTCCCCGAACGCCCCGGGCACCGTGCAGTTCGCCGACCACGGCACCCCGCTCGGCTCCCCGGTCGCCGTCTCCGGCGGCACCGCCTCGGCGACCGTGAGCGACCTCGCCGAGGGCGACCACGCCCTCACCGCCGCCTTCACCCCGGCCGACGCCGCGCAGTTCGCCGCGTCGGCGTCCGCCGCGGTGCCGTTCACCGTCACCGCGGTCGTCACCCCGCCGAACCCCGGCGACCCGACCCCGCCCGCCCCGGTCTCCGAGACCATCACCACCACCGTCGCCCCGGGCGCCCTGGTGATCAGCGTGGCCGGCAGCAACGTCACCCTGCCGCCGCTCGCGCTGAACTCCACCAGCACGCTGTACTCGGCGGCCGGCCCGATCCAGGCCGTCACCGTCACCGACACCCGCGCCGGCGCCCCCGGCTGGTCGGTCAGCGGCCAGGTCGCGCAGTTCACCTCCGGCGGCAACGCCATCAACGCGCAGAACCTCGGCTGGGCACCGGCCCTGGTCTCCAAGGGCGACGGCCTCAAGGTCACCCTCGGCGGGCAGGTCGCCCCGGCCAACGCGGTCGAGGCGAACGACGCCGGTGCGCTCGGCCTGAAGTCCTCCCGGACCCTGGCCACCGCCACCGGCCTCGGCACCGCCAAGCTCGGCGCCGACCTCACCCTGCTCGCGCCGACCTCCACCCTGGCAGGCACCTACCAGGGCGTGCTCACCCTGACCGCGATCTGACCCCAGGTCAGCCGGTCCTGCCGGGCCGCCCCCACCGGGCGGCCCGGCCCCCGATCCGAACCCCGCACCCGAGGATGATGCCGCCGATGCGCCGCTGGCTCCTGCTCCTGGCCCCCGCCCTGCTGGCCCTGCTGCCGCTCGGCCCGACCGCCCGTGCCGCCGACGGGGGCGCGCCGCAGCCCGCACAGGCGCAGACCTTCGGCATCCAGCCGGCCTCCGCCACCGCCCCCGACACCCGCGGCTCGTTCTCGTACGGCGCCACGCCGGGTGCCGTCGTCAAGGACCACGTGGCGGTGTGGAACTACGGCGACCGCCCGGTCACCCTGCGGATCTACCCCGCGGACGCCTTCAACACCGACACCGGCGGCTACGACGTCCTCCCGGAGGGCCGGCCGTCCACGCAGGCCGGCTCGTGGCTGCGCACCGGCGCCACCTCGCTCACGCTGCCGGCCCGCAGCCGGCAGATCGTGCCGTTCACGCTCGCCGTGCCCGCCGCGGCGACCCCCGGCGACCACGCGGCCGGGATCGTCGCCGCGCTGCGGCAGGAGACGAAGGACGCCCGGGGCAACACCGTCACCGTCGACCAGCGGGTCGGCGCCCGGGTGCACGTGCGGGTGGCGGGCGACCTGAAGGCCGAGCTCACCGTCGAGGACGTGCACTCCGTCTACCACCCGAGCGCCAACCCGCTCGCCACCGGCCGCACCACGGTCACCTACACCGTCCGCAACACCGGCAACGTCCGGCTCGCGGGCCGTCAGGCCGTCCGGGTCGCCAACGTGTTCGGCACGGTCGCCACCGGTACGGCGCCCGCCGCGCTGGCGGAGCTGCTGCCCGGCAACGCGGTCGCCCACCGCGTCGAGGTCACCGGCGCCTACCCGACCCTGTGGGGGACCGCCGGCATCACCGTCGACCCGCTGCCGGTCGCCGGCGACAAGGACCCCGACCTCGCCGGGAGCGTCCGCAAGCAGCGCTTCGCGTCCGTGCCGTGGGCGCTGCTCGCGGTGCTGCTGCCCGCGGGGCTGATCGCCGCCCGGTGGTGGCGCCGCCGCCGGAACGCACCGCCCGTACGGCCCGCCGCGCCCGCCGCCGCCGTGCCGGTGGCCGCCGGTGCGGCGGTGCTCGCCGTCCTGCTGCTGGCGGGTCAGTTCGCCGCCGCCCCGGTCGCCCGGGCCGCCGACACCGGCACCCTCGCGTTCGACTACGCGACCGGCCACGACGACGACGCCATCGACGTCGTCACCTCAGGGCTCTGCCCGCACCCGGCCGCCGACTACCTGACCGTCCGGATCACCGGCGCCGGCTTCCCCGCCGAAGGCGCCGCGCTGACCGGCACCGTCGCGGCGGCCGTCTACCGCCCGGCCGCCAACGGCGGGTACGTCGTGCCGCTCGGCAACACCCTGCGGGTGGTCGCCAACCGGGCCGGCGCGGCCCCGCTGCACGGCGCGTACACCGTCACCGCCAGCTGCCGGAACAAAGTCAATCCCACGGCGCTGCGCGACTTCGCCGGGGTGCTGACCTTCTCCTCGCCGACCACGTGGCAGGCGGCCACCGTCGCCCCGGAGGGCCTCGTGCACGCCGCCGCGGCCGACCCGGCGGCGCAGCCGCCCATCCCGGCCGGGCAGGCCGCCGCGGCGGCCGCAGCGCCGGGCGGCGGCCCGTCGGCCGCCGTGTGGGCGACCGGCGCCGGCGTGCTGGTGCTCGTCGCGGCCGGCGGCGGCCTGGTCCGCCGCCGGCTCGCCCGCCGCGGCACCGCGGGGGCACGCGCATGACCCTCACCGAGGCGCCTCCGGTGCCGCCCGCGGCCCCGCTCCCCGCCCCGGCCGCCGCCCCGCCCGCGCCGCCGGAGCGGCGGCCGTCCCGCCCGGACGGCCCGCAGCTGGTCGGCGCCGCCCTCGTCATCACCGCCGCCCTGCTGCTCGGCCTGCTGCTCGAACTCGGCCCGCTCGGCGGCCTGCGCCACCTGCGCGACGCGGAGACCGGCTACGCGCAGCTGCGCGAGAGCCTGGCGCTCGGCACCGCCCCCGTCGGGCAGCTCGGGCATGACGGGAAGCCCGTCGTGCCCGGCACCCCGGTCGCCCTGCTGGAGATCCCGCAGCTCGGCCTGCGCGAGGTCGTACGGGAGGGCACCGCCGGGGGCGTGCTGGAGTACGGCCCCGGGCACCGGCGCGACACCCCGATGCCCGGCCAGGCCGGCACCAGCGTGCTGCTCGGCCGGCAGAGCGGCTACGGCGGCCCGTTCGGCACGCTGGCGCAGCTGCACACCGGCGAGACGTTCACCGTCACCACCGGCCAGGGCAGGCACCGCTTCCGGGTGGTGGCGGTGCGGCGGGCCGGTGATCCGGTGCCGCCCGCGGTGAAGGCCGGTGCCGGGCGGATCGTCCTGGTGACCGGGGCGGGCGCGCGCTACGCCCCGTCCGGCACGCTGCTGGTCGACGCCGACCTGACGACCCCGGTGAAGCCGGCGAACGCCCGCCCGCTGACCGCCGCCGCGCTGCCCGCGGGGGAGAAGGCGATGGGGCGGGACGACGGCGCGTGGGTGCCGCTGGTGCTGTGGGGCGAGGGGCTGCTGCTCGCCGCCGTGGCCCTGGCCGCGGCGTGGGCGGGCTGGGGGCGGCGCCAGGCGTGGATCGTCGGGGTGCCGGTGCTCTCCGCCCTGGCCCTGGCGGTCGCCGACGAGGTCGCCCGGCTGCTGCCCAATCTGATCTGACGTACCCGTCACACGGAAGGAACCCTGCACCATGACCGTCACCGACCGGACCGACCTGCGGCCCGACACCGCCTTGCCGAGCGCGGCGGGCACCCTGGACGCGCGTGCGGTGTCGGCCTGGTTCGGCGACCGCCGGGTGCTGGAGCAGGTGTCGCTCACCATGCCGGCGGGGCAGGTCACCGCGCTGATCGGCCCGTCCGGCTGCGGCAAGTCGACGTTCCTGCGGATCCTCAACCGGATGCACGAGCTGATCCCGGGGGCCGCGCTGGCGGGCGAGGTGCTGCTCGACGGCGAGGACGTGTACGCGGCGGGCAAGCGGCTCACCGCGGCCCGCCGCGACATCGGCATGGTCTTCCAGAAGCCGAACCCGTTCCCGGCCATGTCGATCTACGACAACGTGGTGGCCGGGCTGCGGCTGACCGGCCTGCGGGCGTCCCGGGCGGAGAAGGACGGCCTGGTGGAGGAGTGCCTGACCAAGGCGGGCCTGTGGAAGGAGGTCGCGGACCGCCTGCGGCAGCCGGGCGGTGCGCTCTCCGGCGGCCAGCAGCAGCGCCTGTGCATCGCCCGTTCGCTGGCGGTGCGGCCGAAGGTGCTGCTGATGGACGAGCCGTGCTCGGCGCTCGACCCGACGTCGACCCGCCGGATCGAGCAGACCATCCGGGAGCTGGTCGACGAGGTGACGATCGTGATCGTCACCCACAACATGCAGCAGGCCCAGCGGGTCTCCGACCGGTGCGCGTTCTTCCTGGCGGAGCAGGGCACCCCGGGGGCGATCGTGGAGCACGGGCCGACGGACGCGATGTTCGGCACCCCGGCGGACCCCCGGACGGAGGACTACGTGAACGGCCGGTTCGGCTGAGCGGGCGGGGCCGGCGTCCTCGCCGCGTACGCGGGGCCCGGTGCGAGCCGTGTCCCGGGCCGTGTCCCGGGTCTCATCCCGGGCGGGGCCGTCCGCGGCACCGTCGCCCGGTGCTCACGCTCCTTCGCGGAGCACCAGGCCGACGAGCTCCCGCTGGGAGTCGCTGAGTTTCGGGTCGGCGCAGTAGACGGTGCGGCCGTCGACGGTGATCTCGTAGTGGAAGCCGTCGGGCACGCCGTACGAGGGGGCGCGAAGTCCGCCGGCCACCGCCTCGCGGGCCAGCGCGTGCACGTGCGGCGCGTCGGGGCGTTCGGCGGTGTCCAGCTCGGCGTGCGCGACGAGGCCGGCGAAACCGCCGGTCCGGGTGACCTGGATACGCATGGTTGTCAGTGTGCTACGCAGGGCTGGGCTTTGCCGAGATCTTTCACAGACTCCACCCGTCCGTCAGGCGGTGTCGATCCCGACCTGCGACCATGCCTCGGCGACGGCGTCGGCGACGCCCGTGTAGCCGGGGTTGTGCGAGCTCGCGGTGGCCACGGTGGCGCGGGCGAAGGCGGTGAAACCGCTGGAGGGGGAGAGCAGGCCGCCGGTGAGGGTGTCGTACCAGATGCGGCCCGCGGCCTGCCAGGCGTGGCCGCCGAGGGCCTGCGCCGCGAGGTAGAAGGCGTGGTTGGGGATGCCGGAGTTGATGTGCACGCCGCCGCCGTCGCGGGTGGTGTGCACGAAGCCGTCCATGTGGGAGGGCTGCGGGTCGGTGCCGAGGCGTTCGTCGTCGTAGGCGGTGCCGGGGGCCTTCATCGAGCGCAGGGCGGTGCCGTGGATGCCGGGGGCGAGCAGGCCGGCGCCTATGAGCCAGTCGGCCTCGGCGGCGGTCTGCCCGAGGGCGTACTGCTTGACGAGGGAGCCGAAGACGTCGGAGAGCGATTCGTTGAGGGCGCCCGACTGGTTGCGGTACTCCAGCTCGGCGGTGAACTGCGTGACGCCGTGGGTGAGTTCGTGGCCTATGACGTCGAGGCAGGTGGTGAAGTCGTTGAAGATCTCGCCGTCGCCGTCGCCGAAGACCATGCGTTCGCCGTTCCAGAAGGCGTTGTCGTAGCGGTCGCCGTAGTGCACGGTGGCGTCGAGCGGCAGCCAGGCGTCGTCGATCGAGGCGCGGCCGTAGATCTCGCGGAACAGCGCGAAGGTGGCGCCGAGCCCGTCGTAGGCGCGGTCGACGGAGGCGTCCGCGCCGGCCGGGCCGCCCTCGCGGCGGACGGTGCGGCCGGGCAGCGTCTCGGTGTGCCGGGCGTCGCCGACGGTACGGGTGAGGTGCTGCGTCGCGGCGACCGGCGGGGCCGCGGCGAGGCGCTGTTCGCGCAGGCCGGTGTCGAGGGCGAGGGAGTGCCGGGCGGGGCCGTGGCCCTGGTCGGCGAGCCGCCGCAGGATGTGCGGCGGCACGATGGTGCAGCGCGGGGGAGCGGGCGGCGGAAGGGGCGTCTGGAGGTGCGCGGAGGTCGCTGCCATGTCGCCCAGGGTGACGCATCCATGACGAATTGTCACCACCCCTGCGGTGTTCCGTCCGTCTCAGTGGGTGGAATCGCCGCCGGACCCGCTTCGTATGCTCCGGCGCCTGGGTTACGCTGGTGAACATCATGCGTTACGGGCTGCTTCTTCTTAGCTGCCGCGGCGAGGGCCTGTAGTCCATCGAGGCCGGCTCCCTTGCCGCGGGGAGCCGTGTTGCGCCCTTTCTGGATGCGGCACACCAGTCGGCCGAGTTCGGGTGTCCAAGCCCCCGATCAGCCCGCAATCGACATGGAAGCCGAGAGTCACCCATGACCGAGCAGTCGTCCGTCGCCCGCGCGTTCATCGACCGCCCCACCCCGATCACGGCGCGCACGGTGCAGCAGCAGCCCTCCGGGATGCCGTTCCACCGCTACGTACCCTTCGGCACCGTCGACCTGCCGGACCGCACCTGGCCGTCCAGGGTCATCACGCAGGCCCCCCGCTGGCTCTCCACCGATCTGCGTGACGGCAACCAGGCCCTGATCGACCCCATGTCGCCGGCCCGCAAGCGCAAGATGTTCGACCTGCTGGTGCGCATGGGCTACAAGGAGATCGAGGTCGGCTTCCCGTCCTCCGGCGCCACCGACTTCAACTTCGTCCGCTCGCTGATCGAGGAGGGCGCGATCCCGGCGGACGTCACCATCTCGGTGCTGACCCAGGCCCGCGAGGACCTGATCGAGCGCACCGTGGAGTCCCTGAAGGGCGCGCCGCGGGCCACCGTCCACCTGTACAACGCCACCTCGCCGCTGTTCCGCCGGGTGGTCTTCAAGGGCAGCAAGGACGACATCAAGGCGATCGCCGTGGACGGCACCCGCCTGGTGATGGAGTACGCGGAGAAGATCCTGGGCGACGAGACCGTCCTGGGCTACGAGTACTCGCCCGAGATCTTCATCGACACCGAGCTGGACTTCGCCCTGGAGGTCTGCGAGGCGGTCATGGACGTCTGGCAGCCCGGCGAGGGCCGCGAGATCATCCTGAACCTGCCGACCACCGTCGAGCGGTCCACCCCGAACGTCTACGCCGACAAGATCGAGTGGATGTCGCGGAACCTGTCCCGCCGCGAGTTCGTCTGCCTGTCGACCCACCCGCACAACGACCGCGGCACCGGCGTGGCCTCCGCCGAACTGGCCGTGATGGCCGGCGCCGACCGCGTCGAGGGCTGTCTGTTCGGCCAGGGCGAGCGCACCGGCAACCTGGACCTGGTCAACGTCGGCATGAACCTCTTCTCGCAGGGCGTCGACCCGATGATCGACTTCTCGGACATCGACGAGATCCGCCGCACCGCCGAGTACTGCAACCAGATGGGCGTCGCCGAGCGCCACCCGTACGCAGGCGACCTGGTCTACACGTCGTTCTCCGGCTCCCACCAGGACGCCATCAAGAAGGGCTTCGACGCGCTGGAGGCCGACGCCGCCGCCGCCGGGGTGCCGGTCGGCGAGCACACCTGGGGCGTGCCGTACCTGCCGATCGACCCGAAGGACGTCGGCCGCTCGTACGAGGCCGTCATCCGGGTCAACAGCCAGTCCGGCAAGGGCGGCATCGCCTACGTCCTGAAGAACGACCACAAGCTGGACCTGCCGCGCCGGATGCAGATCGAGTTCTCCCGGACCATCCAGTCGAAGACCGACGCCGAGGGCGGCGAGGTCACCCCGGCCGAGATCTGGGCCGTCTTCCAGGACGAGTACCTGCCCACCCCGGCCAACCCGTGGGGCCGGATCTCCCTGGACGGCCCGCGCAGCCTGACCACCGAGGACGGCCGCGACGTGCTGGCCGCCGAGGCCGTCGTCGACGGCGAGCGGGTCACCCTGACCGGCTCCGGCAACGGCCCGGTCTCCGCGTTCGTCGACGCGCTGGCCGGGGTCGGCCAGGACGTCCGCGTGCTGGACTACGCCGAGCACGCCCTGAGCGAGGGCGGCGACGCCCAGGCCGCCGCGTACGTCGAGTGCGCCGTCGACGGCAAGGTGCTGTGGGGCGTCGGCATCGACGGCAACACCGTGCTGGCCTCCCTGAAGGCTCTGGTCAGCGCCGTCAACCGGGCGCAGCGCGGCTGACCCCCGCTTCGTCCGCACACGAGAGGCCGCCCGGGAGGGCGGCCTCTCGCCGCATCCCCGCCCGATGTGTCCTGCGCCACATTTTTTCCCCGCGGCACCCGTTCGGGGTGCTGACACGTGCCCGTAACCGTGGCAACATCGACGCACCGGAACCGGGGTCGGTGGGACGCCCGCGGAGTCCGGTCGCGTGACCTGCCCGCAGATGTGCAGGCCGCCTGCCATGTCTGGGGAGTGGCGCCGTGACACGGTTGTGGGGTGTCCGTCCTCGCTGGCGGACTGACGTCCTCGGTGACTTCTTCTGCCCGGGCTGCGGTGGCGACCGCAACTACCGCCGGCAGCACGGCCGGCGGTGGCTGCGGCTGCTCGGCACCCCGGTGCTCCCGCTCGGCCCGGTCATCGGCAGCGTCCAGTGCACCAGCTGCCACGGCCGGTACGGCGTCGAGACGCTGGAGCAGCTCACCAGCGTGCGCCTCGCCGCGATGCTCCGCGACGCGCAGTACACGATCGCGCTCGCCGTGCTCGCCGCCGGCGGCGCCGGCAGCCGGGCCGGCCGGGACGCCGCCTGCGGGCTCATCCGCGAGGCCGGCTTCGACGACTGCGGCGAGGCGCAGGTGCTCGCCGCGCTCGCCGCCCTCACCGGGTGCAGCGGCGGCGCGCCGCAGGACGTCGACGACAGCACCGCCGCCGGTGCCGGCGGCCTCGCCATCGAGCTCCACGCCGCCCTCGAACCGCTCGCCCCGCACCTCGCCCCGGGCGGCCGCGAGCGGCTCCTCCTGCAGGGCGCCTGGATCGCCCTCGCCGACGGCCGCTACCTGCCGCAGGAGCGCGCCGCGCTCGCCGCCGTCGGGCGGTGCCTGCGGCTCGGGGCCCCGCAGGTCGACGACCTGCTGGAGGCCGCCACCCGCGCGCCCCGCTGACGGCGGCGCCCCGATCCGGGCCCGACTCCCCCCCTCCCGGGCCCCGCCGTGACCCGCACCGACCGGGCAATCCCCCCTGCCCCGGGTGCGGGTTCACGGCTGCCCGCCCGTCCGCGGCGTTCCTGTCACCGCCGTACGCGACAATGGGGGGATGCCCACCACGTCCGCCCGGAGCGCCGCCGCATGAGCCTGTACCGCGACGACGGCGTGGTGCTGCGCACCCAGAAGCTCGGCGAGGCCGACCGCATCATCACGCTGCTCACCCGCCAGCACGGCAGGGTCCGCGCGGTGGCCCGCGGCGTGCGCCGCACGAAGTCGAAGTTCGGGGCCCGGCTGGAGCCGTTCTCCCACGTCGACGTGCAGTTCTTCAGCCGCGGCAGCGACCTCGTCGGCCGCACCCTGCCGCTGTGCACGCAGGTCGAGACCATCGCCCCGTACGGCGGGCGGATCGTCACCGACTACGCCCGCTACACCGCCGGCACCGCGATGCTGGAGACCGCCGAGCGCTTCGCCGAGAACGAGGGCGAGCCCGCCGTGCAGCAGTACCTGCTGCTCGTCGGCGGCCTGCGCACGCTCGCCGACGGCACCCACCAGTCCCACCTCGTGCTGGACGCCTTCCTGCTGCGCTCGCTCGCCGTCAACGGCTACGGCGCGAGCTTCACCGACTGCGCCAAGTGCGGCCTGCCCGGACCCAACCGGTTCTTCTCGCTGCAGGCGGGCGGCGTGCTCTGCCACGACTGCCGGGTGCCCGGAAGTGCCGTACCCTCCCCTGAGGCACTGGTACTGCTCGGCGCACTGCTCTCCGGGGACTGGCGGACGGCGGACGCCTGCGCGCCGCGGTACTGGCGCGAGGGCAGCGGGCTGGTGGCCGCCTATCTGCAGTGGCACCTGGAGCGGGGTATCCGCTCGATGAGATACGTGGAGAAATGAGCATGGCAGCGCGACGGCTCTTCGGCAGCAAGCAGCGGGACTACCAGGTTCCGGCACCGCACCCCAGCGGTGCCCGGCCGCCGCGGATCCCGGCCGACCTGGTGCCGAACCACGTCGCCTGCGTGATGGACGGCAACGGCCGCTGGGCGAAGGAGCGGGGCCTGCCCCGCACCGAGGGCCACCGGGTCGGCGAGGCGGTCGTCCTCGACGTCCTGCGCGGCTGCCTGGAGGTCGGCGTCAAGAACCTCTCGCTCTACGCCTTCTCCACCGAGAACTGGAAGCGCTCCCCGGACGAGGTGAAGTTCCTCATGAACTTCAACCGGGACGTCATCCGCCGCCGCCGCGACGAGATGGACGCCATGGGCATCCGCATCCGCTGGGCCGGCCGGATGCCGCGCATGTGGAAGAGCGTCGTGCAGGAGCTGCAGGTCGCCCAGGAGCAGACCAAGAACAACGACGCGATGACGCTGTACTTCTGCGTCAACTACGGCGGCCGCGCCGAGATCGCCGACGCCGCGCTGGCCATCGCCCGCGACGTCGCCGCCGGGAAGCTCAACCCGGAGAAGGTCAACGAGAAGACCTTCGCCAAGTACCTGTACTACCCGGACATGCCGGACGTCGACCTCTTCCTGCGCCCCAGCGGCGAGCAGCGCACGTCCAACTTCCTGGCCTGGCAGTCGGCCTACGCCGAGCTGGTCTTCCAGGACGTGCTCTGGCCGGACTTCGACCGCCGTGACCTGTGGCGCGCCTGCGAGCAGTTCGCGATGCGCGACCGCCGCTTCGGCGGGGCCAAGCCCAACGAGGTCGCCGACCAGGACGACGCGGCCGACCAGGACGGCGCGGCCGAGCTGCCCGCGCAGCGCTGACCCCGTGCACGCGTGAGGCCCGGGTCGGTGCGACCCGGGCCTCACGCGTACGCGTCTCACACCTTCGCGGCGCACGTCCCGCAGGTGCCGAAGATCTCCAGCGTGTGCGCGATGTCGCTGAACCCGTGCTCGGCGGCGACGGCGTTGGCCCACCGCTCCACCGCGGGGCCCTCGACCTCGACGGTCGCACCGCAGTGCCGGCACACCAGGTGGTGGTGGTGCCCGCTGCTGCACCGGCGGTAGACCGCCTCACCCTCGGCGGTGCGCAGCACGTCGACCTCGCCGGCCTCGGCGAGCGACTGCAGCGTCCGGTAGACGGTCGTCAGGCCGACCGAGTCGCCCCGGTGCTTGAGCATGTCGTGCAGCTCCTGCGCGCTCCGGAAGTCCTCGATCTCGTCCAGGACCGCCGAGACGGCGGTTCGCTGCCGAGTGGATCGGGCGCGCGGCGTCGGGCCTGCGGTCGTCACCGTGGGTCCTCCTGGGAATGGGGTGGTGTCGCACCTCATTGTGCCAGCCCCGGACCCGCGGGGACCTCGCTCTTCCCGTCGCTCTTCCCGTCCCGGGCCTGGGCGGGCAGCACGACGTCGCACACGGCGGGCCCGGTGTCCGGGGCGATCCGGTGCCGGCGCCGGGCCAGCGGCCCGGCGACCGCGCCGAGGATCCCGAACGCGGCGATCGCGAGCAGCACGATCGCCGGCCCGGACGGCACGTCGGCCTGGTACGAACCGGCCACGCCCAGCACGGCGACGCCGATGCCGATCCCGACCGCCGCGGTCTGGGTGGCCCGGAACGACCGGGTCAGCTGCTGCGCCGCCGCGACCGGCACCACCATCAGGGCGCTCACCAGCAGCAGCCCCACGACCCGCATCGCGACCGTGACGGTGACCGCGGCCATCACCGCGAGCAGCAGGTTGAGCAGCCGGACGGGGATGCCGGTGACCCGGGCGAACTCCTCGTCCTGGCAGATCGCGAAGAGCTGGCGGCGCAGTCCGAAGGTGACCGCCACGACGGTGCCGGCGAGGACGGCGATGGTGGCGAGGTCGGACGGCGAGACGGTCAGGATGGAGCCCCACAGGTAGCTCTCCAGGCTGCCGCTGCCCGCCTCGGCGCTCACGCTGACCAGCAGCTTGCCGCAGGCCATGCCGCCGTAGAAGAGCATGGCGAGGGCGATGTCGCCGCGCTGGTTGCCGCGCGAGCGCACGAGCTCCATCAGCACCGCGCCGACCACGCAGACCAGCACCGCCATCCAGACCGGGCTGGTCTGGAAGAGGAAGCCCAGGCCGACGCCGGTGAGCGCGATGTGGCCGATGCCGTCGCCCATCAGCGCCTGGCGCCGCTGCACGAGGTAGACGCCGACCGCGGGAGCGGTGATGCCGACCAGCACGGCGGCGATCAGCGCCCGCTGCATGAAGTCGTACTGCAGCATCTCGATCATGCGAGGAGTCCCTGGGTGCGGTGGTCGTCGGCGTGCGGGTGCACGTGGTCGTGGCCGGGCAGGGCGTGCTGCCCGACGCCGCGCGGCGGCGGGCCGTCGTGGGCGACGCAGCCGTCGCGCAGCACCACGGCCCGGTCGATGAGCGGCTCCAGCGGCCCGAGTTCGTGCAGGACGAGCAGGACGGCGCAGCCGCGTCCGGCCTCCCGGCGGAGGATGTCGGCGAGCACCTGCTGGCTGGCGACGTCGACGCCGGCCATCGGCTCGTCCATGATCAGCAGGTCGGGTTCGCCGACCAGGGCGCGGGCGATCAGCACCCGCTGGTGCTGGCCGCCGGAGAGGCCGGCCACGCCGTCCTCGGCGCGGTCCGCCATGCCGACGGCGGCCAGCGCCCGGTCGACGGCCTCGCGGTCGCCGCGGCGGAAGGGCCGCAGCCGGTGCTGCGGCAGCCGTCCGGTGGAGACGATCTCGCGGACGGTCGCCGGCACGCCGCCCGCGGCGGTGGTGCGCTGCGGCACGTACCCGATGCGCCGCCAGTCGCGGAACGCCGCGTACGGGGTGCCGAACAGCTCCAGGCTGCCGCCGTCGAGCCGGACGCCGCCGATGACGGCCTTGACGGTGGTGGACTTGCCGGAGCCGTTGGCGCCGAGCAGCGCGACGACCTCGCCGGGGCGGACGGTCAGGTCGACGCCGCGCAGCACCGGCCGGCCGCCGACCGCGGCGACCGCGTCGCGCAGCAGGACGGCGGCGGGACGGTCGGGACCGTCGGGGGCCGGGGTCGCGGCGGTGCGTCGCCGGGGGATGACTGAGCTCATGGGGTGTCCCGTCAGCTGGTGGTGCCGAGCGCGGTCCGCAGGTGGGCGAGGTTCTGCCGCATGACCGAGAAGTAGTCGCCCTTGCCGCCCTTGATGCCCTCGATCGGGTCGAGGACGGCGGTCTTCAGCTTCAGGTCGTTCGCGACGCTGTTCGCCAGGGCGGGGCTCACCAGGCTCTCGAAGAAGACCGTGGTGATGCCGTGCTGTTCGGCGGCCCGGTGGATGGTGGCGAGCCGGGCCGGGGTGGGCTCGGCCTCGGGGTCGACGCCGCTGATGGCTATCTGCTCCAGGCCGTAGTGGTCGGCCAGGTAGCCGAAGGCGGCGTGACTGGTGACGAACACCTTCTGCTTCGCGCCCTGCAGGCCGGTGCGGAACTCCTCGTCCAGCGCGGCGAGCCGGCCGACGAGGTCGGCGGTGTTCTTCTCGTAGTCGGCGGCGTGGGCCGGGTCGGCCTTCGCGAACTCGGCACCGACGGCCTTGGCGACCGTCGCGTAGCGGGTCGGGTCGAGCCAGACGTGCGGGTCGCCGGTGCCCTCGGCGTGCGCGTGGCCGTCCTGCTCCTCGGCGCCCTCGTCGAGGTGGTGGTCGACCAGGGGGGAGGCCGCGGCGGCGTCGACCACGTGCTTCGAGCGGGACTGCCCGACGGCCTTGTCGACGGTGGGCTGCAGGCCCTTGAGGTACACGACGGCGCCGGCCTTCTGCACGGAGCCGACCTGCTTGGCGGTCAGTTCGAGGTCGTGCGGTTCGACGCCGGGGGC
The DNA here is from genome assembly GCF_045862635.1 of Kitasatospora sp. NE20-6. Classification (NCBI taxonomy): domain Bacteria; kingdom Bacillati; phylum Actinomycetota; class Actinomycetes; order Kitasatosporales; family Streptomycetaceae; genus Kitasatospora; species Kitasatospora sp. NE20-6. The sequence goes on from NZ_BPRL01000005.1 coordinate 162,675, forward strand.
GGTGAGCCCGGTGACCTTCACGTGGTCACCGCCGATCTGCGCGGCCAGGTACTCCATCGGGTAGAACGACGCGACCACGGACAGCCGGCCGCCGGAGTCCTCGGCGCTGCTGCTCCCGCCGCAGGCGGTGAGCGTGAGGGCGGCGGTGAGGGCGGTGGCGGCGAGGGCTGTCGGGGCGGTGGGCCGGCGGGTGCTGCCGCCGGGGCGTCGTCGGATCTTCATGACAACCATTCTCATCTTATGTGGAAATGATTGTCAACTCACCCGATCGGGTGACCGTGCCGTCCGCCGTCCGGCCCCCGGCCACCCGCCGGACGGGCGCCCCGCGGCCATAACCGATTTGAACCCCGTACCCGGGGGCCCGGTAACCTGAGGTATTCGGGTGCGCGCAACCAGCCGCGCCCAGACCGTGCCGTCGTTATGAAGAGAGCACTGTGGCCGCCGACAAGATCGACACGATCGTCAGCCTGAGCAAGCGCCGTGGCTTCGTCTACCCCTGCAGCGAGATCTACGGCGGTACCCGCGCCGCCTGGGACTACGGTCCACTGGGCGTCGAGCTCAAGGAGAACATCAAGCGCCAGTGGTGGCGTGCGATGGTCACCGCGCGGGAGGACGTCGTCGGCCTCGACTCCTCGGTGATCCTCGCCCGCGAGGTGTGGGAGGCCTCCGGCCACGTCGCCACCTTCAACGACCCGCTCACCGAGTGTCTCTCGTGTCACAAGCGCTTCCGCGCCGACCACCTCGAAGAGGCGTACGAGGCCAAGCACGGCCGGCTCCCCGCCAACGGCCTGGCCGACCTCAACTGCCCGAACTGCGGCAACAAGGGCGCCTTCACGGAGCCCAAGGAGTTCTCGGGCATGCTGAAGACGCACCTCGGCGTCACCGAGGACGCGTCCGGCCTGGCGTACCTGCGCCCCGAGACCGCGCAGGGCATCTTCACCAACTTCAAGGCCGTGCAGACGACCTCGCGCAAGAAGCCGCCGTTCGGCATCGCCCAGGTGGGCAAGAGCTTCCGCAACGAGATCACCCCCGGCAACTTCATCTTCCGCACCCGCGAGTTCGAGCAGATGGAGATGGAGTTCTTCGTCAAGCCGGGCGAGGACGAGACCTGGCACGAGTACTGGCTCGAGCAGCGCTGGAACTGGTACCGCGACCTCGGCCTGCGCGAGGAGAACATGCGCTTCTTCGAGCACCCGAAGGAGAAGCTCTCCCACTACGCCAAGCGCACGGTCGACATCGAGTACCGCTTCAACTTCGGCGGCACCGAGTACTCCGAGCTGGAGGGCGTCGCCAACCGCACGGACTACGACCTCGCCGTGCACAGCGAGCACTCCGGCCAGGACCTCAAGTACTTCGACCAGGAGTCCGGCGACCGCTACTTCCCGTACGTCATCGAGCCGGCGGCCGGCCTCAACCGCGCCATGCTCGCCTTCCTCCTCGACGCGTACTTCGAGGACGAGGCGCCCAACGCCAAGGGCGTCATGGAGAAGCGCGTCGGCATGCGGCTCGACCCGCGCCTCGCCCCGGTCAAGGTCGCGGTGCTGCCGCTCTCGCGCAACGCCGACCTCTCGCCCAAGGCCCGCGGCCTCGCCGCCGACCTGCGCACCGCGTGGAACGTCGAGTTCGACGACGCCGGCGCGATCGGCAAGCGCTACCGCCGCCAGGACGAGATCGGCACGCCGTTCTGCGTCACCGTCGACTTCGACACCCTTGAGGACGACGCGGTGACCGTCCGCGACCGCGACACCATGGCCCAGGAGCGCGTCTCCCTGGACCAGGTCAAGTCGTACCTGGGCGCGCGCCTCATCGGCTGCTGACGCACCGCCGACCCCGACCGGGCCCCCTCCGCCGTCCGCGGCCGAGGGGGCCCGGCCGTTCCCCGGCCTCCCCGCACCCGCCCGCCTTCCGCCTTCCTGCCCGTCTTCCGCCTTCCGCCTTCCCGCCCGCCGGCACCGGCGGCCCGCCCGCTCAGCGGCGACCGCGCGAACGCCCCGCGGCGGCCGGTACGGTCGGCAGGCCGACCGAGCGCAGCGCGGCCAGCGCCGACCTCGTCCGGCTCTCGTCCAGCGCGGCGACCCCCGCCAGCAGTGCCCCGTACAGCACCGGCCACCGCACGAGGGCCGCTCCCAGTTCCGCGAGGTCCGCGGCCGACCGCAGCGCCGCCACCTCCCCGACCAGCGCGAGCGCCAGCTGCGCCCCCTCGGGGCCGCCCGTCGCGGAGCCGAGCTCCCCGACGGCGGCCACCACGTCGGCGACCGGCCGTCCGGCCGTCTGGCGCAGCAGCCCGAAGACGTCGCCGGTACGTCCGGCGGCCGACAACCGGGCGGCCAGCGAGGCGAGTTCGGCCGGGGGAGCGGAGGCCCACTCCCACAGCAGGGTGTGTCCGTCGGCCGCCTGGCCGGTCGCCTCCAGGGCGGCCAGCAGCTCCGGCAGCGCTGCCGCCGGCAGCCTCCACAGGGCGTGGAACAGCTCCGCGGCCTCGTCCGTCAGCCCGGTGCGCCGCAGCTCCGCGAGCGTGTCGGCGGCCTGCCGGGCCGGGCCGTGCGCGGCCGCCCGGGCCAGGTAGCCCGCCGAACCGTGCGGGCCGCGCGAGCGCAGGGCCGACGCCAGCCGGGCCACGTCCCGCGGGGCCAGTGTCACCGCCGCCTGTGCCACGACCGCCGCCGACTCGTGCGTCGAGCCCCGCCGGTGCAGCTCGCCGATCCGCTGGGCGAGCCCCGCGAGCTCCTCGGCACTGCGCGGCACGGGAGCCGCGGCCTCCACCGGCGGCGGACCCTGCGGCGACGGACTCTGCGGCGACGGCTCCGGCACGGTGTCGGCGGCGGGCCGTACCCCGCCGAAGCGGGCCCCGCGGGCCGGCGCCGCCGGAGCGGCCACCGGGGCCGCCACGGCCGCGGTGGACTCCTGGTCGGCCTCCTCCTCGTACACCCCGCCGAACCGGGCCCCGGTCGGACGCCTGCGCCGCGGCGCGGCCGCGGGCCGCTCGACGGCGGCCGGCCGGTCGGGCACCGCCTCCGGCGCCGCGGCCCCGTGCTGCCCGTCCGCCCACGCGGCGCCGCGCTGCCGCAGGCCGTCCTCCACCGCCAGCAGACGCTCGCTCAGCTCCAGGCAGCGCACCCCCAGGCCCTCGCGGAGGGTCCGGGCCTGCGCCAGCTGCCGCAGCAGCTCGGGATCGGGGAACCGCTGCGGCTGGGCGTAGCCGTGCGCGCGGTCCGGCTCGCGGGCGGCGCCGACCGCCTCGGCGAGGCGGCCTTCGCGCTGTGCGGCGTACTGCCGCGCCCGGAGCAGCTCGTCCAGCTCCGTCCGCAGCAGCTGGACATCCGCTGCCGTGGGCCCCAGCTCCTGTACCGTCATCGCGCGCGACCGGCCCTCTCCGCCCCGGGGCCTCTCGGCCGGCCCCCGGCACTGACTGCGGGCCATCCTGGCCAAGTGATACGGCAACCGTGTTACGGACAGGAGACGTCCGGTTTTCGTCCGCACCCGATGTCCGGGCGAACACCCTTGCGGGTGGCGGTCGTTCGCACCCCTGACGGGCCGGCCGCGGTCAGCCCGCGAGGCGGGCGCGGGCCTCCATCAGCGCGAACCCGAGCAGGTTGAGGCCGGGCCAGCGCTGCGGACGGGTGGCGTCGTCGCTGTCGGCCGCCAGGCCGATGCCCCAGACCCGGTCGAGCGGGCTCGCCTCCACGAGCACCCGGTGGGCGGTGCCCAGCAGGTAGGACCGCAGGGCGTCGTCCTGCCCGAACTTCTCGACGTTGCCGCGCACCACGAGCTCGAACCGCTCGGCCGCCCACCGCTTCTCGTCGAAGCCGCGGACGAGCCGGCCGAGCTTCTTCGCCTCGCCCGGCGTGCGGGCGGCCAGCACCTGCGCCCGGACGCCCTCGTCGCCGAACAGCCGGGCCTTGCCCGCCATCATCCAGTGCTCCGCGGTGCGGTAGGTCTCACCGTCGACGGTGAGGCCGCCGGGCCACCACTGGCTGAGCGCCCCCGCGCCGATCCGGCCGTCCTGCTCCGGCCGGTGCCCCCAGAAGAGCAGGTAGCGCGGCCGGGCCCCGGCCGCCACCAGGGCGGCCAGCTGCTCACGGCTGCGGGCGTCGGTCGGCAGGGTGGGCCCGGTGGTCGTCATGGGGCCATGGTCCCATCCGCGGCCGGGCGCCCGCCGCCGGTTTTCGGCCGCCGGTCCCGCCCGGTGCCCGCCGCCGCGCCGGGACTCGGCAGGGCGACGGGTCCGGCGGCCCGGGGAGCACTCACCCGACCGAGCGCGGCAGGCGGGCGCTCAGCACCACGATCGCGGCCGAGCCGACGAGTTGCAGGGCCAGCACGAGGGCCAGCGCCCGGTCCAGGCCCTGGCCCGGCGCCAGTGCGAGGAACAGCGTGCCGAGGGTCGCCACCCCCAGGGCCAGGCTCGACTGCTGAGCCGTCGCCAGCACGCCGCTGCCCACCCCGGCGCGCTCGGCCGGCACGGTGGAGAGGACCACCCGGAAGAGCGGCGTGCCCACCAGGCCCTGGCCGATCCCCGCGAGGGCGACCCCGGGCAGCATGCGCAGCGGCGAGAGGTGCGCCCCGTCGGAGAGGACGGTCGCGATCAGGGTGAGGAGGCCCAGCCCCTGGACGGCGCCGCCGGCCGTGATGACGCGGCTGCCGAACCGTCCGACCAGCCGGGGGCCGGAGAGCGAGGCCGCGAAGTAGCCGACGGCCATCGGCACGAGCGCCCAGCCGGCCGCGACCGGGCCCAGGTGCAGGCCCTGCTGCAGCATGATCGCGACGACGAACATGAAGCCGCCGAACCCGGTGAAGTACGGCAGGGCGATGCCCAGCCCGCGCCGCATCTCCGGGACGCGCAGCAGCGAGAGCGGGACGAGCGGGGTGCGGCCGGCCTGCTCGGCCCGCCGCTCGACGACGGCGAAGGCGGCCGCGAGCAGCGGGAAGGAGCCGAGCAGCAGCCACGTCCACAGCGGCCACCCGACCGCCCTGCCCTCCATGAGGGGGACGAACAGGGCCAGCAGGGCCGCCGTGAGCAGGGCCGTGCCCGGCAGGTCGACGCCGGCCGCCCGCGGCGCCCGGGTCTCCGGCACGTACCGGACGGCGAGCACGGCGGTCAGCAGCGCGAACGGCACGTTGACGAGGAACACCGCGCGCCAGCCCGTGCCGAACAGGTCGGCGGCGACCAGCAGGCCGCCCAGCACCTGCCCGATCACCACGGAGATCCCGCCGACGGCGCCGTAGATGCTCAGGGCCCGGGCCCGCTGCGCACCGGTGCCGGTCGCGGTGATGGTGGCGAGCACCTGCGGCAGCAGCAGTGCCGCGGCGGCGCCCTGCGCGACCCGGGCCGCGACGAGGATCCACGCGGTGGGGGCGATGCCGCAGGCGAGCGAGGTCAGGGTGAACGCGACGGCGCCCGCGACGAGCAGCCGCCGCCGGCCGAGGGCGTCGCCGAGCCTGCCGCCGAGCACGAGGAGCACGGCGAAGGCGATGCCGTACCCGGCGGCGACGAGCTCCAGCACGGCCGGGCCGGCCGCCAGGTCGTGGTCGATGGTGGGCAGCGCGACGTTGACGATGAAGAAGTCGAGCATCGGGAGGAAGGCGCCGAGCAGGACGGTCACGAGGCCGGCGGTGCCCAGGGAGACGGGGGCCGGGGCCGCCCCGGGGGCGGCAGCGGCGGAGGAAGGGGTCCGCGGGAGCGTCGGTTGCTGAGTCACGGGTCCTACGATCCGCGCCTGCGCACCCTGGTACCAGACAGGGTTTATCCAGGTATACCGAACACCTGGCACCGGGATCTCCGGAGGGGCATGCTGGTGCCATGGCTTCCACCACCCTGTCCGCCCAGCCGGCCCCGGCCGTCTTCGCCCCCGTAGCCCCGACAGCCCCCGCAGCTCCGTCGGCCCCCGTGGCCCCGGCCGCCCGGCAGCCCGCGGCCGCCCGCCGCCAGGAGCTGGCAGCCTTCCTGCGGAGCCGCCGGGAGCGGATCTCGCCCGAGCAGGTGGGCCTGCCCGAGACCGGGCGCCGCCGCACCCCGGGGCTGCGCCGCGAGGAGGTGGCGCAGCTGGCCACCGTGGGGGTCACCTGGTACACGTGGCTGGAGCAGGGCCGGGACATCCAGGTGTCGGCGCAGGTGCTGGGCTCGGTGGCCCGTGCGCTGCGGCTCGACCCGACCGAGCGGGCCCACCTCTTCGTCCTGGCCGGCGTGGACGACCCGGCCCCGGTCGTCGAGTGCGCCACGGTGACCCCGGCCGCGCGGGCGCTGCTGGTGCAGCTGGAGCCGTTGCCCGCGGCCGTGCTCAACAGCCGGTACGACATCCTCGCGTACAACCGCGCCTACACCTGGATCACGGGCGACCTCGACGCCCTGCCGCCGGAGGAGCGCAACCTCATGTGGCTGGCGTTCACCGACTCGGTCTTCCGCCGCACGCTGGTCGACGTCGACGAGGCGCACCCCGGCATGGTCGCGCGGTTCCGTGCGGCGATGGCCGACCACGGGTCCGAGCCGGCCTGGAAGTCGCTGCTGACGCGGCTGCGCCGGGTGTCGCCGGAGTTCGAGGCGGCGTGGGAGCGGCACGAGGTGGCGGGTCAGGGCAACGGGCTGAAGCGGTTCCTGCTGCCGGAGGCGGGCCTGCTGCGCTTCGAGTACACCAATCTGTGGCTGGGCCCGCGGCCCGGACCGCGGGTGGTCGCCTACACCCCGCAGGACGCGGAGACCCGGCAGGCGCTGGACCGGCTGGCGGCGGCCGGCGGCTGACCCGCCCCGGGGCCGGGCGGGCCGTCCGGCCGCGCGGGTGGGGGACAATGGGGAGTCCCGATTCCCCTCTGCCGAGGACCTGCCGCGCATGACCAGCACGCTCAGCACCTCCGACACCGACACCGCCGCCGCACCGGGCGCCACGCCGTCCGACGCACCGTCCCCGGCGCCGGGCGCCCTGCCCGGGGCCGCTTCCGCTCCCGCTCCCGGGGAGTTCGCACCGCTGGCGATCGGCCCGCTGGAGGTGTGGCCGCCGGTGGTGCTGGCACCGATGGCGGGGATCACCAACGCGCCGTTCCGTACGCTCTGCCGCGAGCAGAGCGGCGGCAAGGGCCTGTACGTCTCCGAGATGATCACCACCCGGGCGCTGGTCGAGCGGAACGCCAAGACCATGCAGCTGATCAGGTTCGACCCGAGCGAGAAGCCCCGGTCGATCCAGCTGTACGGCGTCGACCCGGTGACGGTCGGCCGGGCGGCCCGGATGATCGCGGACGAGGGCCTGGCGGACCACATCGACCTGAACTTCGGCTGCCCGGTGCCGAAGGTGACCCGCAAGGGCGGCGGTTCGGCCCTCCCCTACAAGCGGAACCTGCTGCGGGACATCCTGCGGGAGGCGGTCGCCAACGCGGGTGCGCTGCCGGTGACGATGAAGATGCGCAAGGGCATCGACGACGACCACCTGACCTTCCTCGACGCGGGCCGGATCGGCGCCGAGGAGGGGGTCTCGGCGATCGCCCTGCACGGCCGTACCGCCGCGCAGCACTACGGCGGCACCGCGGACTGGTCGGCGATCGCCCGGCTGCGCGAGGCGGTGCCGGCGGGGATCCCGGTGCTGGGCAACGGCGACATCTGGTCGGCGGGCGACGCCGTCCGCATGATGCGCGAGACCGGGTGCGACGGCGTGGTGGTGGGCCGCGGCTGCCTGGGGCGCCCCTGGCTGTTCAAGGACCTGGTCGCCGTCTTCGAGGGTGACGCCGGTCCGGCCCGCCCGTCCTTCGCCGAGGTGGCGCGGGCGATGGTGCGGCACGCCCAGCTGCTCGGCGAGTGGCTGGGGGACGAGGCCCGCGGCGTGATCGACTTCCGCAAGCACGTGGCCTGGTACACCAAGGGCTTCTCGGTCGGCTCGGAGCTGCGGGTGCGGCTGGCGAACGCCGGCTCGCTGGCCGAGCTGGCGGGGCTGCTGGCCCAGGTCGACCAGGAGCAGCTGTGGCCGACGGGGGCGGACGGGCCGCGCGGCCGGACCAGCGGCAACAACCGCGTGGTGCTGCCCGAGGGCTGGCTGGACGATCCGTACGACTGCGCGCGACCCTCGGGTGATGCCGAATCGGATACATCTGGCGGCTGACCGCTCCATTCCGTCGAAGTCGGGCCGGATCGGCGCCCTGCCGGTGCGGCGGAGCCCTCTTGGACCATCTGGCCAAGAGGGCTCCTTTGCGGCAGATTTCGGTGACGCTCCGGTGATGGTCTGCCACCGGAGAGTGCCGATCTTGGTCGGGGCGGCGGTTCGAGGGCTGAGATAAGGTCGTGACGCTTGCCACACGACGCGGGGGGTTGACGGCCGGTCAGATGGCCGGGGGGCACCCGGAGCGTGAATCGCTTCCCGAAGGGGGTGTCCGCCGGATCGGTGCACCTGGCTGCAGGAAATCAAACCGGGGAAACGTGGGCGGCGATCGACCGTTACTCCGTGTCCGGTTCCTGTGATCTTGGGGTTTCCATGCGTTCACTACTTGAACGTTTGCTCGCGTCATACGGACGATTTCCGCACCAGAGGTGAATGTCACTCCGGGCATTCGATCTGCCGGGTCCTGACGGTTCATCGAGCTCGTACGGCCTATTGGCGGCACGGAAGCGCCTTTGAAATGGGTATGTTCTCCGGCGTCAGGGCAACCGTGTGCGAGGAGACGACCCGTGGCGGCGAAGCAGAAGTTTGTTTACTCCTTCACCGAAGGAAACAAGGACCTCAAGGACCTTCTGGGCGGGAAGGGTGCCAACCTCGCCGAGATGACCAACCTGGGCCTCCCCGTCCCCCCGGGGTTCACCATCACCACGGAGGCGTGCAAGGTCTTCCTGGAGACGGGCAGCGAGCCCACCTCGCTGCACAAGGAGATCAGCAGCCACCTGACGGCCCTCGAAGCGGCGATGGGGAAGAAGCTCGGCCAGGCCGACGACCCGCTGCTGGTGTCCGTCCGTTCCGGTGCCAAGTTCTCCATGCCCGGCATGATGGACACCGTGCTCAACATCGGCCTCTCCGACGCCTCGGTGGCCGGCCTCGCCGCCCAGTCCGGCAACGAGCGCTTCGCGTGGGACTCCTACCGCCGCCTGGTCCAGATGTTCGGCAAGACCGTGCTGGGCGTCGACGGCGAGCTCTTCGAGGAGGCCCTCGACGCGTCCAAGCACGCCAAGGGCACCACCAGCGACCTCGACCTGACCGCCGACGACCTGCGCGCCCTGGTCGACACCTTCAAGGCGATCGTCGCCCGCGAGACCGGCCGGGACTTCCCGCAGGACCCGCGCGAGCAGATGGACCTCGCCATCCACGCCGTCTTCCACTCCTGGAACGGCGACCGCGCCCGCCTGTACCGCCGTCAGGAGCGCATCCCCAACGACCTGGGCACCGCGGTCAACGTCTGCAGCATGGTCTTCGGCAACCTCGGCGAGGACTCCGGCACCGGCGTCGCCTTCACCCGCGACCCCTCGACCGGCGCCGTCGGCGTGTACGGCGACTACCTCTCCAACGCCCAGGGCGAGGACGTCGTCGCCGGCATCCGCAACACCCTGCCGCTGGCCGAGCTGGAGAACCTCGACAAGAAGTCGTACGACGAGCTGATGGCGATCATGCAGAAGCTCGAACTGCACTACCACGACCTCTGCGACATCGAGTTCACCATCGAGCGCGGCAAGCTCTGGATGCTGCAGACCCGCATCGGCAAGCGCACCGCCGCGGCCGCCTTCCGGATCGCCGTGCAGCTCGTCGACCAGGGCCTGATCGACCTGGACGAGGCGCTCCACCGCGTCACCGGCAGCCAGCTCGCCCAGCTGATGTTCCCGCGGTTCGCCCCCGACGCCACGTCCAAGCAGGTCGCCTGGGGCCTCGCCGCCTCGCCCGGCGCCGCGATCGGCAAGGTCGTCTTCGACTCGTACACGGCCGTCAAGTGGTCGCGCTCCGGCGAGAAGGTCATCCTCGTCCGCCGCGAGACCAACCCCGACGACCTGGACGGCATGATCGCCGCCGAGGGCATCCTCACCTCGCGCGGCGGCAAGACCTCGCACGCGGCCGTGGTGGCCCGCGGCATGGGCAAGACCTGTGTCTGCGGCGCGGAGGAGCTGGAGGTCGACACCAAGCGCCGCCGCTTCACCACCGCCGCCGGGCAGGTCGTGGAGGAGGGCGACGTCGTCTCGATCGACGGCGCGACCGGCAAGGTCTACCTCGGCGAGGTACCCGTGCTGCCGTCCCCGGTGGTCGAGTACTTCGAGGGCACCCTGCACGCCGGCGCCGACGTCCAGGGCGGCCTCGTCCAGGCGGTGCACCGGCTGATGGCGCACGCCGACGTCCGCCGCCGCCTCGCGGTGCGGGCCAACGCAGACAACGCCGAGGACGGCGGGCGCGCCCGCCGCTACGGCGCCCAGGGCATCGGCCTGTGCCGCACCGAGCACATGTTCCTCGGCGAGGAGCGCCGCAAGGAGGTCGAGCACCTCATCCTGGCCGACAACGACAAGGACCGGGAGCTCGCCCTCTCCACCCTCCTCCCGCTGCAGAAGAGCGACTTCGTCGAGCTCTTCCAGGCGATGGACGGGCTGCCGGTCACCGTCCGGCTGCTCGACCCGCCGCTGCACGAGTTCCTGCCCGACATCACCGAGCTGTCGGTGCGCGTCGCCCTCGCCGAGGCCCGCAAGGACCCGAACGAGAACGACCTGCGCCTGCTCCAGGCCGTGCACCGGCTGCACGAGCAGAACCCGATGCTCGGCCTGCGCGGCGTACGCCTCGGCCTCGTCATCCCCGGCCTGTTCGGCATGCAGGTGCGGGCGATCGCGGAGGCCGCGGCCGAACGCCGGCTGGCCGGCGCCGACCCGCGTCCCGAGGTGATGATCCCGCTGGTCGGCACCGTCCAGGAGCTGGAACTGGTGCGCGACGAGTGCGAGCGGGTGCTCGCCGAGGTCGTGAGGTCCACCGGGGTGCAGCTCGACATCAAGCTCGGCACCATGATCGAGCTGCCGCGCGCCGCCGTGACCGCCGGTCAGATCGCCGAGGCCGCCGAGTTCTTCTCCTTCGGCACCAACGACCTGACGCAGACCGTGTGGGGCTTCTCCCGCGACGACGTCGAGGCGAGCTTCTTCACCGCGTACCTGGAGAAGGGCATCTTCGGGGTCAGCCCGTTCGAGACCATCGACCGCGACGGCGTCGGCGCGCTCGTCCGGCACGCCGTCGAGGCGGGCCGGGCCACCCGCCCCGACCTGAAGCTCGGGGTGTGCGGCGAGCACGGCGGAGACCCCGAATCGGTGCACTTCTTCCACGAGGTGGGGCTGGACTACGTATCCTGCTCTCCCTTCCGCATCCCGGTGGCGCGTCTGGAAGCAGGCCGCGCCGCCCTTCGGACGGCGGGCAGCGACGCGCGCTGACCGGGGGAGACCCCGCAGCGCGGTCCGTCGCTGACCGCACCCCTCCATCGGGGAGGGGCGTTCGACGGAGCTCGGCGCAGGAGAGCCGTCGGACGTGACAGCCGGGGCGGGTACGGACAACGGCGTCCGTACCCGCCCCGGCGGTGTTCTCCCGTGCGCTCCCGCCGGACCGGCCGCGCCGCCCACCGATGCTCCGGGTGCGTCCGAACGGGTGAGAAGAGGGCGCAGCGCGGCCCGGCGCGCTCCGCCGACCGGGCAAGCTGTGCGCCATGAGCAGCCGAAGCCGTTCGATCGCCGTCGCCGTCCTGCTGGTGTGCGGGATCGTCGTCGCCGCCGCGTACGCCCTGTACGACCGCAGCCCCGCACCGGCCCCGACCGCACAGCCGCCCGTGACCACCCCGGCCGCCGCCGGATCGCCCAGCAGCTCCCCGGCCGGCCCCGCCGGCGTCTGGATCCCGGACGACCCCGCCGTCGCGGACGTCTGCCGCACCCGCCTCCCCGCCCAGGCCGACGCCACCCTCGTGCTGATCACCCGCGGCGGCCCCTACCCCTACCGCTCCGACGGCATCGTCTTCGAGAACCGCGAGGGCCTGCTGCCGCGGCACGGCTCCGGCTACTACCACGAGTACACGGTCGTCACCCCGGGCTCCGGCGACCGGGGCACCCGGCGCATCGTCACCGGCGGTGCGGGGGAGCAGTACTGGACGGCCGACCACTACGCGAGTTTCCGCGAGATCGACCCCCGCTGCTGACCGGACCGGGGCCGGAATCCTCCTGGCCCGGCCCCCGGTCCGGCTGCCAGGATGGTCCGCGATGACACCCACCACCCCGACCGTTCCCGGTACCACCACTCCCGCCTCCGACTCCCTGCAGGGCCTGTCCGTCGGCGACGCGCTCGGCGCCCAGTTCTTCGTCCCCGCCAACCGCCCGTACCTCGGGCGCCGCCAGGACCCGCCCGGCACCTGGCCCTGGACCGACGACACCGAGATGGCCTGCTCCGTGCACGCGGCCCGGACCGAGCGCGGCCGCATCGACACCTTCGACCTCACCCACGCCTTCGCCCGCCGCCACGACTTCGACCGCGGCTACGGACCCGCCGCCAACCGCATGCTCCGGCTGGTCCGCGAGGGCGGCGACGCCCGCCGGCTCGCCGCGGAACTCTTCGACGGCCAGGGCTCGTACGGCAACGGCGCGGCCATGCGGGTCGCCCCGCTCGGTGCCGCCCACGCCGCCGACCCGGCGGGCGCCGTCCGGCCGGCCGCCGACACCGCGGCCGTCACCCACACCCACCCGCAGGCGGTGGACGGCGCCATCGCCGTCGCGGTGGCCGCGGCACTCGCCGCCGCCACCCGCGGCACGGCCCCCGCCCCGGCGGACCTCCTCGCCGAGGTCCGCCGGCTCACCCCGCACGGCGCCGTCCGCCGCGGCCTCGGCGAGGCCCTGGCCCTGCTCGGCACCGACGACCCGCACGCGGTCGCCGCGGTGCTCGGCAACGGCAGCCGGGTCAGTGCCGCCGACACCGTGCCGTTCGCGCTCTGGGCCGCCGCCCGGCACCTCGGCGACTTCCGCCGCGCGATCTGGGACACCGTCACCGCGGGCGGCGACGTCGACACCACGGCCGCCATCGTCGGCGGCGTCGTCGCGGCGCACACCGGCACGGCGGGCATCCCCGCCGCCTGGCTGGCCGCCCGCGAGCCGCTGCCCCGCTGGGCCGCTCCCGTACCGGGCTGCGTCGCCGGCCCGGGGCACCCGCCGGGCACGCCGATCCTGCTGCCCCGGCCGGTCGACCTGCCCGACCTGCGCTGGACGGACGAGGACTGGCAGCGCATCAGGACGGCCGGCCGCGACCCCGGCCCGGACCACCGCGCGTACACCGCCGAGGGGGTGCTCCACCTGACCGACCGCCGCACCGGGTACGGGCTGCTCGACGTCGAGGTGGCCGCGCTGCCCCGCACCGGCTGGCGCCCGGTGTCCGCGGTGGCCGAGGCCCATCCGGCGCGCTGCACCACCGCCCCGGCGGACCTCCTGGCCGTACTGCACCGGCTCTGAGCCCGCCCGCCGGGTGGCAGCAGCCGGGGGGACGGTTGTCAGGAAAACGACTGGGCACCGCGGCCCGACGCGCCTACGCTGCGCGCATGCCTCTGCTGCTCTCCGTCAACATCGGCCGCCCCCGCCCCAACCCCGCCAAGCCGGACACGGCCGGCACGGGGATCGACAAGCGGCCGGTCGACCATCCCGTGCGGCTGCGCGCGCCCGGCCCCAAGGGCACGGGCCTGCACAGCGGCCTCGTCGGTGACGCCGTGCTCGACACCCGCCACCACGGCGGCGACGACCAGGCGGTCTACGCGTACGGCCGGGAGGTGCTCGACCGCTGGGAGCAGGAACTCGGCCGCACCCTGTCGAACGGCAGCTTCGGCGAGAACCTCACCACCTCCGGCCTCGACGTCGACGGCGCGCTGATCGGCGAGCGCTGGCGGATCGGCGAGGAGGTGCTGCTGGAGGTGTCGGTGCCGCGCATCCCGTGCTCGACCTTCGCCGCCTGGCTGGACGAGCGCCGCTGGATGCACAGGTTCACCGCGGCCGCCGTGCCCGGCGCGTACCTGCGGATCATCGAGCCCGGCGAGATCCGCGGCGGCGACCCGATCACCGTGGAGCACCGGCCGGCGCACGACGTGACCGTCGAGCGCTGCTTCCGGGCGCTCACCCTCGACGCGGGTCTGCTGCCCGGGCTCGTCGACATCGCCGAGCTGCCGGAGGACGTCCGGGAGCTGGCGCGGCGACGCACCGGCGCGGACCCGGCCCCGTACGCCCCGGGGGACGACGAGGCCTGACCGCGTCCGGGCCCGTGCACGCGCACGTGGCCGGTGCGGCACGGGTCCGTACCGCACCGGCCACGGGACGCAGCGCTCAGGCGGGGATCAGCGGGCCGCCGTGTCTGAGGCACTCCTGGGTGAGGGCCGGGTCGGGGGCGCTCGGCGAGGTGGCGGCGGCGATCCGCAGCTCGATGATGTCGCGGACGGCCGGCCACTCCTCGTCGAGGATCGAGTAGAAGGCCGTCGAGCGGACGACGCCGTCCAGCCCGCGGGAGTGGGCCCGCCGCACGCCCTCGCAGGTGGCGCCGAGCCGTTCGATCGCCGCGCGGGAGCGCTGGTTGCGGGCGTCGGCGCGCAGCGAGATCCGCTGCACCCCCCAGCCCTCGAAGGCGTGGCGCAGCATCAGGAGCTTGGCCTCGGTGTTGATGCCGGTGCCCTGGGCGCGGGGGGAGAGCCAGGTGTTGCCGATCTCGGCGGCGTCCGGCACGGCGTCCCGGGGGTCGCCGAACGGCACGCCGGGCACCGGAGGCCACACGAGCGGGCCCTGCCAGTAGTCGAGTTCGAGGAAGCGGGTCGAGCCGACCACCCGGCCGTCGGCGGTGCCGACGGTCGCGAACGGCAGGGACCGGCCGGCGGCCTGGTCGGCGAGTGCCCTCGCGATGTACGCGCGGGCCGCTTCGAGCCCGTGCGGCACGGGGGTGAAGGCGTAGGTCGAACGGTCCTCTGCACCTGCCTCGGCCAGTGCCTCCGCGTGGTGCTCGGCGAGGGGCTCCAGCCGCACGGTGCGGCCGACGAGGGTGACGGGTACGGGCACGGATCCTTCGGTCCTTCGGCGTCGGAGGGACCCCCGGCCTTGGGTGCGGCGGCGAGGGCGGGGTGTTTCGCCCCGCGCAGGGGCCCGGCGCCCGTTCCCGCGCAGGCCTGAGGGGGCCGGGTGCGGTGGGGCGACGGCCCTGGAAGCGGGCAGCGCGGTGCCGGAACGGGCACGGGTCGACGACCCGGTCCGGCAGGGTGTGCGAGGGGACAGTGTGCGTCCGCGATATGGCCGAGAGGGAGACGTGAGCGCGAAGGGAAACAGGCGGCCAGGTGAAGGCAAGGTGCGCAGCGGGCTGGCCGCGCAGGCGTCCGGGACGTGGCCCGCGCCGTCACGGACGGCGTGGCGACGACGCGACGATGCGAGGCAGCGAGAGGACGATACCTGCAAGAAGGCGGTGCGTCACTTCGCGGCGCGAGATCGGGGGCGTGCGCGTGTCGGCGGCACGCCGCACAGGTGGTCCGGCGGGCTCCGCAACGCCCGCGTAACGACTCCGACCAGCGGTTTCGCGGCAGGTGAGAATATTCTGCAAGGGACGTGGAGACCTCGGGGCCGCGCCGGGAATGCCGACGGCCCCCGGCACGCTGCAGTGATCGGGCAGGCGTCCGGGGAGACGCCCGCCCGGGGCACCGCCGACGTGGGCCGGCCCCACTCAGGACGGACGAGACGGAACGGGGTTTGGTGCACCGTGCGTGATCCCAAGGAGCTGTACGAGCTGGATGCGGCGGGCGCGGAAGCGGTCGTCGCGGCGCAGGAGGCCGCAGCCGCGGCCGACGGCGGGCTGGTGCTCCTGTACCACTTCGAGGGCTTCATGGACGCGGGCGAGGCCGGCACCCAGGTCGTCGCGCACCTGCTGGAGCACGGTGCGCCGCAGGTCGTGGCGCGCTTCGACCACGACCGCCTCGTCGACTACCGGGCGCGCAGGCCCGCGATGGTGTTCGACAAGGAGCGCTGGACGGACTACGACCCGCCGGAGATCCTGCTGCAGCTGGTGCACGACGTCGTCGGCGCGCCGTTCCTCGTGCTGTCGGGCCCGGAGCCGGACACCGAGTGGGAGCTGTTCGCCGCCGCGGTGCGCGGCCTGATCGAGGAGTTCGAGGTCCGGCTGGCCGTCGACTTCCACGGCATCCCGATGGGGGTGCCGCACACCCGTCCGGTGGGCCTGACCCCGCACGGCACCCGGCTCGACCTGGCCCCCGGCTACCCGAAGTGGTTCGACCAGGCGCAGGTGCCCGGCAGCGCCCAGGCGCTGCTGGAGTTCCGGCTGGCCGAGTCCGGGCACGACGTGCTCGGCTTCGCCGTGCACGTGCCGCACTACATCGCCCGCTCGGCGTACCCGGCGGCCGCCGTGCTGATCATGGAGGCGGTGCAGTCGGCGACCGGCCTGGTGCTGCCCGGCACCGAGCTGCGGCTGCGCGTCGACGAGGTGCACGCCGAGATCGAGGAGCAGCTCGCCCAGGGCGACGGCGAGCTCACCTCCGCCATCCGCGGCATGGAGGGCCAGTACGACGCCGTCGCCGGCGCGGACGACCGGGAGAGCCTGCTCGCCCAGGCCGCCGACCTGCCGTCGGCCGACGAGCTGGGCCGGCGCTTCGAGGAGTTCCTCGCCGAGCACGAGCGCGACACCGAGTAGCCGCCGGTGCGCCCCCGGCCGTGCCGGGCCGTCCGCGTCCCGTAGGTTGGGCCGGTCAGGACCGGACCCGGGGGGACACGTGGGACGCAGGTACGGGGCGGCCGCCCTCGCGGCGGGTGCGCTGCTGCTCGCGGCGGGCTGCGGCGCCGCCGACGGGGGAGAGCGGTCCGCGGCGCCGCCGTCCGGCGCGCAGGCGTCGTCGGCCGCCCCGCCGCGCGTCGCCGGCCCGTACGCCGCGCTCGGCGACTCGTACACCTCCGGCCTCGGGGTGCCCCCGCGGGGCGGGAGCCCGGCCGGCTGCGGCCGGTCGGAGGTGAACTACCCGGCGCTCGTCGCGCAGGGCCTCGGGATCGCCCCGGCGGCCTTCACCGACGTCAGTTGCAGCGACGCCCGCACGGCCGACCTCGCGGCGGCCCAGCGGACCGCCGACGGCACCAACCCGCCGCAGCTGGACGCGCTCGGCGCGGACACCCGGCTGGTCACCCTGGGGATCGGCGGCAACGACGCCGGTTTCATGGACGTCGTCGCCCGCTGCGTGCGGGAGAACCTCCGGCCCGCGGCGGACGCCTCCGCCGCGCCCTGCCGGGCCGCCTACGCCGCGGACGGCGGCGCCGGCCCCGACGGGGTGCAGCGCGCGATCGGCACCGCCGGGGACGGGGTGGTGGCCGCCCTCACGGAGATCCGCCGCCGGGCGCCGCGGGCCGCGGTGTACGTGGTGGGCTACCCGGAGCTGCTGCCGGCCGATCCGGCCGGCTGCGCGGAGGCCGTCGGCGGCGTGATGGCCGCGGGCGACCTGCGCTTCCTGCGGGAGAAGCACCAGCAGCTGAACGCGGTGCTCCGGGACCGCGCCGCCGCGGCCGGGGCGGTCTTCGTCGACACGGCCGCCGCCTCGGCCGGCCACGACATGTGCGCGGGCGCCGCGGTGCGGTGGATCGAGCCCGTCCGGCCCGCGGCGGGGGCGGCGGCGCTGCACCCGAACGCGCGCGGCGAGAGCGGCATGGCGGCGGCGGTGCTGGCGGCGGTCCGCTCCGCGGGGGCCGCCGGGCAGCCGTGAGCCCCTGAACGAGGCTCCGGCCGTCCGCGGGTCAGGGCAGGGACTGCGGACGGCCGGAACCGGTCAGGGGCGGCGGGTCGTGCGTGTGGCCGGTGGCCGGTGGCCGGTGGCGTCAGGCGGCGGCGAGCCGGACGGCGTGGACGGGGATGCGCACCGACTCGTCGTCCAGGCACTGCCCGCTCGCCAGGTCGAAGCGCTGCTTGAGCAGCGGCGAGGCGACGTACACCCGGCCGTCCCCGGTGGAGCCGATCAGGCCGCGGGAGAGCACGTACGCGCCGGTGAACGGGTCGCGGTTGGCGACGGCGTACAGCGTGTCCGAGCGGTCCCGGAAGACCGCGGCCTGGGTGCCGTCCGGCAGCAGCACGGCGACGCCGCGGCCGGGGGTCAGGTGGTCCAGGTCGCAGACGGCCGTCCAGGTGCGGCCGGCCAGCAGCTCGATGCGGGTGGTGGTGGCGACGGTGGTCATCGGGTCTCCAGGAGCTGCGAGTTGTCGGGGTCGAGGGCGGCGAGCAGTTCCTCCTCGGTGGCGAGCAGCACCAGATCGGGCTTGATCTGGTC
The DNA here is from genome assembly GCF_045862635.1 of Kitasatospora sp. NE20-6. Lineage (NCBI taxonomy): Bacteria > Bacillati > Actinomycetota > Actinomycetes > Kitasatosporales > Streptomycetaceae > Kitasatospora > Kitasatospora sp. NE20-6. The sequence continues at coordinate 180,897 of NZ_BPRL01000005.1, forward strand.
GCGCTCCGGGGTGAACTGGATGCTCGGGTCGGGCACGCCCGGGGCGTTGACGAAGGAGACGAACCGGCGCATGCGCTCCGGGTCGGCGAGGGTCGCGGCCCACTCGTCCTGGTAGTCGGCGACGTGGTGGTCCATCATGGCCTCCAGGTCGGCGGCGAGGCCGAGCGAGTCGTGCACCACCACGTCGCGGACGTGGTCGAGACCGCCCTCGATCCGGTCCAGCCAGGTGGAGGTGCGCTCCAGCCGGTCGGCGGTGCGGATGTAGAACATCAGGAACCGGTCGATCAGCCTGATCAGCTGCTCGTCGTCGAGGTCCTGGGCGAGCAGGTCCGCGTGGCGCGGGGTGGCGCCGCCGTTGCCGCCGACGTAGAGGTTCCAGCCGTTGGAGGTGGCGATGATGCCGAAGTCCTTGCCGCGGGCCTCGGCGCACTCGCGGGCGCAGCCGGAGACGGCCGACTTGAGCTTGTGCGGGCTGCGCAGGCCGCGGTAGCGGAGCTCCAGCTGGATCGCCATGGCGACCGAGTCCTGCACGCCGTAGCGGCACCAGGTCGAGCCGACGCAGGACTTCACGGTGCGCAGCGACTTGCCGTAGGCGTGGCCGGATTCGAAGCCGGCGTCGACCAGGCGGTTCCAGATCCCCGGGAGCTGGTCGACGCGGGCGCCGAAGAGGTCGATCCGCTGACCGCCGGTGATCTTGGTGTAGAGGCCGTAGTCGCGGGCGACCTCGCCGATCACGATCAGCTTGTCGGGGGTGATCTCGCCGCCGGGGATGCGCGGGACGACCGAGTACGAGCCGTTCTTCTGCAGGTTCGCCAGGAAGTGGTCGTTGGTGTCCTGCAGGGCCGCCTGCTCGCCGTCCAGGATGTGCCCGGACGCCTCCAGCTCGGGGGCCAGCGAGGCGATGATCGAGCCGACGGTCGGCTTGCAGACCTCGCAGCCCTCGCCCTGCAGACGGCCGTGCTCGGCGAGCAACTGGCTGTGCGTCGGGATGCGCTTGACCCGGACGATCTCGTACAGCTCGGCGCGGGTGTGGGCGAAGCAGGGGCACAGGCCCCGGTCGACCTCGACGCCGGAGGCCTCCAGCTCGTCGGTGACGATCGTGGAGAGCAACTTGATGCAGGAGCCGCAGCCGGTGCCGGCCTTGGTGCACTTCTTGACCTCGGGCACCGTGCCGCAGCTGTGCTCGGTGACCGCGGCGCGGACCTGGCCCTTGGTGACGTTGTGGCAGTTGCAGACGACCGCGTCGTCCGGCAGCGCGGAGCTGCCGAGCGAGACCGGGGCGCCCACACCGGCCGGCAGCACCAGCGACTCGGCGGGCACGGGCAGCGGGTTGCCGGTGCCGGCCAGCGGCCGCAGCGAGGAGTACGCCTCGGCGTCGCCGACCAGGATGCCGCCGAGCAGCGCGCCCTCGGGGGTGACGACGAGCTTCTTGTAGACGCCGGAACGGGAGTCGGAGTAGACGACGTCCAGCGAGCCGGGAGTGGTGCCGAACGCGTCGCCGAAGCTGGCGACGTCCACCCCGAGGAGCTTCAGCTTGGTGGAGAGGTCGGCGCCGGTGAAGGACTTGCCCGTCCCGTCGGCGAGCTGCTGGGCGACGCTCTGCGCCATCTCGTAGCCGGGGGCGACCAGGCCGTACACCCGGCCGTCGACGGCGAGCGCGCACTCGCCGATGGCGAAGACGTGCTCGTCGGAGGTGCGGCACAGCTCGTCGATCGCGATGCCGCCGCGCTCGCCGACCGTCAGGCCGCAGTCGCGGGCCAGCTGGTCGCGGGGGCGGACACCGGCGGAGAAGATCACCAGGTCGGTCTCCAGCTCGGAGCCGTCGGTGAAGGTCATCCCGGTGGCCCTGCCGTCGGTGACGACGACGGTCTTGGTGCCGACCCCGGTGTGGACGACGACGCCCATCTCCTCGATGGTGCGGCGCAGCGCCTCGCCACCGGCGGGGTCGACCTGCACCGGCATCAGCCGCGGCGCGAACTCGACGACGTGGGTCTCCAGGCCGAGGCCCTTGAGCGCGCCGGCCGCCTCCAGGCCGAGCAGGCCGCCACCGACGACCGCGCCGACGTTCGCCGTCGCCGCGTAGGCCTCGATGGCCTCCAGGTCCTCGATGGTGCGGTAGACGAAGCAGCCCTCGGCGTCCTTGCCGTCCACCGGCGGCACGAACGGGTACGAGCCGGTGGCCAGCACCAGCGTGTCGTACGCCACGGTGTGCCCGGCGGCGGTGGTGACGGACTTCCCGGCCCGGTCGATCGAGGCGACCGGCGACGACAGGTGCACCTCGAAACCGTGCGTGTCGGTGAAGCCCGCCTCGGCGAGCAGCAGGTCGTCCGCGCTCTTGCCGGAGAAGTACGAGGTCAGGGCGACGCGGTCGTACGCGTGGCGGGGCTCCTCGGCGAGGACGACGACGCGGTAGCGGTCGGCGGCACCGGTGTCGGCCAGGGCTTCCAGGAAGCGGTGGCCGACCATGCCGTACCCGACCAGGACGACGGTCGGCTTGGTGGTGGTCATCGGGCTGGTAGTCATCGGGAGGGCCCTCCGGTGGTCGTGCTCTGGGTGGTGAGCAGGTGCAGCGGGTGTGCTGACAGGGCCTCGTCGCCCTCCCAGGTGCCGGCGAGGTCGCCGACGGTGTCGAGGTCGCCGAGCAGGACACCGCCGACGAGCCGGTCGCCGCCCTGCTCGTCGCGGCGGACGATGACCTTGCGGTAGGTGCCCCGGCTGGCGTCGGCCAGCCGGACCACCCGGTCCTCGGGTCCGGCCGGCTCGGTCTCGCCGAACGCGGCGAGGTCGAGCGGAGCGGAGTCGGGGCCGGTCAGCGTCAGCCTGGTCAGCAGGCGGCTGCCCTGGTAGGAGGTGTCGTGGCCGGTCAGGATCCGGGCGAGCCGGTCGGCCTGGGCCAGGGCCGGCCCGGCGAGGCCGTACACCACGCCGCGGTGCTCGGCACAGTCGCCGAGCGCGTGGATGTACGGGTCACCGGTACGGAGGCGGTCGTCGACCACGATGCCGCGGCGGACGTCCAGGCCGGCGGCCTGGGCGAGTCCGCCGCGCGGCCGCACCCCGGCGGCCGTGATCAGCAGTTCGGCGTCGAGACGGAAGCCGTCGGCGAGTTCCACGCCGGTCACCCGGCGGTCCTCGGTCAGCACGGAGCGGACACGGCACTCGGTGTGCACCTCGACGCCCAGCTCGGCGAGGTGGGCGCGCAGCATCTCCGCGGCCTCCTCGTCGAGGTGGCGCTCCATGAGGTGCTCGCCCTGGTGGGCCAGCACCACCTGCACGCCGCGGGCGGCCAGGGCACGGGCCGCGCTCACCCCGAGCAGGCCGCCGCCGACGACCACGGCCTGCCGGACACCCGGCAGGTAGCCGTCGATGTCGGCGCAGTCGGCCATCGTCCGGAAGGCGAAGACGCCGGCCGGCAGCTCGTGCCTCTCGCTGCCCGTCAGGGCGTCGTCGAACAGGCCGCGCAGCGGCGGCAGCACCGGGTTGGACCCGGTGGCGAGCACGAGGCGGTCGTAGTCGACGACCGCGCCGTCGTCGCACAGCACACGGCGCTCGTCGCGGTCGATCCGGACGGCACGGGCCTGACGGCGCTCCACCTGCGGGGGAAGCGCCGTCAGGGCCGCAATGTCCGGGCTGTAGCGTCCGGCCAGCACCTCGGCGAGCAGTACCCGGTTGTACGGGGCGTGCTCCTCCTCGGCGAGCAGCAGCACCCGGCGGGCGCCGTGGGTCACGAGCTGCTGGGCGACCCGGTGGCCGGCCATGCCGCCGCCGATCACCACGATCCGCTGCTCCGCTGCACTGTCCGCTGCTGTCATGCCCTTGAGCATGCGGGGCGGAAGTTACCCGGTCGGGGCCGCTCTGTTTCGCGAGCGGAACTTCGACCTCAGCGCCGCGCGCGGACGGTTGTGAGCCCCTGCTCAGGCCAGCTGGGCCGCCTGGAGGCCCGCGTACGCCCCGCCGCTGCGCAGGAGTTCGGCGTGCGAGCCGATCTCGGCGATCCGGCCCTCGTGCAGCACGACGATGCGGTCGGCACCCCGGATCGTCGAGAGCCGGTGGGCGACGACGAACACCGTGCGGCCCTGCACGAGCCGGCCCAGCGCCTGCTGCACCAGCGCCTCCGAGCGGGAGTCCAGCGCGGAGGTCGCCTCGTCGAGGATCAGCACCCGCGGGTCGCGGATCAGCGCGCGGGCGATGGCCAGGCGCTGCTTCTGGCCGCCGGAGAGCCGCGCGCCGCGCTCGCCGACCACGGTGTCCAGGCCCTGCGGGAGCCGGTCGATGAACTCCAGCGCGTTGGCGTCGCGCAGCGCGGTGCGCACGGTCTCCTCGGGCACGTCCTTCATGCCGTAGGTGACGTTCTCGCGGATGCTGCCCTCGAAGAGGATCGACTCCTGCGGCACCACCGACAGGAACTTCCGGTAGCTGCGCAGGTCGAGCTGCTCCATGTCGGTGCCGTCCAGCAGGATCCGGCCCTCGGTGGGCCGCAGGAAGCCGATGACGAGGTTCAGCACCGTCGACTTGCCCGCGCCCGACCCGCCGACCAGGGCGATCGTCTCGCCCGGCTGCACCGTCAGGTCGAAACCGGCGACGGAGGGCTCCCCGCCGCCCGGGTAGGTGTGCACGACCCCCTGGAAGTCGATCCGGCCGGTGACCTGCTGCACGTCGGCCTTGCCGGAGTTCTCCTCCAGGTCGGGGGCCTGCAGCACCTCGCCGACCGAGCGGACGGACTCCAGCCCCTTGCCGAGCTGCGGGGTGAGCGTGAGCAGCGTGGTGACCGAACCGGTCAGGCTGGAGAAGTACGCGCTCAGCATCACGACCGCGCCCGGGGTGACGGCCAGCCAGCCGTAGTAGGCGACCGCCGCGGAACCCGCGAGGCAGCCGACGCCGATCGCGTTGAGCATGATCCACGAGAGCGAGCCGAAACGGCCGTTGAGCAGGTCGAGCCGCAGCCCGGCGTCCAGCACCCGGCCCAGGGTGCGGTCGACGCGGCGCAGCGCGGTGCGCTCCAGACCGTGCGCACGGGTGATCGGGATCAGCGTCGTCATCTCGCTGACCCGGGACGAGAGCTGCTCGACCTCCTGCCGGAACGACTCGTTCTGGCTCTTGAGCCGCTCGCGCAGCCGCACCACGAGCAGGGCGGCGGCCGGCACGATCAGCAGGAAGACGGGCAGGAAGGCCGGGGTCTGCACGCCGATGACGACCAGGCCGCCGGTGAGGGTGGCGATCGCGGCGAGCCCGTTGTCGGCGGTCTGCTGCGAGGCGGTCTCGATGCCCTCGACGTCGCGGATCACCTTCGCCTGCAGCACGCCCGCGCTGACCCGCGAGTGGTAGCCGATGGACAGCTGCTGCATGCGGTGGCACAGCGCGGAGCGCAGCCGGGTGCCCATCCGCCGGATCGAGCCGTGCATCCAGTGCACGTACAGCAGGTGCAGCGGCAGGTTGAGCAGCAGGATCACCAGCAGGACGGCGGAGTTCCACCACAGCACGGATATCGGCCGGTGCCGGACGACGACGTCGACGATGTTGGCGGTGATCAGCGGCAGCAGCCACACCGGGGAGTGCTTGGCGAGGAACACGGCGACCGCCAGGGCGACGCGCCCGCGGTCGGGCCGGAAGAGGTAGAGGAGGGTTCGGACGGGGTGCTCGCCGCGGTAGCGGTGGCTGAGCGGGCCCTGAGACAGCGCCATGGACGGTTCCTGGGAAGGTCGGTACGGGGGATCCCGCCATCCTCCCAGGGCCGGACGGGCCCCAGGGTGGCCGGAACAGGACACCGGCCGCCCTCCCGCAGGCCGCCACCGGACCCGCTCCGGCGCCCCGCGGTGCTCAGTCCGCGGGCGCGGGCCCCCCGGCGGGCTCCAGCCGCACCGCGCACGCCTTGAACTCCGGCATCCGCGACACCGGGTCGAGCGCCGGGTTGGTGTGCACGTTGGCGTTGGCCGCGCCCGGCCAGTGGAACGGCATGAACACGGTGTCGGGCCTGATCGCGGTGGTGAGCCGGGCGGGGGTGACGGTCCGCCCGCGCCGGCTCACCACGGCCACCTGCTCGCCGTCCTGGATCCCGAGCCGCTCGGCGAGTCTCGGGTGCAGTTCGACGAACGCACCGGGGGAGGCGGCGTTGAGCTCGGCCACCCGGCGGGTCTGGGCGCCGGACTGGTACTGGGCGAGCACCCGGCCCGTCGTCAGGCGTACGGGGAAGGCGTCGTCCGGCTCCTCGGCGGCCGGCCGGTGCTGGACGGCCGTGAAGCGGGCCCGCCCGTCCGGCGTCGCGAACCGGTCGAGGAACAGCCGCGGCGTGCCCGGGTGCTCGGCGGACGGGCACGGCCAGAACACCCCGTCCTCCGCGGCGATCCGCTCGTAGCTGATGCCCGCGTAGTCGGCCGGGCCGCCCGCCGAGGCCCGGCGCAGCTCGTCGAAGACCTTCTCCGGCTCGGTCGGGAAGCCCTCCCCGTGGCCGAGCCGCCCGGCCAGCGCGTGCATCACGTCCAGGTCGCTGCGCACGCCCCCCGGCGCGTCAACGGCCTTGCGGCGCAGGATGACGCGTCCTTCCAGGTTGGTCATCGTGCCGGTCTCCTCCGCCCACTGCGTGACCGGCAGCACGACGTCGGCGAGCGCCGCCGTCTCCGAGAGCACGACGTCGCTGACGGCGAGGAAGTCCAGGGAGCGCAGCCGCCCGGTGACGTGCTGCGAGTGCGGCGCGGAGACGACCGGGTTGGAGCCCATGAGCAGCAGCGCCCTGACGTCCGTGCCGAGCGAGTCGAGCAGCTCGTACGCGCTGCGCCCCGGGCCGGGCAGACTCTCCGGGTCGACGCCCCACACCGCGGCGACGTGGGCGCGCGCCGCGGGATCGTCCAGCTTGCGGTAGCCGGGCAGCTGGTCGGCCTTCTGGCCGTGCTCGCGGCCGCCCTGGCCGTTGCCCTGGCCGGTGAGGCAGCCGTACCCGGCGTTGGGGCGCCCGGCGTTGCCGGTGGCCAGGCAGAGGTTGATCCAGGCGCTGACCGTGTCGGTGCCCTTCGCCTGCTGCTCCGGGCCGCGGGCGGTCAGCACCATGCCGGTCGGCGCCTCGCAGAACAGCCGGACGGCCTCCCGCAGCTGCGGCAGCGGCACCCCGGTGACCGACTCGACGTGCTCCGGCCAGTGCGCCATGGCCGCGGCCCGGGTCTCGGCCCAGCCGGTGGTGCGGTCGGCGATGAACGCCTCGTCGGTGAGCCCGCCCGCGACCACCAGGTGCAGCATGCCGAGGGCCAGCGCCAGGTCGGTGCCGGGCCGCGGCGCGAGGTGGAGGTCGGCGAGTTCGGCGGTGCGGGTGCGGCGCGGGTCGACGACGATCAGGCGGCCGCCGTTCTCCTGCAGCTCGCGCAGGTAGCGGACGAAGGGCGGCATGGTCTCGGCGGGGTTGCCGCCGACCAGGATCACGCAGCCGGCCTTCGGGATGTCCTCGACGGGGAAGGGCAGGCCGCGGTCGAGGCCGAACGCCCGGATGCCGCCCGCCGCCGCCGACGACATGCAGAAGCGGCCGTTGTAGTCGATGGCGGAGGTGCCGAGCACCACCCGCGCGAACTTGCCGAGCAGGTACGCCTTCTCGTTGGTCAGCCCGCCGCCGCCGAACACCCCGACGGCGTCCCGCCCGTGCGTGCGCGCGGTCGCCGCGAGGGCCTCGGTGATGCGGTCCAGCGCTTCGTCCCAGCCGGCCGGCCGGAGCTCGCCGTCCACCCGCACCAGCGGGGTGGTCAGCCGGGCGCCCGGGGCGAGCACCGCGGCGGCGTTGGACCCCTTGCCGCACAGTGCGCCCTGGTTGACCGGGAACGAGGGCCGCTCCACCACGGTGACGGGCACGGGCCCGTCGGTGCGGCGCAGCCCCATCCCGCACTGCAGGGCGCAGTACGGGCAGTGGGTGTCGGTGGCGGCATCGTTCATACCGGCCACTGTGCTACGACGCTGTTTCGCCGGGGCGGCCCGCAGGTTACGGAGCCCGCACACCGCCCTCACCTCGGCGTCCGCGCCCTGTGAGGGAGGCCCGGGCCACCCCCGGCGCGACCCTCACGGCGCCCCGCGGCGGCTGTGAGGCCAGGGAAACCACTCGTGACCATCGGGCAACGGCGGGGAAACAGCGGTGGGTGACGCTGGAGTGCATGACGCCGACCCCCACCCTCGCCGTTGCCCCGCCGCAGGCCGCCCGCCGGGCCGCCCCGCCGCAGGCCGGCCCGCTGCGCGTGCTGCACGCGTCCCGCCGCCCGGCGCTGGTGCTGGTCGCGCACGGCTCGCGGGATCCGTCCGCCGGTGCGGAGATCGCCCGGCTGCTGGAGCGGCTCCGCGCCGCCCGGCCCGAGCTCGACGTCCGGCTCGCCCACCTGGGGCTCAACGCCCCGCTGCTGCCCGACGTGCTGGACGGCCTCGTCGGCCGGGCGGTGCTGGTGCCGCTGCTGCTGAGCCGCGGCTACCACGCCAAGGTCGACATCCCGGGCGCGCTCGCCGCCGCCCCGCAGGTCACCGGCGCGATCGCGGCGCCGCTCGGCCCGCACCCGCTGCTCGCCGAGGCCCTGCACGCCCGCCTCACCGAGGCCGGCTGGCACCGCGGCGCCGACGGCCGCGACGCGGTGGTGCTCGCCGCGTCCGGTTCGCGGGACGCCGAGGCCGCCCTCGACACCGAGGAGCAGGCCCGGCTGCTCGCGCTGCGCCTGGGGGTGCCGGTGCGGCCGGGGTACGTCGCCGCGGGCGGCCCGAGCGTCGCCGAGGCGGTGTCGGCGTTCCACGCCGAGGGCCGCCGGGTGGCGGTCGCCGGGTACTTCACGGCGCCGGGCGACTTCGCCCGCCTCGCCGCCGCGGCCGGCGGCGACCTCGCGTCCGCCGCGCTGGGGGCGCACGACGCGATGGTGCGCCTGGTGCTGGAACGCTACCGGGCGTGCGTGCCGGCGCTGCTGCCCGCCGCGGCCTGAGACCCGCGGCCGGTCTCCGGCGCCCGCTCCCCGCGCCGTCACCCGGTCCCGCGCCCGCTGGGCCGTGCGGTGGTGCCGCGGGGTCCGGTCGGCAGGTCGCGGCAGCGGCGTACCGGGGAGAACCGGAGGACCAGGGCCGCCGCCGGCACGCCCGCCGCCCTGTGCCAGGGTTGCCGCATGGCCGACCCCGCCCGCGCCGCCGATCCTGCCCCCGGTCCCGCCGCCGCGCGTCCCGTCCGCGTGCCCGACGCGCTGCGCTTCCTGACCGAGCTGGTCGCCTGGGTCGCCGTGCCCTGGGCGCTCGCCGGGGTGTCGCTCTGGCTCTCCGCCGCCGCGCTGGTCCTGCTGATCGGGCTGCCGACGGTCTTCGCCACCCCCGGCGACAAGACGCAGGTCGTCGTCGCCGTCCCCGGGGCGGCCACGGTCGGGCTGGTCCTGCTGCAGCTGGTCGCCGCGGTCGCCGGCGCCTGGGCCGCCTGGCCCGCCTGGGCGGCCGTCCCCGCCACCGCGCTCGCCGCGGCCTGCCTGGTCGCCGAGCAGCCCCGCTGGCGCCGCCTGACGGCGGCCCGGGCGTAGCGCGGCGCCTCCCTGGATGTCCGCCACCAGGCGTACCGTGGCCGACATATGGACGACACCACGCCGTACGACCCGACCGCCGAGGCCCGCTGGGTGCCGGAGCCGGACAAGCGGCCCGGCCGCACCGCCTTCCAGCGCGACCGCGCCCGTGTCCTGCACTCCGCCGCCCTGCGCCGGCTCGCCGGCACCACCCAGGTCGTGGCGCCGCTGCAGAACGACTTCCCGCGGACCCGCCTCACCCACTCCCTGGAGTGCGCCCAGGTCGGCCGCGAGCTCGGGGCCGCGCTCGGCTGCGATCCCGACCTCGTCGAGACCGGCTGCCTCGCGCACGACATCGGCCACCCGCCGTTCGGCCACACCGGCGAGGAGGCGCTCGACCAGGCCGCCCGCGCCTGCGGCGGCTTCGAGGGCAACGCCCAGTCGCTGCGCATCCTGACCCGGCTCGAACCCAAGCGCTTCTCCCCGCCCGGGGAGGCGCCCGGGCGGCTCTCCGCCCGGCCCGGCCGCAGCGTGGGCCTCAACCTCAGCCGGGCGGCCCTCGACGCCGCCACGAAGTACCCGTGGGCCCGCGGCGGCCACCCCTCCGACCCGGACTCCACCAAGTACGGCGTCTACACCGACGACCTGCCGGTCTTCCGCTGGCTGCGGGCCGGCGCCCCCGCGGACCGCAAGTGCTTCGAGGCCACCGTCATGGACTGGTCCGACGACGTCGCCTACTCCACCCACGACGTCGAGGACGGCTTCCAGGCCGGCCACATCGACCCGGCCGCGCTGCGCTCCGCCGAGGAGCGGGCCGAGCTCTTCAAGATCGCGGAGCGGTACGCCCCCGACGCCGCCCCCGCCGAGCTCGCCGAGGCCCTCGACCGCCTCCGGGCCGAGGACTGGTGGCCGCGCGCCTACGACGGCTCGGCCCGCGCCCGCGCCGGGCTCAAGGACCTCACCAGCCAGCTGATCGGCCGGTTCTGCCTGGCCGCCGAGCAGGCCACCCGGGCCCGCTACGGCCCCGGCCGGCTCACCCGGTACGCCGCCGAGCTGGTCGTGCCGCGCGGGGTCCGGCTGGAGTGCGCGGTGCTCAAGGCCGTGGCCGTCCGCTACGTCATGCAGCGCGACGAGCAGGCGCAGCTCCGCTCGCGGCAGCGGATCGTCATCGCCGAGCTCGCCGACGCGCTCACCCGCGGCGCCCCGGCCGGCCTCGACCCGGTGTTCGCCGCGCTGTACGAGGAGGCCGAGGACGACGGTGCCGCGCTGCGCGCCGTCGTCGACCAGATCGCCACCCTCACCGACGCCTCGGCCCTCGCCCTGCACGCCCGCGTCGTCGGGCACCGCTGACCCCGCCCGTCCCGCCCGGTCGCCTACACTGCACGGGTGGCCGGGCGGATCAGGGACGAGGACGTGCAGGCGGTGCGCAGCGCGCTGCCGATCGACGCCGTGGTCGGCGACTACGTGCAGCTCGTCAACGGCGGCGGCGCCCAGCTGAAGGGCGTCTGCCCGTTCCACGACGAGAAGTCCGCCTCGTTCTACGTGCATCCCGGCAAGGGCGTCTTCAACTGCTTCGGCTGCGGCGAGTCCGGCGACACGATCTCCTTCCTGATGAAGATCGAGCACTGCTCGTTCGCCGAGGCCGTCGAGCGGATGGCCGCCCAGGCCGGCATCACCCTGCGGTACGAGGAGGGTGGTTACTCGCCCCGCCACCAGCAGGGCGAGCGCACCCGCCTGGTCGACGCGCACAAGGTGGCCGCGGCCTGGTACGAGGAGCAGCTCGCCTCGCCGGAGGCCGAGATCGGCCGCCGCTTCCTCGCCGAGCGCGGCTTCGACGAGGTGGCGGCCAAGCGGTTCGGTGTCGGCTACGCCCCGGTGGGCTGGGAGCACCTGGTGCGGTACCTCCGCGGCAAGGGCTTCACCGACAAGGAGATCCTGCTCGGCGGCCTGGCCTCGAAGGGACAGCGCGGCGGGCTGATCGACCGCTTCCGCGGCCGGCTGGTGTGGCCGATCCGCGACACCTCGGGCGAGGTGATCGGTTTCGGCGCGCGCCGCCTGCGCGAGGACGACACGGGCCCCAAGTACCTCAACACCCCCGAGACGCCGCTCTACAAGAAGTCGCACGTGCTGTACGGCATCGACCTGGCCCGCAAGGAGATCGCCAAGTCGGGCCGGGCGGTGGTGGTCGAGGGGTACACCGACGTGATGGCGTGCCATCTCGCGGGCGTGGAGACGGCGGTGGCGACCTGCGGCACCTCGTTCGGCGAGGACCACATCAAGATCATCCGCCGCTTCCTGATGGACACCTCGCAGTACCGCGGCGAGACCGTCTTCACCTTCGACGGCGACGCCGCCGGCCAGAAGGCCGCCCTGCGCGCCTTCGAGGACGACCAGAAGTTCGCCGCCCGCACCTCCATCGCCATCACCCCCGACGGCATGGACCCCTGCGAACTCCGGCTGGCCAAGGGCGACGACGCCGTCCGCGAGCTGATCGCCGACCCCACCCCGCTGTTCGAGTTCGCGCTGCGCTCCGCCGTCGCCCGCCACCGGGTCGACACGGCGGAGGGGCGGGCCTCGGCCCTGGAGGAGGCGGCCGGGATCATCGTCCGGATCAAGGACCGCTCGATCCAGCACGAGTACGCCGTGCAGCTGGCCGGCATGCTCGGCATCCTCGACGAGCAGTTCGTCGTCCGCCGCATCGGTCAGCTCGCCCGCTGGCAGCGGGAGAACCAGGAGAACAGCCGGCAGCGGCCCGGTGCCCGCCGCGCCGAGCCCGCGCCGCAGCCCGTCCGGGCCGCCGTGCCCGCCTACCGGCTCGACCCGCGCGACCCGGCGCAGTTCGTCGAGCGCGAGCTGCTCAAGCTCGCCCTCCAGCACCCCGACCTCGTGAGCCCCGCGTTCGACCAGTACGCGGAGGAGGAGTTCCCCACGCCGCCGTACCGCGCCGTGCGCCAGGCGGTCGGCCGGGCCGGCGGTGCCGCGTACGGTGCCGCGCTGCCGGACTTCACCGCGACCGTCCGCGAGGCCTGCCCGGACGACGAGGTGCGCCGTCTGGTCACCGAGCTGACGGTCGAACCGATCCGTTCGCGGCGCAAGGCCGACGTCCTCTACGCGGGCGAGTTCCTCGTGAAGCTGCGGCTCCAGGCGGTCGACCGCCGGGTCGCCGAGGTCCGCGCCCACCTCCAGCGCCTCGGCAGCCGCGCCTCCGCGGAGGAGATGAACGCCGTGCAGAGCGAGCTCTACGCCCTCCAGCAGTACGGCCACCAGCTGCGTTCCCGCGGAGCCGCGGCACTCTGAGCGCCGCCCGGCTGACCCGGCGGCAGGGTTCTCGGCCGGGAGTGTGGCGTAGCCCACACCGGTGGGTATCCCAGTCGGTACGGCGCGGCGTCCCCCAGCTGCCGCGCGCGGGCCCGAAGGGATTCCCGTGGAGCTTGCCGCAGTGAGCCGGACCCAGGCCGTCGAGAGCGTGGACGGCACCGTGCACGACCGTGCGGCGCCGCCGCCGGGGGACGAGGCGCGGGTGCCCGTGCAGGGCGGCCCGCCGGGCGCGGAGGCCGCCGCCGGTGCCGGTGCCGGTGCCGCGCCCCCGCGGGCGGCCGAGGAGGCGCCGGACTCCGCGCCGCCGCCCGCCCTGGACGAGGCCGTCGGCCCGTCCGCCGACCTGTTGCGGCAGTACCTGCGCGAGATCGGCCGGGTGCGGCTGCTCACCGCCGAGGAGGAGGTCGAGCTGGCCCGCCGGATCGAGGCCGGCCTGTTCGCCGAGGAGGCGCTGGGCCGGGCGGCCGCCGGCGGCGACGCCCTCGACGGCGGGCTCGTCCGCGACCTCGACCGCCTGGTGGTCGTCGGCCGGATGGCCAAGCGGCGCCTCATCGAGGCCAACCTGCGCCTGGTGGTCTCGGTCGCCAAGCGGTACGTCGGCCGGGGCCTGACCCTGCTCGACCTCGTGCAGGAGGGCAATCTCGGCCTGATCCGCGCGGTCGAGAAGTTCGACTACGCCCGCGGCTACAAGTTCTCCACCTACGCGACCTGGTGGATCCGCCAGGCGATGAGCCGTGCCCTGGCCGACCAGGCGCGCACGATCCGGGTGCCGGTGCACGTCGTCGAGCAGATCAACCGGGTGCTGCGGGTGCAGCGCTCGATGCTGCAGGAGAACGGGCAGGCGCCCACCGCGGCCGAGGTGGGGCAGGCGCTCCAGCTCACCGAGGAGCGGGTCCGCGAGGTGCTGCGGCTGGCGCAGGAACCGGTCTCGCTGCACACCCCGATCGGGGAGGAGGACGACGTGGCGCTCGGCGACCTCATCGAGGACGCCGACGCCGCCTCCCCCGCGGAGAGCGCCGCGCTGCTGCTGCTCCGCGAGCACCTCGACGCGGTGCTCTCCACCCTCGGGGAGCGCGAACGCCAGGTCGCCCGGCTGCGGTACGGCCTGGACGACGGCCGCCCGCGGACCCTGGAGGAGATCGGCCTGCTGTTCGGCGTGACGCGGGAGCGGATCCGCCAGATCGAGGCCAAGGCCCTCGGCAAGCTCCGCTCCCACGCCTACGCGGACCAGCTCCGCGCCTACCTGGACTGACGGGGTCAGCCCTCCGCGGTCTCCGGGTGGAACTGCTCGCGCACGGCCTGGTACTGCTGCCGGACGGCGTTGCCGACCGCGAGGTCCTGCTCGCCCTCCGGGGCGAGGGTCACCGCGTCGGGAAGCTCCCACACGGGGGGCTCCGGGGTGCCGGCCAGCGCCCAGGCGGCCTGCCGGGCGGCGCCGCGGGCGGCGTGCGCACCGGGCGGCGGTATCACCACGGGCACCCCGAAGAGCCGGGGTGCGCTGTCGCGGACGGCGGCCAGCCGTCCGGCGGCGCCGAGCAGGAAGACCCGGTTCACGGCGACCCCGTGCCCCCGCAGCACGTCCAGCGCCTCGGCGATGTTGCACAGCATGCCCTCGACGGCGGCGCGGGCGAGGTGCTGGGGGCCCATCGACTCGGCCCGCAGGCCCGTGAGGGTGCCGGCGGCGTGCGGCAGCCTGGGGGTGCGCTCGCCGTCCAGGTAGGGCAGCAGCACGAGGCCGTACGCGCCGGGGGAGGACTGCAGGGCGAGGTCGCCGAGCTGTTCGAGGTCGCAGCCGAGCATCGCGGCGGCGGAGCGCAGCACCTGCGCGGCGTTGAGCGTGCCGGCCATCGGCAGGTGGCGGCCGGTGGCGTCGGCGAAGGAGGAGATCACGCCGGTCGCGTCGACGACGGCCTGCTCGTGCACGGCGAAGATGGTGCCGTTGCCGCCGAGCGAGACGACGGCGTCGCCCGGGCGGAGGCCGAGCCCGAGGGCCGCGGCCATGTTGTCGCCGGTGCCGGCGGAGATCAGCAGCCCCTCGGGGGTGTGCCCGGCGGGTTCGGCCGGGCCGAGGATGTCCGGCACGCGTAGCTCGTGGCCGAGGGCGAGCTCGACGAGGTCCTGCCGGTACTCGCCGGTGACCGGCGACCAGTAGCCGGTGCCGGAGGCGTCGCCGCGGTCGGTGGTGCGCCGCCTGGGGTGTCCGAGCAGCTGCCAGACGAGCCAGTCGTGCGGCAGCAGCACCTCGGCGATCCGCTGCGCGGAGACGGGCTCGAACTCGGCGAGCCAGCGCAGCTTGGCGATGGTGTAGGCGGGGGTGGGCACCGAGCCGATCGCCTCGGCCCACCGGGCCGGGCCGCCGAGCGCGTCGATGAGCGAGGCGGCGGCACCGGCCGAGCGCGGGTCGTTCCAGAGCAGCGCGAGGCGCACCAGCACGCCGCCCGCGTCCAGCCCGACCAGGCCGTGCTGCTGGGCGGAGACGCCGATCGCGGTCACGCCCTCCAGCAGGCCGCCGGTGGCCGCGTCGCCGAGCGAGTGCAGCCAGGTCTGCGGGTCCGCCTCGGTGCTGCGGGCGTCGGCCGCCTCGGGCTGCGGGTGCGGTGCCTTCCCGTCCCGCAGGACGGCGCCGGTGTCGGCGTCGCACGCGACGATCCGGGTGCGTGTGGTGGAGCTGTCGATGCCCGCGACGATGGCCATGGCGAGATCATGCCTCAGCCGACGGCCCCGGCGTGACCAGCCGCGTCAAGTGTTGCCCAGTCGGTACGGGATCCCCTGCGGTCACGGGCGTACGGTGCCCCAGCTGTCGTCCTCCACCTGGTGCCGCTGGAAGTAGGACACCCGGTCGGTGACGGAGTTCGGGAGACGGTCGCCGACCTTGTCCGCGACCGCCCCGGCGGCCTTGCCGGCCACCGCGCCGGCCTGCTGCTTCGCCTTGCCGGCGGCGTCCTGCACCTTCGGGTTCTGCGAGATCTTCTGTGCCGTGCGGGCGATCTGCTCGTACCGCTGGCGACCCGCCCTCGAACCGAGGACGTAGCCGATGCCCACCCCCACGACCAATGTCAGCTTCCACATGCTCTGCTCTCCGCCCTTCCTCGCGGTCACTGCCGCGTGTGCGTCTACCCGTCGGACCGGCCGGCGAACCGCCCGGGGCGGCAGCGCGCCGGAAGGCCGGGCGCGGCCGTGGCACCAGCATCCCCGGCCTGCGCGGGCGCCGCGCGCGGGGCGCGCCGGGCGGGCCGGGGGCCCGGAGGTCCGGGGGGCCGGACAAAGCGATTGGCGGACCACCCCCCTGAGTGCGCTAATGTATGACCCGCAGCGAGCGCCGCGGACCGGGAGAACCGGAGGCCGTGGCGGAAGCTCGATCCCCCATAGCTCAATTGGCAGAGCAGCCGACTGTTAATCGGCAGGTTATTGGTTCGAGTCCAATTGGGGGAGCTCGGGACAGCCCTGGTGGCTGCCCGTCTGTATGCGGTCCCCCATAGCTCAATTGGCAGAGCAGCCGACTGTTAATCGGCAGGTTATTGGTTCGAGTCCAATTGGGGGAGCTTCGCCCGGAGTCATGGGCGATAGGCGCAGAGCGAAAGCCCTCCGGCGGGCCCGGGGGGCTTTCGTGTTGCCCGGGCCGTGCTGCTCGTCCCCGCGTCGTTCGTTCCCGCGCCGCTCGGGCCCGCACCGTTCAGGCCTGCGCCGTCGCCCGGCGGTAGAGCTCGGCCACCCGCCCGTCGAAGGTCACGCTGTACGACACGGCGTCCTCGTACCCGCCCTCCTCGTACCCGCCGATCACGCCGACGACCGTGCCGTCGGGGGTCAGCCAGGGGCTGCCGCTGGTGCCGACGCTGTAGCCGGTGCACCGGAAGCTCTCCTGGGTGGGGCTCTGCGAGCCCGTCCGGGTGGCGCAGGTGATCGGCTCCTCGCTGTCGTTGGGGTAGCCGGTGACGGAGACCGGCAGGCCGAAGCCCTGGCGGGTGCCGAGCCGGTTGCCGCCGACGACGTCCTCGATCTCCTCGCCGTCGACCGGCGCCACGGTGAGGAACGCGACGTCGTACTCGGGGTCCTCGGAGTCCGTCCAGCGCTCGTCCACGGTGACCTCGGTGAGCGGCCAACTGCCGTACGGGGTGCGGCCGTGGCGGAAGCCCGGGGCGAAGACCAGGCCGTCCTCGCGGCCGCGGTCCAGGGTCTCCACGCAGTGCGCCGCCGTGACGAGGAGGTTGCGCTGCGGGCTGCTGACGACGCTGGCCGTGCACATCCGCGGGCCGTCGACGCTGCCGAGGAAGAGGGCGCCGATCCGGTCGCTGGCGGCGTCCCGGGGGGCGGGGTGCGAGCTGGGGGTGTCGGGGGCGCTGCCGGGCCAGTCGCAGGCGGCGGCCGCCAGCTGGACGGCTGCCAGCAGCGCCGCCAGGGCGCCGGTGCGCCGCATGCGTGCCATCCGCCTGTCTCGCTTCCCTCGGGTGACCGGCCGCCCGTCGTGCGGACCTCCGCCGCACGATCCTCCGGCACGGTCGGCGGCTCCGCCAGATCTGCGGGCGGGGCGTGGCGGGTCGGCGGCGGAGGCGTGCGCGGGCGTACCCGGATGCGTACCCGGCGCGCATTCCGGTTGATCGACCGGCTATGCTGCCGGTGACGGCCCTGAGGGGCCGTCTGCTGCTGCGGGGGCCTTCGCGCCGACGCGGCAGGCCGGATCGGGGGGCGGTAGCTCAGCCGGTTAGAGCAGGGGACTCATAATCCCTTGGTCGTGGGTTCGAGTCCCACCCGCCCTACCTCCGAAGCCGACGGGACGTCAGCCCAGAAGGGCGCCCGGACAGTCAGGGCGGCCCGCTGCCCTTGGAACTGTAGACCAGGCCGCAGCCCGGGTGCCGCACGCAACGCCGAGATTCACCCGTCGGTGGACGCGGCGCCGGACGGTGGACGCGGCCGACCGTCAGGGCCGCCCCCGGCGGGCACCGCGGAACACGGCCGGCTGCCGCTGCATCAGCCCCAGCGCGACGCCGCCCGCACCGGCGAGCACCTCCAGCACGGTGGCGGTGGGAACGCCGGCCGCCGAGAGGGCCGAGGCGAGGACCAGGACGGCGACGACCACGACGTGGTCGGTCGGCCGGAACCGGCGGCCGGGCGGGGTCGGGGCGGACGGCGGCGTCGGACGGCGGCGGGAACGACTCATGATGGCCCTCGGATGTTGGCGACGTGGGGATCGGTGCGGCGGACGGAGGCGGGGCGGAGACTCCTCGCGGGTCACCCACCGGTCCGGTCCAGGAGCTCCTCGACGGTCTGCGCCCGCCGCAGCAGGCTGAACCGCACGGTGCCGTCGGCGGCCACGGTGGCCCCGTGCACGGCCGGTTCGAGCAGGCTGTTGTAGCCGAACGGGGTCGACGTGTAGTACGCGCCGGTGTCCAGCAGCGCGACGATGTCCCCGGGCTCCAGCCGCGGCAGCGGACGGGCCCGCGCGACCAGGTCGCCGGCGAAGCAGGCCGGTCCGGCGACGTCCTGCTCGACCGGTTCGCCGTGCTTCTCCGCCCCGGTGGCGTCGTGGGCGCTGATCCGCAGCGGCCAGGAGTCCGGCGCGAAGACCGTCCGGGTGGCCACCTGCACGCCCGCGAAGGTGAGGGCGATCGCCCGTCCGCCGGAGCTCTTGGTGTACTCGACGTACGCGGCCGTGAAGCCGGCCTTCGCCAGGACCGAGCGGCCGAACTCGGTCACCACCTGGAACTCGCCGGAGAACAGGGCCGGCGCGTGGGCCCGCAGGCGTTCCACGTACGCGTCGTAGCCCGGGTCCGCCCGGTCGCTGTCGAAGTCGACCGGCAGGCCCCCGCCGATGTCCAGGCCCACCACCCGGCGGTGGCCGAGCTCGCTGTTGATCTTCTGGGCGAAGCCGAGGGTGGCCGCCACCCCCTCCGCCATCAGGTCCAGGGGGCAGCCCTGGGAGCCGACGTGGCAGTGCAGCCAGGTGAGCCAGGGCCGGTCGCGGAAGGCCGCGACCAGCCGCTCGGCGTTGCCCTCGTCGGCCAGGGCGATGCCGAACTTGGAGGTCGTGGTGGCGGTGCTCATCGCGCCGATGGAGCCGCCGCCGATCTGCGGATTGACCCGGACGCCGATCCTGGACCGGCTCTCCGGGGCCCCGGGGTCCGCCAGGATCTCGTCGATCCGGTCCAGCTCCTGCCAGTTGTCGACGTTGATCGCCACCCCGAGCTCCAGCGCCTGCCGCAGCTCGCGGCGGGTCTTCGCCGGGGAGTCGAAGACGATCCGCTCCGGGGCGAAGCCGGCGGCGAGGGCCTGGGCGAGCTCGCCGGGGCCGGCCACCTCGCAGCCCATCCCGAGGTCGCGCAGCCGCCTCAGCACCGGGACCAGGCAGTTGGCCTTCGCCGCGAAGGTGTGCAGCACCTCGTGCGGGCCTTCGAACGCGCGGTGCAGCGCGTCGACGGTCGCTGCGACGGCGTCGAGGTCGATGAACCCCGCGAGCAGCGCTTCCCCGGGATCGAGGAGCCCTTCGCGGACGGCCGCCCGGAGGACGAGCTCGCGCCGCTCGGGGCTCAGGAAGGCGGTCGGCCGGGAATCGGTCATGGTGTCACGCTCCGCTGGGTCGTCCTGGTGGCACGACCCCGGGAACTCCGGCGCCGTGCCATCAGACTGCCCGTCAGGAGGCGGTCGCGTCTTCGTCCCCCCGCCCGGCTTCGCGGGTGCCGGCCGTGCCGGCGGCCGACGACGGGCGGCCGCCGCCCTCCGGCGGTGCGGCGCGACGGCCCGGGGCCGTCGGAGCCGGGCCGCCCGCCGGCGGGGCGCCCCGCCGGCCCCCCGTCGTGCCGCACGACGAACGCGGGGCGTCCTCCTCGTGCCGGGTGACGACGTCAGACCCCGTCGCCGGCCTGCAGGCCGAGCAGCCGCAGCTGGAGCTGGGCCAGCAGCCGGGCGTCGGGGTCGTCCAGGTCGATGCCGCTGACCTTCACCACCGTCTGGTCGAGGCGGTGGGCGAAGGTGGTCCGGGCGACCCCCAGGGCGTCCGCGGCCTTGGACTTCTCCCGCGCGTGGTCGAGGTAGGCGCGCAGCGTGTCCACCAGCGCGGTCTCGTTCCTCTCGACCAGCCGGTCCACCGGTGTCGTCACCGGCGGGCGTTCGTCCCGCAGCGCTTCCACGTAGTGCAGCAGCGCCACGGCGCCGGCGACCTCCCCGACCCGCGCGCAGTCGTGGCCCGCCCGGCCGAACAGCAGGCCGCCCAGCGCCAGGTCGGCCGTCCTGCGGGAATCCGGCGCCCGGTCGAGGCTCTCCTGGACCTCGCCGATGCCGATCCGCACCCGAAGCTCCAGCTGCTTCGACAGGTCCCGGGCCAGTGACCGGGCCAGCCGTGCGACGTGCTCCTCGGCCTGCGCCGCGTCCTTCGCCAGGCCGCCGAGCAGCACCAGGGCTCCCCGGTCCGAGGGCACGACGGCCAGCAGGTGGCCGGGGTGGGCGCAGTGCCGGAACACCAGCGGGGCGAGCCGGTTGCGGACCGCGTCGCCCGCCCGGCCGGGGGCGGTGCGGACGGACAGCACCGCGCACCGCTCCGCCGACGGGAGTCCGGTCCGCCAGGACAGCAGTTCGGCGGAGCCGCGGCCGTCCAGCAGGGCCCGTGCCTCCTCCAGCAGTTGCTGGTCCTGTCCGGCCCGGCGTGCGCGGTCGTTCAGCAGGTGGGCCGCGGCCGTGTGCGCCGCCGCCTGCAGGGCCTCGGTGGCGGTGGCCACCGACAGGGGCTCCCCGTCCGCCGCCACCCAGATCGAACCCAGGGGCACCTCGCCGGCCCGCACCAGCACGATCAGGCGTTCGGGGGTCGCCCCCTGGGCCTTGCGGTACAGCACGCCGGTGGACTTCCAGAGCTGCCGGAAGAAGCCGGCCTTCTCCATGTCGGCGAGCCGTCCCTCCGGCGGCTTGCCGCCGAGGATGGTCCACACCCGGACGGGGTCCGCGCCCTGACCGGTGGGGGAGTAGGCGAGGACGTTGGAGTCCAGGTCCTCGATCGTCACCGATCCGCCGACCCGGAGCGCGATCGCCTTGGCCAGTTCGCCGAGGTTGCCCAGCGGCACACCGGTGAGGCCCGGTTCCTTCGCCACGGACAGCCCGGCGTGCAGCATGCCGATCGCGGTCGGCCAGTCGGTCCACCAGCCGCGGAAGAGCACGGCCGTCCCGGCCTCGGCGGCGGCCTCCCGCAGCGCCTTGTTCCGGGCCTCCGCCCCTGTCGGGGGGAGCACCACCCCGGCCGCCCCGGCGCTTCCGGCCCTGCGCACCAGGGCGACGGCCTCCTCGGAGTCCGGATCGACCCCGACCGCGACGAGCAGGTCCCCCGGGGACTCCTGCGGCTCCAGCGGGTCGAGCAGGACCACCCGTCTGACGGTGCCCCCCTCTCCCGGCGGTGCGGCGCACAGCTCGACGAACCTCTCTCCCACCAGTGCCAGCAGCCCCTTCAGGGTCTGTCCCGGCTCCGGTCGGCCCCACTGCTCCGCGTCCGACATCGGCAGCTCCTCCCCAGGCCCGCACCTTTTCCTGACCCGGCGTCAGTTCGCGCCCGGTCCGCCCCCGTTCCGTGCAGCCTAGTGTCGCGGCCGCCCGGCCGACCCGCCATGCGTCCGAAGGATCCCGGCCGTCCGGCGCCGGGGGGACGGTCACTGCGGGGCGGTGAACCGGTACCCCTCGTCGAGCAGGACGGGCAGGTAGGTCTCCAGGGCCGCGATGGTCTGCGAGCGGTCGCCGCCGCCGTCGTGGTTGAGCACGATCGAGCCCGGGCCGATGGCGGCCAGCACCCGGGTGGTGATGAGCGAGGTGCCGGGCCGGGACCAGTCCTGCGGGTCGACCGACCAGCCCATCGGCCGCATGCCGAGGTCGGCGCAGACCTGCAGCGAGACGTCGGACCAGTCGCCGCCGGGTGCGCGGAACCACGTCGGGGTGCGGCCGGTGGCCTCGCCCAGCAGGTCCGACGTGCGCCGCAGCTCGTCGCGGATCTGCGTCTCGGTGACCGACCGGAGGTCGGGGTGGGTCCAGGTGTGGTTGGCGATGTGGTGGCCCTGCCGGGCGATCTCCCGGACGAGGGCGGGCTGCCGGGCGGCGTTCTCGCCGATCAGGAAGAACGTGGCGCGGATGCCGTACTTGTGCAGGATGTCGAGGACGAGCGGGGTGTGGACGGGGTCGGGTCCGTCGTCCAGGGTGAGGGCCACCAGACGGTCGTCGGCGGCGAGCGAGAACAGCGGGTTGCTGAGGCTGCGGGGCTGCGGGGGCAGCGGGGTCGGGGCCGGGCCGGTGGAGGTGGCGGGGGAGGCCGGGGCCGAGGGGGGAGTCGGGGTGCCGGGTGCGGCGGAGGGGGCGGCGCCGTCCCCGCCGTCGACGGCGGGGAACTCGCAGCCGGACATGGAGAGCAGGCCCAGCCCCGCGACGGCCAGGAGCAGACGACGGGTAACAAGCTGATGATGTGACAACATGATCAATGGATGCCCGGGGCCGTCCGGCAGGAGCGGCAGCACCGCCCAGCTACACCCCAACGGCCCATTCGGGTGCCACCCGCCCCCGCCCGCGCGGCACCGCGACACTCCGCCGCCCGCCGGGCGCGCCACGGACTGACGCCCCGTCCGGCCGCCCCGGCCGCCCGACCGGTGCGGTGGCGGCCTGACGGCGTGTGAACGACGGTGAGGAAGGCGCGTCCGCGATCCCCTGCGCCGGCACGGGCCGGCACTCGCACGGAGGCGCCGGAAGGACCACCCCATGCTGTCCAAGCGCATCCTCCTCGCCGGAGCGGCTGCCTCCGCCGCCCTGGCCATCGCCATCCCGGCCGCCTACGCCGACCCGCCGGCCGCCCCGAAGGCGGACGACCAGAGGGTGTGGCAGGAGCCGGCCGAGAAGGCCCCCGCAGGCGGCTCCGATTCCGGCAAGGAGGCCGCGGGCAAGCCCGCTGCCGAGAAGCCCGCCGCCGAGAAGCCCGCGGCAGAGAAGCCCGCCGCTGCCGACGAGAAGTCCGACACCAAGGACAGCGGCACGGCGAAGGAGCACAGCGAGGCCAAGGCCGAGGACGTCTGGGCGGAGAAGGCCCCGCACGGCGGCGTCCACACCGGCGGCGGCGCGCTCGCGGTCTCCGGCGGCGGTCTCGCCACCGGCGCCGCCCTGCTCGCCGGCGGTCTCGGCGTCGGCGCGGTCGCCCTGCGCCGCCGCCGCCCCACCGGCGCCCAGGTCTGACCCGTCCACCCCCCGCGGTAGGAACCGGCCCGCCCGACCGGTCCCGCCGCCCCACGGCCGCGTCCGGCCGCGCCCGTCCCGGAAGCCGGGCGCGGCCGGACGCGACACCCCCCGCACCACCCAGGAGAGGCCGACGTCCGATGAGCAGGCAGACACCCGACCCCCAGGCCCGCACGGACCTGCCCGCAGCGGACGGAAGCCGCGGCGCCCTGCGCTGGGCGATGGGACTGGCGGCGGTCGGACTGCTCGTCATCTACCAGTCGGTGGAGACGACCCCCGCCGCCCCCCGCTCCGCGAACAGCAGCGCCGCCGTCGCGAGCGCCTCCCCGCCGCCGGTGGTGCTGCCCTCGCCGACCGGCCGGACCGCCCCCGCCCTGCCGCGCTCACGGCCCGCCCGGCTGCGCATCCCGCAGCTGTTCGTCGAGGCGCCGTTCACCGACCTCGGCCTCACCCCCGACGGCGCGCTCGCCGCCCCGTCGACGACCGACCGCAACCTCGTCGGCTGGTGGAAGGACGGGCCGACCCCCGGCGAGCGCGGCCCCGCCGTGGTCGCCGGCCACGTCGACACCACCACGGGCCCCGCGGTCTTCCTCATGCTGCACGTGCTGCTGCCGGGCAGCAGCGTCGAGATCACCCGCGAGGACGGCACGGTCGCCGTCTTCTCCGTCGACTCCGTGCAGACGTTCCCCAAGAACGCCTTCCCCGACCGGGCGGTCTACGGCGCCACCTCCGACGCGCAGCTGCGCCTGATCACCTGCGCCGGGGAGTACGACCGCAAGACCCACGACTACAGCGACAACGTCGTGGTCTTCGCCCACCTGACGTCCTCGCGCCCGGCCTGACCGGCGCCCCTATGCTGGCGTGATGCTCCTGCCCGCCGCCCTGCCGACCCCGCTCACGGCGGTCGCCGACCCGGTGCTCGCCCGCGCCGGGGTCGAGCTGCGGCTCAAGCGCGACGACCTGCTGCACCCGGCCGTGCCCGGCAACAAGTGGCGCAAGCTCACCCCCAACCTGGCGCACGCCCTCGCCGAGGGCCGCACCGCGGTCGCCACCTTCGGCGGCGCGTACTCCACCCACCTGCGCGCCACCGCCGCCGCGGCCCGCGCCCTCGGCCTGGCCTCCTTCGGGATCGTCCGGGGCGGGGAGCTCGCGGACCGGCCCCGCAACCCCTCGCTGGCGGCCGCCGAGGCGGACGGCATGGAGCTGGAGTTCGTGGACCGCGGCGCGTACCGGGAGCTCGCCGGGACGGGCGGCGGGCCGTACGCCGAGCGGTGGGGGAACTGCCTGGTGCTGCCCGAGGGCGGGTCGAACGCGCTCGCGGTGCACGGCACCGCAGCCCTGCCGGGGGAGCTGCCCGACCTCGGCCCGCACGACGTGGTGTGCTGCGCGGTCGGCACCGGCGGCACCCTCGCGGGGATCGCGGCCGGGCTGCCGCCCGGCGCCCGGGCGCTCGGCGTCGCGGTGCTGCGCGGCGAGGGCTACCTGGAGGGCGAGGTCGACGCGCTGCACCGGGCGGCGTACGGGCGCACCTTCGCGAACTGGCGGATCGACCACGGCCACCACGGCGGCAGGTACGGCCGGGTGCCGGCCGCGCTGGAGGAGTTCGCGGCCGGCTTCGAGCAGCGGCACGGTGTGGGCGTCGAGCGCCGGTACGTGGCCAAGGCCCTGCACGCGGTGTACGGCCTCGCGGCGCAGGGCGCGCTGGCCGGCGGCACCCGGGTGACGCTGGTCGTCACCGGGCTGCCGGACGCCGTCGCGGTCAGCCGTAGCTGAGGTTCGAGCAGAGGTCGCTGTCGGCCGGGCGGGCGTTGTCGGTGATCCCGCTGGGCAGGGTGGTCGGCAGGGTGACCGGGCCCGCGGTGTCGCCCGAGGCGTGGTCCTGGCCCAGCGTCAGCACCAGGCCGCCGGCGGAGGCGTCCGCCTTCACGGTGGCGCCGGGGTAGAGCGCGGCGAGCTGTTCGGCGGCGGCGCGGTGGCCGGCGGAGTAGCCGACGACGCTGGCGGACCGCCCCTTGGCGTCGGCGCCGACGGTGAGGTTCCGGTAGCCGTGCGAGGCGAGCGCGGTGGCGGCCCGGCCCGCGCTGCCCGCGGCGCCGGAGGCGTTGTGCACGGTGATGTGCACGGCGGTGGCGTTCGGCGCGGGGGTGCCCGTCGCACCGGGCGCGGCGGAGGGCGTCGAGCCCGCGGAGACGGAGGCGGAGGGCGAGGCGGTAGGGGAGGCGGTCGGGGAGCCGGTGGGGCTGCCGTCCAGGGTGCGGTCCTGGCGCAGGATCTCCCAGAGGGTGTCGACGTCCGGGTGCACGAGGGCGACCCGGGCCCCGGCGTACTCCCACGGGACGGTGACGAAGGTGATGTCGGCGAGCTCGATGTCCTGCAGCGACTGCGCGAAGGTGGCGAGCTTCATGGCGCTGCCGAGCTCCTGGTCGACGGTCAGCGACCGGGTCGCGGCGTCGGCCAGCGGCAGCAGGGTGGTGAGGTCGAAGCCCCGCGACCGCACCTTGTCGATGAGGGAGGACAGGAAGGCCTGCTGACGCTTCATCCGGCCGATGTCGGAGCCGTCGCCGAAGCCGTGCCGGGCCCGGACGTAGTCGAGGGCCTGCTTGCCGCTGAGGGTCCGGCGCCCCTTCTCCAGGTGTATGCCGTAGGAGTCGACGTCGGCCGGCACGCAGACGTCGACGCCGTGCACCGCGTCGGTCATGGCGGCGAAGCCCTTGAAGTCGACGACGACGGTGTGGTCGATCCGCAGACCTGTGAGGGCCTCGACGGTGTTCTGGGTGCAGGCCGGGTTGCCCTGCGGGTCCTGGCCCACGGTGAAGGCCGAGTTGAACATCTGGTCGGTGCGCGGGTTCGTCCAGGAGCCGTTCGGGAGCTTGCAGGGCGGCACGGTGACCAGGGTGTCGCGGGGTATCGAGACGCCCACCGCGTGCTTGTGGTCGGCGTAGACGTGCAGCAGGATCGCGGTGTCGGAGTGGCCGACGCCCGCGTCACCGCCGCCGAGCGAGCCGTTGCCGTCCGAGCGGGTGTCGGAGCCGAGCAGCAGGACGTTGACCGGGCGGCCGCCGCCGGGGACACCGGACGGGACCGGCGCGACGGGCGGGCGGCTGGTGGCCACCCCGTCCGCCGAGAAGGTGCTGATGTTCTGGTCCAGCCGGTGGTAGAACCACGCGCCGGCGCCGGCGGTGGCCAGGACCAGGACGGCCGCGGTGGCCCCCGCGGCGCGCGCCAGGCGGCCCGCGCGGCGGGTGGCCGTCGCGGGCCGGCTTCTCTCGGTCATCACTCTGCAGCTCTCTGTACGGCCGTGGGGGGCCAGGCAGGGGGGAGTGGCCGGCACCACTCTGTGCCTCCACTACTGAGACGGCCTGGCGGGCCGTTCGGTTACACGCGGATCCGATCCCGGGCGGGTCTTCCCGGCCCGAACCGGATCGTGCCACGTGCCCGCGGGGCTCAGCCCGCCGGGGTCGCCGCGCCTTCCAGCATGCGGCGGAGCAGGTCGCGCAGCTGCAGGCGCTCCCCGGGTGCGAGGGCGGCCAGCGGCTCCCGGGCGAAGTTGAGGGACTCGCGCAGCTCGGCGGAGGCGGCGGACCCCGCGACGGTGGCGGCCACGAGCTTCACCCTGCGGTCCTGCGGGTCGGCCTCGCGGGTGACGAACCCCCGGGTCTCCAGACGGTCGACGATGCCGGTGACGTTGGACGGCTCGCAGCTGAGGGTCTGGGCGATGTGGCGCATCGGCATCGGGCCGCGCCGCAGCAGGGCGAGCACCTTGGCCTGGGCCCCGGTGAGCGACCGGGCGGCGGCCGCCTCCTCGTACTCGCGGTGGAAGAGCCCGACCAGGTTGGCCATGAGGTCGGTGACCTCCAGCGTGATCGGGTCGATGGGCGGCGGCTGCGTCTCCATGCGACCCATGGTACCTGAACATTTGACAATGTGAACTATTCATGTCCACGATTGCTTCAGTAGCTCAACCTTTCACGTCGACCAGCGATACGACGGACGATACGGAGACCGCGTCATGGCAGAGCAGGACATCCCGACCACCGGCCGCGAGTGGCACCTGGCGGCCCGCCCCGACGGCTGGCCGGTGCCCGCCGACTTCGCCCTCGTCGAGGCACCGGTGCGCCGCCCCGGCCCCGGGGAGATCCTGGTCCGCAACGCCCACCTCTCGGTCGACCCCTACATGCGCGGGCGGATGAACGACGTCAAGTCGTACGTCCCGCCGTTCGCCCTCGGCGAGGTGATGGACGGCGGTGCCGTCGGCGTCGTCGTCGCCTCCGGGGCGGAGGACTTCGCCGTCGGCGACACCGTGCTGCACGGGCTCGGCTGGCGCGAGTACGCGACCCTGCCGGCCGCCCGCGCCGTCCGCGTCGACGCCGGCCTCGCCCCGCTCCCGTACTACCTCGGGGTGCTCGGCATGCCGGGCCTCACCGCGTACGCCGGCCTGCTGGAGGTCGGCTCCTTCCGTGCGGGCGACACCGTCTTCGTCTCCGGCGCCGCCGGGGCCGTCGGCTCGCTCGTCGGCCAGATCGCCCGGCTCAAGGGCGCCGCCCGCGTGATCGGCTCGGCCGGCTCCGCCGCCAAGGTCGCCACCCTGGTCGACGACTACGGCTTCGACGCCGCCTTCAACTACAAGGACGGCCCGGTCGCCGCCCAGCTCGCCGCCGCCGCGCCCGACGGGATCGACCTCTACTTCGACAACGTCGGCGGCGACCACCTGGAGGCCGCGATCGGCGCGCTCCGGCTGCACGGCCGGGCCGTGCTCTGCGGCGCCATCGCCCAGTACAACGCCACCGGCGCGCCGGCCGGCCCGCGCAACCTTGCGCTCGCCATCGGCAAGCGCCTGCGCCTGCAGGGCATGCTGGTGGGCGACCACGCCGCGCTGCAGCCGCAGTTCACCGCCGAGGTCGCCGGCTGGCTCCAGGACGGCAGCCTGCGCTACGACCAGACCGTCGTGAAGGGCGTGGAGAACACCGTGGAGGCCTTCCTCGGCCTGCTCCGCGGCGACAACACCGGCAAGATGGTCGTCTCGCTCTGACGGCCGGTCATGTCGTCCGCCCCCACGGCCCGCGCCGTGGGGGCGGTTCGCGTACGGGGGTGCGGCGGCCGCGGGGGCCGGCCGACGGAGTGTCGCCGGGCGTGCCGGGCGACCGGATCGGACGCGGCCGGGCCGCATAGGTCCGTTCGGGGGAGAGCACCTGCGGAGGGGTGGACCTCGTGCGGGATTCGACTAGCATGAGGTGAAAGCTTGTCCGTTTTGCTCAATTTGATTACCTAATGTCGAGTAAGTTGAGCTTCACGGTAGTACTCCGAACCTGCCGGCCACGGCACGAGGCAGCTGGGGAAGGCGACCCTCGTCCACAGCCTGGAGGTCCCGGTGACGACACGTGGTGTGCTGTACATCCACTCCGCGCCCCGCGCGCTGTGCCCGCACGTCGAATGGGCCGTCGCGGGGGTGCTCGGCGTGCGGGTCGGCTTCGACTGGATCCGCCAGCCCGCCGCGCCCGGCCACTGGCGCGCCGAGCTCTCCTGGCAGGGCGAGCCCGGTGCCGCCTCGCAGCTCGCCTCGGCGCTGCGCGGCTGGCAGCTGATCCGCTACGAGGTCACGAGCGACCCCTGCGCCACCGCGGAGGGCGAGCGTTACAGCTCCACCCCGAGCCTCGGCATCTTCCACGCCGTCACCGGCCTCCACGGCGACATCCTCATCCCCGAGGACAGGCTCCGCGCGGTGCTGCTGCGGGTCAAGACCGAGGGCGGCGACCTGGAGTCCGAGATCGCCCGGCTCCTCGGCAAGCCCTGGGACGACGAACTGGAGCCCTTCCGGTACGCCGGCGACGGCGCCCCGGTGCGCTGGCTGCACCAGGTGGTCTGACCCGGCGTCACTCCGCCAGGCGTCACTCCGCCTGGGGCCACGCGCCCCGGGCGTCCAGCGCCAGCACCAGGGCGGCGATGTTCCAGGCGTCGTCCTCGCCGCGGTGGTGGCGGCCCTCCAGCGGCAGCCCGGCGACCTGCAGCGCCTGCGCCATGCCCGGGCGCCTGCGCAGCCCGTACGCCCCGGTGAAGACCGCCTTCGCGTTGGTGTGCCGCCGGCCGAAGGGGTACGCGGTGCGCGTGGCCCCGCACTGCCGGGTGAACTGGTGCCGGTCGTAGTCGCCCCAGCTCGCCCACGGCCGCTCGCCCGCCCGGTGCTCGGCGGCCAGCAGCCGGCAGGCCTCGGCGAACCCGAGGCCGGTGTCGACCTCGGCCTGGGTCAGGCCCGTCAGCTCCGTGCAGAACGCGCTCACCGCGGAGCGCACCGGCCGCACCAGCACCCGGTGCCGGCCGACCCGCCCGCCCGTGCCCAGGTCGACCACGGTCAGCCCGATCTCGATGATCTCCGAGACCGCGCCGGGCGGCGGCGCGCCCTCCCAGCAGGTCGCCTCGACATCGACGACGTTCAGCAGATCCCCCGTGCGTTCCATGCCGCCGAGCGTAGGGACCGGCCGGCCGCCGGTCATCCGGGTTTCCGCCGCGCACGCCGGAGGGGGCCGGTGCCCGCGGGCACCGGCCCCCTCCGGGGGCGTCGGAACGTCAGACCGAACGGAACGCGAGGACCACGTTGTGGCCGCCGAAGCCGAACGAGTTGTTCAGCGCGGCGATCCGGCCCGCGGCGGGCAGCGCGCGCGGCTCGCCGCGGACGATGTCGGCGGTGATCTCGTCGTCCAGGTCGTCGACGTTGACGGTCGGCGGCGCGACGCGGTGGTGCAGCGCGAGCACGGTCGCGACCGTCTCGATGCCGCCGGCGCCGCCCAGCAGGTGACCGGTCATCGACTTCGTCGCGGAGATCGCGACATGGCCGAGGTGCTCGCCGAGCTCCTTCTGCAGCGCCTTGACCTCGGCGGTGTCACCCTGCGGGGTCGAGGTGGCGTGCGCGTTGACGTGCACGATCTCGGACTTGTCCAGGTCGTTGCGCTCGAACAGGTCGGCGATCGCACGGGCGACGCCCGCGCCCGTCGGCTCGGGCTGCGCGATGTGGTGGGCGTCCGAGGACAGGCCCTGACCCACGGCCTCGCAGTACACCCGGGCGCCGCGGGCGGCCGCGTGCTCGGCCGACTCCAGCACCACGATGCCCGCGCCCTCGCCGAGCACGAAGCCGTCGCGGCCCTTGTCGTACGGGCGCGAGGCGCGCTGCGGCTCGTCGTTGTTCTTCGACATCGCCATCATGTTGGCGAAGGCGACGATCGGCAGCGGGTGGATCGCCGCCTCGGTGCCACCCGCGATCACGACGTCGGCGCGGCCCGTGCGGATCATCTCGATCGCGTAGCCGATCGCCTCGGCGCCGGAGGCGCAGGCGGAGACAGGGGTGTGCACGCCGGCCCGCGCACCGACCTCCAGGCCCACGTTGGCCGCGGGGGAGTTCGGCATCAGCATCGGCACGGTGTGCGGGGAGACCTTGCGGACGCCCTTCTCCTTCAGCACGTCGTACTGGTCGAGCAGGGTGGTGACGCCGCCGATGCCGGAAGCGACCACGGCGCCCAGGCGCTCGGGGGCCAGCTTCGACGACTCGTCGGTGGCGGGGGTCTCGTAGCCCGCGTCGGCCCAGGCCTCGCGGGCGGCGATCAGCGCGAACTGCGCCGAACGGTCGAGCTTGCGGGCCAGCGGGCGAGGCAGCACCTCGCCCGGCTCGACCGCGGTGCGCGCGGCGATCCGGACGGGAAGGTCCGCGGCCCACTCCTCGGTCAGCGCGGCCACGCCGGAACGGCCCTCCAGCAGGCCCTCCCAGAACGAGGCGGCGTCGCCGCCCAGCGGCGTGAAGGCGCCGATACCCGTGACGACCACGGTGCGGTTTTCAGCGGTCACTGGTTTCTTCTTCTCTCACGTGTGCAGGGGGTGGCGGAGGGCCGGGGGGTGGCCGGCCGGAGCGGGTCTCCCCGCCCCGGCCGGCCGCGTCGGCCGGCAGCGCCGGCCGACGCGGGGTCAGGCGTTGGCGAGGATGTAGTCCACCGCGTCGCCGACGGTCTTGAGGTTCTTGACCTCGTCGTCGGGGATCTTCACGTCGAAGCGCTCCTCGGCGGCCACGACGACCTCGACCATGGAGAGCGAGTCGACGTCCAGGTCGTCGGTGAAGGACTTGTCGAGCTCGACGTCCTCGGCCGGGATGCCGGCGATCTCGTTGACGATCTCGGCGAGACCTTCCAGAACCTCGTCCTTGGTAGCCATAGCGGCTGCTCCTCTTCAGTGGTGAGAGCGCACGGTCCGGCGGACCGGCGCGGGTACGGGGGGAGGCTGTGAAGCCTAGGGGAGAGTAACGACTGCGGCGGCGTACACGAGACCCGCCCCGAAGCCGATGATGAGCGCCAGATCGCCGCTCCTGGCCTCGCCGCTCTCCAGCATGCGTTCCATGGCGAGCGGGATCGACGCGGCGGAGGTGTTGCCGGTCTCGGCGATGTCGCGGGCGACCGGCACCGACTCGGGGAGCTTCAGGGCCTTGATCATGGCATCCGTGATGCGCATGTTCGCCTGGTGCGGGATGAAGGCGCCGAGCTGGTCGGCGGTGATGCCGGCGGCGTCGAGGGCCTGCTGCGCCACCTTCGCCATCTCCCAGACCGCCCAGCGGAAGACCGTCTGGCCCTCCATGCGGAGCGCGGGCCACTTCGCCTCGTCGCCGACGCCGTTGACGGCGTCCTCCTTGGCGAACGCGGTGTCCCAGGCCTGGGTCTGCGAGATGACGTCGCGCTGGGAGCCGTCCGACCCCCATATCACCTTGCCGATGCCGGGGGTGTCGGACGGGCCGACGATCGCTGCACCGGCGCCGTCGCCGAAGATGAACGCGGTCGAGCGGTCCGAGGTGTCCGTCAGGTCGGAGAGCCGCTCCACACCGATCACCAGCACGTACTCGGCGCTGCCGCCGCGCACCATGCCGTCCGCCAGGCCCAGGCCGTAGCCGAAGCCTGCGCAGGCCGCGGAGATGTCGAACGCCGGGGCGGTGCCGCAGCCGAGGCGGTCGGCGATCTCGGTGGCGACCGCGGGCGTCTGCTTGAGGTGCGAGACGGTCGCGACGATCACGCCGCCGATCTGCTCGGACGTGATGCCGGCCTGCGCGATCGCCTTGCCGGCGGCCTGCACCGACATCTCGGCGACGCTCTCCTCCGGGCCGGCCCAGCGGCGCTCGGAGATGCCGCTGCGGCTGCGGATCCACTCGTCCGAGGACTCGATCCAGTTGAGCACCTCGGCGTTCGGGATCACCCGGACCGGACGGTAGCCGCCGACCCCGAGGATGCGCGAGAACGCTGCGCCGGTGGCGGGCTTGATCTGGGGCGCGGTCATGCGTTCGTCTCCTCGGCGCCGTGTTCCGCGACCAGGCCACGGGCCTTGTCGAGATCGGCAGGGGTCTTGAGGGCCAGCGTCGCCACGCCCTTGATGTTGCGCTTGACCAGGTTGGTGAGCGTGCCCGCGGGGGACAGCTCGATCACCGCGGTCGCGCCGAGCTGCCGGAGCGTCTCCATGCAGAGGTCCCAGCGGACCGGGTTGGACACCTGCGAGACCAGACGGGCCAGCACCTCGGCGCCCGAGCCCACGACCTCGCCGTCCTTGTTGGACACGTAGGCGACCACCGGGTCGGCGACCGTCAGGCCCGGCGCCAGCTTCTCCAGCCGCGTCACACCGGGAGCCATGTGCTCGGTGTGGAACGCGCCGGCGACCTTCAGCGGGATGAGCCGCGCGCCGGCCGGCGGGTCCGCCTTCAGCGCGTCGAGCTGCTCCAGCGTGCCGGCCGCGACGAGCTGCCCGCCGCCGTTGTTGTTGGCCGCGGTCACCCCGTGCTCGGCGAGCTTGGCGGCGACCGCCTCCGGGTCGCCGCCGAGGACGGCGGTCATGCCGGTGGCGGTGACGGCGGCGGCCTCGGCCATGCCGAGGCTGCGCTCGCGGACGAACGCCAGCGCGTCGTCGGCGGTCAGCACGCCGGCCAGGGCGGCCGCCGTGATCTCGCCGACGCTGTGGCCGGCGACCGCGCCGGTGAGCGCGCGGAGGTCGGAGCCGGCGAAGAGCGCACCGGCGGTGACGAGACCGGCGGCCACCAGCAGCGGCTGCGCCACCGCGGTGTCCTTGATCTCCTCCTCGGTGGCCTCGGTGCCGTAGCGGACGAGGTCGAGACCGGCGACCTCCGACCACTGCCGCAGCCGGTCGGCGGTGCCGTCCAGTTCGAGCCAGGGGCCGAGGAAGCCGGGGGTCTGGGCACCCTGTCCAGGGGCGACGATTACGAGCACGGTTCAACCCTCTCTCGCCAGGCACCCGCGAACGGGTAGGCGACGACAACGAAGAAAAGCACGCCGGATTGTGCAGTCCCTACAGCGAGGTCAGCTCTGGGCCCGGACCACGCCGAGACGGCCCAGCGCAAGGGCGATGCGCAGGGTGAAGGCCGAACGTACGTCGGACGGAGCATAGCCCGTGACGTCAGTCACACGACGCAGCCGGTAGCGCACGGTGTTCGGGTGGACGAAGAGCATCCGGGCCGCCCCCTCCAGGGACGACGCCTGCTCCAGATAGACACTCAGCGTCTCCAGGAGTGCCGACCCGGCCTCGTCGAGCGGTGTGTAGATCTCCTCCACCAACTGCCGCCGCGCCGCCTGGTCGCCGGCGAGCGCCCGTTCGGGCAGCAGGTCGTCGGCCAGCACCGGCCGCGGCGCGTCCGGCCACGCGGCGCACGCCTTCAGGCCGGCCGCGGCGGCCTGCGCGGACCGCGTCGCGGACAGCAGGTCCGACACGGTCGGGCCGACCACCACCGGGCCCGGCGCGAACTGCCCGATCAGCGCCTTCGCGGTGTGCACCGGCTCCTTGTCGCCGCCCACCACCACGACCAGCCGCCGGCCCAGCACCCCGGTGAGCACCTGCAGCTTGGCGTAGCGGGCGGCCCGCCGGATCGCCTCCACCACGGCCTCGCTGTCGCCGTCGGGGGCGCTGCCCATCACCACCCGCACCTGACTGGGCTGCCCCCAGCCCAGGGCGGCGGCCCGGGAGAGCACTCCCTCGTCGGCGTCGCCGGAGAGCAGCGAGTTGACGACGAGCGCCTCCAGCCGGGCGTCCCACGCACCGCG
This sequence comes from Kitasatospora sp. NE20-6, assembly GCF_045862635.1. Lineage (NCBI taxonomy): Bacteria > Bacillati > Actinomycetota > Actinomycetes > Kitasatosporales > Streptomycetaceae > Kitasatospora > Kitasatospora sp. NE20-6. The sequence goes on from NZ_BPRL01000005.1 coordinate 214,936, forward strand.
GGCCTCCGCGGCCTGCGCGTACACCTGGGCCGTGGCGAAGGCGATCTCGCGGGCGTACACGAGCACCGACTCGCGCATGCCGTCCTCGTCGCCGGGCGCGGCCACCTCCTCGATGGCCTCCTCCATCACCTCGATCGTGGTGCGGATCAGCTCGACGGTCTGGCGCAGCGTGATCGCCCGGGTCAGCTCGCGCGGGGCGGTGCCGAACACGTCGGTCGAGATCGCCTGCGGCGCCTCCGGGTGGCGGTACCACTCGGTGAACGCGGCGATGCCGGCCTGCGCGACCAGGCCGATCCACGAGCGGTGCTCGGGCGGCATCCGCCGGTACCACGACAGCTGGTCGTCCATCCTGGAGATCGCCGCGGTGGCCAGCTTGCCCGAGGACTTCTCCAGCCGCTTCAGCGTCGCGGCGCGCAGCTCGGCGCGTTCGGCGGCCAGCTTCCGCTCCTGCGCGGTCAGCCTGCCGCCCCTGGCCGGACGCGGCGCCTCGGCGTCCGGGGCCGCCCTGCGGGAGGGGGTCTTCCTGTCGGCCGCCTTCTCGGCAGCCTTGTCGGTCGCCTTCGGGTCGGCGGGGGCGCTGTCGGGTTTCGCTGAAGGGGCTGGCACAGGACAAGACTGCCTCACCGTACGGCGTGCTCGTGCACAGCCCCCGCCGGTCGTGCCCGGCGCGGCGCCCCGGACCGGCTACCGTGAACCGCGTGACCGAGACCCGAGACCGCGGCCGCGCCGACCTCCGCCGGGCCCCCGAGCGCTACCGCTCGACGCCCGCCGACGGCATCGAGACCCGCCACGCCTTCTCCTTCTCCGGGCACTACGACCCGAAGAACACCCACTTCGGTGCCCTGCTCGCCTGCAACGAGGAGACGCTCGCACCCGGAGCCGGGTTCGACGCGCACCGGCACCGCGACACCGAGATCCTCACCTGGGTGCTGGAGGGCGCCCTCGCGCACCGCGACGGCGACGGGCACGCCGGTGTCGTCCGCCCCGGCATGGTGCAGCACCTCAGCGCCGGTTCGGGCGTCACCCACAGCGAACGCAACCTCGGCGGGGCCACCGGGCCCGTGCGGTTCGTGCAGATGTGGCTGCAGCCGGACGTCTTCGGCACCCCGCCCGCGTACGGCCTGCGGCGGGTCGCCCCCACGGCGGACGGCCCGACACTCCTCGCCTCCGGCATGGACCGTGACGCCGGGTCGGACGCGCTGCGGCTGCGCCGCTCGGACGCTGCGCTGCACCTCGTCACGGCCGGCCCGTGGGAGCCGCTGCCCGCACTGCCCGAGGCGCCGTACCGCTACGCGCACCTCACCGCGGGCTCGCTCGGCTACCGCACGGTGCCCGGCCCGCAGGGCGGCGGGCGTTCGCTGGAGCCGGGCGACGCGGTGCGGATCACCGGTGAGGCGTTCGCGGACCCGACGGCCGGGCCGGACGGCGCCGAACTGCTGCTGTGGGAGATGCACTCCCCGCTGCGCTTCGGCTGACGCGGGCCGCGGGCCCCGACCTGCTGGGCGGAGGCCGCCGGCCCGCCGCCGCGGCCCTCAGCCGCGCAGTTCCGCGAGGACGGCGTCGGTGAACCGCGGCCACACCTCGGCCGCCCACGGGCCGAAGTCACGGTCCGTCAGGGCGATGCAGGCGACGCCGGCGGCCGGGTCGACCCACAGGAAGGTGCCGGACTGGCCGAAGTGCCCGAAGGTCTCCGGCGAGCTGGTGGTGCCCGTCCAGTGCGGGTCCTTGCCGTCGCGGATCTCGAAGCCGAGGCCCCAGTCGTTCGGGCGGCGGTGGCCGAAGCCGGGCAGCACGCCGCCCAGGCCGGGGAAGGCGACCTCGCGGGTCGCCCGGTGCACCGTGGAGGCGTCCAGCAGGGTCGGCGCCTGGAGTTCGGCGGCGAACCGCGCCAGGTCGGCGACGGTGGAGAGGCCGCCCGCACCCGCCGGGGCCCGGTGCGCGGTGTTGAGCAGGGTGGACTTCATGCCGAGCGGTGCGAAGACGGCCTCGGCCGCGTACTGCGCGAACGGGATGCCGGAGGCCTGCGCGAGGGTGTCGGCGAGCACGTCGAAACCGGCGTTGGAGTAGAGCCGCCGGGTGCCGGGCCCGGCGGCCGTCCGGCGCTCGTCGAAGGCGAGTCCGGAGGTGTGCGCCAGCAGGTGGCGGACGGTCGAGCCCTCCGGGCCCGCCGGGTCGTCGAGCTCGAAGACGCCCTCCTCGACCGCGACCAGCACGGCGTACGCGGACAGCAGCTTGGTCACGGACGCCAGCGGGAACAGGTGTTCCTGGAGCCCGTGCGACCCCACCACGGCGCCGTCCGCGCCACGCACCACCGCGGCCGCCGCGTTCGGCACCGGCCAGTCCTCGATCATCCGCAAGCTCTCCATGCGCCGACGATAGCCGTCCGGCCCGGGGCGGTGCGTGGCAGGCTTGCCTGGAGTGCACTCGAACTCGCTAGCGTCGTAGCCGTCGCCGACCAAGGGGGGCACCGTGACACCGTCCGCACCGACCACCGACGATCCGCCCGTCTGCGGGACCGACCTGCGGGAGGTCCTGGACCACGCGCAGTGGCGCACGATCGGCGAGGTCTCGGCCTCGACCGGTCTGACCGCGCACACCCTGCGCTGGTACGAGCGGATCGGCCTGCTCGACCCGGTGGACCGCTCGCACTCGGGGCAGCGCCGCTACAGCGAGGCCGACCTGGCCCGGCTGGCGTTCCTCGGGCGGCTGCGGCTCACGGGCATGCCGGTGGCGGACATGCTGCGGTACGTGGAGCTGGCCCGGGAGGGCGACCACACGGAGCTCGAACGGCGGGACATCCTCGTCGCCCAGCGCGAGGAGGTGCGGCAGCGGATCGCCGACCTGCACGCCACCCTCGCCGTCCTCGACCACAAGATCGACGTCTACGCGTCCCACGTGGCCGCCGCGGCAGGCCCGGCCGGAGTCCCGGCAGCCGTCGCCTCCGGGACGACCGCGCCCGGCCCGGCCGCGCGGACCAGGACGCAGCCCGACACGACCGTGACCGACAGGAAGCAGAAGAGCGCATGAGCATCCCCACCGCACAGCTCGGCACCGGCGGACCCGCCGTCGGCATCCAGGGCCTCGGCTGCATGGGCATGAGCGAGTTCTACGGCCCGACCGACACCGCCGAGGCGCTCGCCACCCTCGACACCGCCCTCGACCTGGGCGTCACCCTCTTCGACACCGCCGACATCTACGGCAGCGGCCACAACGAGGAGCTGATCGGGCCGTTCGTCCGCAAGCACCGCGACCGCGTCGTGCTGGCCACGAAGTTCGCCATCGAACGCCGCGCCGACGACCCGTCGTACCGGGCCGTCCGCAACGACCCGGCGTACGTCCGCGCCGCCGTCGACGCCTCCCTGGAGCGGCTCGGCGTCGACGTCATCGACCTCTACTACATGCACCGGCGCGACCCGCAGGTGCCGCTCGCCGACTCGGTCGGGGCGATGGCCGAACTCGTCACGGCCGGCAAGGTGCGCCACCTCGGGCTCTCCGAGGTGACCGGCGCCGAGCTCCGCGAGGCGCACGCCGTGCACCCGATCGCGGCCGTGCAGTCCGAGTGGTCGCTCTTCTCCCGCGACGTCGAGCGCAGCGCGGTGCCGGCCGCCGCCGAGCTCGGTGTCGCCTTCGTGCCGTACTCGCCGCTCGGCCGCGGCTTCCTCACCGGCGCGTTCGCGGCCGCCGAGGAGCTCTCCGAGGGCGACTTCCGCCGCTACCACCCGCAGTTCTCCGGCCCGAACGCGGCGGGCAACGCCGCGCTGCTGGAGCCCGTCCGCACGATCGCCGCCGACCGCGGCGTCACCGCCGCCCAGGTCGCGCTGGCCTGGGTGCACCACCGGGCGGGCGTGCACGGCCTGACCGTGGTGCCGATCCCCGGCACCCGGAAGCGCACCCGGCTCGCCGAGAACACCGCCGCGGCCGAGCTGGTGCTCACGCCGGCCGAGCTCGCCGCGCTGGAGCCGATCGCCGGGCAGGTGACCGGCACCCGCTACGCCGACATGTCGTCCACCGCGGCCGCCCGCGAGTGACCTGCCGGGCTCAGGGCTGCTGGAGGGCGACGTCCTGGTAGTCGCCGAGGGCGACGGCGCCGAAGTTGTGCAGGCTGCCGGTGCCCTCGGCGAAGTAGCCGGTGTGGCCGACGGAGCCCTGCGAGGACAGCTCGACGGCGCCGAACTCCCGCGTCGTCGGGTCGGTGCCGTGCCCGAGCCCGCCGAACTCCAGGTACGGCACGTTGCCGATCCAGTCGGTCGGGTTGCGGGCCGCCCACACCCGGACGCCGGGGCCGAGCTCGGCCGCGGCGTCCACGCCCATGCCCGGGCTGCCGAACACGACGACGTCGGTGGTGCCGTTCTCCCGGATGCCGGGCGCGGCCGTGCCGCACACCACCGACCCGTACGAGTGGCAGAGCAGCGTGGGCGGGACCGCGGCGTGCCCGGTGACCTTCAGGCCGGCGAGCAGGCGCAGCAGGCGGGGGGCCGCGGCCTCGGCGAGCCGGGCCGTCACGGCGTCCGGACCGAACCCGGACGGGGTGACGTACCCCGTCCACGCGACCACGGCGGTGCGGCTGCCGGGCTGCTGCCGCCGCTCCTCGGCGAGGAGCGCCCGCGCCATGCCGGTGACGGAGCGCAGCGGGTCGCCGGTCTGGTCGAAGTGCGCGAGGTCGGCGTCCGAGCCGGGCACCAGGACGGCGACGCGGTCGGCGGCCGCGAGGTCGCCGTACACCTCGCTGACCAGGCCGCGGCCGCGCGGGTCGAAGGCGAGGATCTGCCGGCCGGCCTTCAGCAGGCGGCCGGTGTCGGTGGCGCGGACGGCGGCCGCGGCCCGCTCGGCGGCGTTCAGCCCGGTGTCGGCGGCGCGCTCGCGGGCGCGGTCGCGCTCGGCGGCGACGGCGATCCGGTTGGCGCGGTAGCGCAGGGCGGGAGGGACGCCGTCGAGGTTGCCGACGACCAGGGGGTACGTCTCGGCGAGGTGCTGCTGCTCGGAGTCGGCGAGGGTGGCGAAGAAGGCCGCGACCGACGGTGCGTCGGCGGTGGCCGGGTCGGGCAGGGCGCGGCCCACGGACTCGTCCTCGACCCAGGCGGCGGCGCCCGCGGGCGGCGAGGTGATCGCGACCTGCTCGTTGGAGGCGGCGGCCTGTGCGGCGGCGGCGCCGGCGTCGAGCAGGACCGCGGAGGCGGCGAACGCGCCTATCAGCATGCGCTTGACCCGCCTGCGCTGCATGGGCGACTCTCCCTCGGGGCCGGTGACCGGTGACAGCGGGCGGGGCCCGACGGGTACGACTGCTGTGCCAGCCAGGGTAGAGGCGCCCCGGCCGGGGTGAGCAGAGTCTAAACCGTGGGATGAGTCACACGCGCGAGGGACCTGGTGTGGCGTCAGGTTGCCCGATCGTCGTCGAACTTCCGGACCGTCCGCTTGGGCGCGGTGCTGCGCCACGCCTCGATGACGAGTTCGCGGAGCTCCTCGGTTCCCACCCGGCCGAGGTCGACCAGCACCCAGCCGTACCGGCCGACGTAGGGGGCCGCCGCGTACGTCCCGGGGGCGGCGGCGAGCAGGGCCGCCTGTTCCTCCCGGGTGGCCTTCACGCAGGCCCGGCCGGAGTCGGGGGAGGCCATCGCGAAGATCTTCTCGCCGACCCTCAGCGTCACCTCGGTCTCCCAGGTGAGGCGCTCGGTGGCCGAGGGCAGGGCGAGGCCCATCTCCAGGAACTGGTCGAACGTCACCATGGGCGCCAGCCTAGGCGGGCCCGCCGACGGCGGGGGTCATCCGCGCCAGGAGCCGGCGAGCGCGGGGCCGAGCTGGTCGCAGTGGCGCTCGATGGTGGCGATCATGCCGGACGGCCCGGCCTCGTGGGCCGCCGTGTCGGAGGTCCACGAGAGGTGCGAGACCCGGACGACCGCGCCGAAGGCCGCGGCCAGCACCCGGGGGCGCAGGTCGGTGCGCGGATCGAGGCCCTCGCGTTCGGCGAGGACGGCCGTCACCACGCCCTCCTGCTCGATGGTGCGCCGCAGGTGGGCGGCGAGCAGCACGGGGGTGCTCTCGATCAGGTCGATCAGTTCCAGCGCGGCCTGGACGCCGTGGGGGCCGCTGCCGGCGTCCCGGCCGAGCCCGTCCCACGTCTCGGTGATCGCCGCGCGCATGGCTTCCAGCGGGGTCTCCTCCGGGGGGCGCCGGCGCAGGCGGTCGACGAAGTGGTCCTCGGCGTCGGCGAGGACCGCGAGGGCGACCTCCTCCTTGCTCCCGAAGTAGCGGAAGAAGGTGCGCTGGGAGACGTCCACCCGGGCGGCGATCTCGTCGACCGTGGTGCGGGCGAAGCCCTGGCCGAGGAAGAGTGCGTGCGCCGCCGCGACCAGGGCGTCCCTGGTGCGCTGCTTCTTCCGCTCGCGCAGCCCGAGGACCCGGCAGTCGGCCGCGGCCGGCTGTTCGGTGCGGACGGTGGTGGGCGGCGGGGCCATGCAGGGCGCCTTTCGTCACAGAGCGGGACGGACACCACGATAGCGGTTCTGTCATATGACAGTCCCTGGCGTACGTCATGAATTGCCGAATGTCAGCAGCTGACATAATGTTCCGCGGTGTGTGGCGCCCGCGGCCGGACAGCTCGTGGGGACGGGTGGGCCCCGGGCGCCATCCCCTCGTCCCTCGCCCACGGAGGTCAGCAGCCATGAGTTCGTCCGTCGTCAGGACCGGCAGGGCGGACACCCCGCCCGCGTCCGGCAGCACACCGCCGGGCGGTACCGGGCGCCTCAAGGGGCACCCGTGGCTGACCCTCCTCACCGTCGCCGTCGGCGTCATGATGGTCGCCCTCGACGGCACCGTCGTGGCCATCGCCAACCCGGCGATCCAGGCCGACCTCGGCGCCTCGCCCGCCGACATCCAGTGGGTCACCAGCGGCTACCTGCTGGCGCTCGCCGTCTTCCTGGTCACCGCGGGCAAGATCGGCGACCGCTTCGGCCACAAGACGACCTTCCTCGTCGGCGCGGCCGGCTTCGCCGCCACCTCCGCCGCCATCGGCTTCGCGGGCAGCATCCGGACCGTCATCGTGTTCCGGGTGCTCCAGGGCCTCTTCGGCGCGCTCCTCCAGCCGGCCGCGCTCGGCCTCCTGCGCGGTGCGTTCCCGGCCGACAGGCTCAACATGGCGATCGGCATCTGGGGCGGCGTCATCGGCGCCTCCACCGCCGCCGGCCCGATCGTCGGCGGCCTCCTGGTCGAGCACGTCAGCTGGCAGTCGGTGTTCTTCATCAACATCCCGGTCGGCCTGATCGCCCTCGCGCTCGGCCTGTGGATCCTCCGGGACGTGCGCAGCGAGAACGCCGCGAAGTCCTTCGACGTCCCCGGCATCGTGCTGCTCTCCGGCGCGATGTTCATGCTGGTCTGGGGCATCATCAAGGCCCCCGTCTGGGGCTGGGGCGACCCGGCGACGCTGCTCTTCCTCGGCGGCGCCGTCGTGGCGATGACCCTGTTCGCCCTCTGGCAGACGAAGGCGAAGGAGCCGCTGATCCCGCTCAGCCTCTTCCGCTCGGTGCCGCTGTCCGCCGGCACGGTGCTCATGGTGCTGATGGCCTTCGCCTTCTTCGGCGGGATCTTCTTCGTCACCTTCTACCTGCAGAACGTCCGCGGGCTGGCCCCCGTCGACGCCGGCGTCCACCTGCTCCCGATGACCGGCATGATGATCGTCGGCGCCCCGGTGGCCGGTGCGGCCATCGGCAAGCTCGGCCCGCGCATCCCGATCGTCGCCGGCATGCTCTTCACCACCGCGGCCATGATCGGCATGTCGACCCTCGGCACCACCTCCGGCAACGGCGTCATGTCGCTCTGGTTCGTGCTGATGGGCCTCGGCCTGAGCCCGGTCATGGTCGGCGCCACCGAGGTCATCGTCGGCAACGCCCCGCTGGAGCTCTCCGGCGTGGCCGGCGGCCTCCAGCAGGCCGCCATGCAGGTCGGCGGCAGCCTCGGCACCGCCGTGCTCGGCGCGATCATGGCCGCCAGGGTCACCGACGTGCTGCCCGGCACCTGGGCGAAGGCCGGCCTGCCGCCGGTCGAGGGCGCCCAGGCCGAGGGCCTGAACCAGGCCGCCCAGCTCGGCATCGCCCCGCCGGCGCAGCCCGGCACCCCGCAGGGCGTCGTCGACGCGATGGCGGGTGCCGTCCACTCCTCGTTCGTCAGCGGCATGTCGCTCGCGTTCGTCGTCGCCGCCGTGGTGGCCTTCGCCGCCGCCGGCCTCGGCCTGCTCACCAGGCGCGGCGCCAACGACGCCGGTCCGGCCGTCCACATCTGACGTCCCCGCACCGCACTGCACCACCACCGCACCGCACCACCACCGCACCCGGCCCGGAGCACGTTCCCGGCCGGGTGCGGTGCTGTCGGGCCCGGCCCGCCCGGCCCGCCGGACCGCCCCGGCCCGCCCGCCCGGGCGACCCTCCGCCGCCGCTCCGGCTCGCCGGGTGACGGGACGGGCGTGAGACTGGGATCCGGACGGGGCCGTCGCCCGGAAGGCCACGACGGGACCGCGGAACCGGGCACACAGGGACGGGCCATGAACGCTGCGGACGAGCACCCCGACCGCCCCGCCGCACCCGGCGACGGGCACCTGCTCGCCGGACGCTTCCTGCTCGGCCGCCGCCTCGGCCGGGGCGGCACGGGCACCGTCCGGGTCGCCCGGGACGCCCGGCTCGGCCGCCACGTCGCCGTGAAGGAGCTGGGCGCCGCCGACGTGCCGGAGGACGACCTCCCGGCTCTCCGCGAGCGGATGGCGCAGGACGCCCGGGCGGCGGCGGTGCTCAACCACCCCGGCGTGATCACCCTCTACGACGTGGTGGAGGAGGACGGCCGCCCCTGGATCGTCATGGAGCTGATCGACGGCCCCTCGCTCGCCGAGGTGCTCGCCGACGAGGGCGCCCTGCCCCCGCGGGAGGTCGCCCTGATCGGGGTGCAGGTGCTGGCCGCCCTGGAGGAGGCCCACCGGCACGGCGTGCTGCACCGCGACGTGAAGCCCGCCGACGTGCTGCTCGAACGCGGCGGCAGGGCCGTCCTCACCGACTTCGGCATCGCCCCGCCGTCGGCCGCGGCCGGACCCGGCCCCGGCACCCGTCACCGGGCCCCGGAATGCGCGGCCGGCCGCAGCCCCGGCCCCGAGGCCGACCTCTGGTCGCTCGGCGCGACGCTGTACGCGGCGGTCGAGGGCCGGCCGCTGCCGTCCCCCGGCACCGGCGACCCGGGCCCGCCGCCCGAGCCCCGGGAGGCCGGGCCGCTCGCGCCGGTGATCGCGGCGCTGCTCCGCGCGGACCCGGCCGAACGGGCCACCGCCGAGGAGGTGCGCGCGATGCTGCAGGACGCCGCCGGCCTCCCGCCCGGCGCCACCCGGGCCCGGACGCGGCGCCCGCAGGCCTGCCCGGCACCGGCGACCGCCGGGCCGCCGCCGCCCGCACCCGCTGCACCCGCACCTGCTGCTCCCGCACCCGCACCCGTGCCCGCAGCCGGTCCTGCGGTCCGTCCGGTGCCCGCCGCCCCGCGGCGCCGCCGGGCCCGGCCGATCGCCGTGGCGGCCGTGGTGGCCGCCGCGCTCTCCGGCGGGCTGGCGTTCGCCGTCTGGACGGGCAGCCCGGACACCGCCCGGACACCCTCCACCGGGCCGCTCGCCCCGCGGACGCCCACACCCCCGCCGGGCAGCACGGCGACGCCGGCCCGCACGCCGTCCGCGACCTCCGCCGCCACGCCCGCCGCCGCCCCGACGGGCTTCCGCTGGGCGGACGACCCCGCGGGCTTCCGGGCCGCCGTCCCGGAGGGCTGGACGCGCAGCGAGGCCGGCCGGTGGGTCGACTACTCGCCGGACGGCGGCGTGCACGTGCTGCGCTTCGCGGTCGCCCCCGGCGTGGTGCAGTCGTCCGAGCAGCACTTCCTGGCGCTTGAGCAGGACGCGGCGGCCGAGCCCGGGTACACCCGGCTCGTCCTGGGGCCGAACGTCTACCGGGGCCGGGACGGCGCGCTGTGGGAGTTCACCTCCGGCGCCCCGGAGGGCGGCTCGTGGCACGCCGCCGACCAGGCGTTCGTGACGCCGGACGGCACCGAGTACGCCGTCCGCGTGTCGGTGCCCGAGGACGACTGGCCGATCGCCCGGCTGCAGTTCGAGACGGTCCTCCCCCCCTCCCGGGGGGCCTCACCCCCACCGGCGGGGGCCCGCACGCGGCGTGCCGGGGCCCGCCCCCCGGCCGTGTGCAGGGGTGCTTCAGCGGGTGATCAGGCGTCGCCGCCGGCGGCACCCGGGTCGGCCGCGGTCACGTCGAGCAGCCGGTAGCGGTCGATCGCGTCCTTCAGCGCGCTGCGGTCGATCTTGCCCTGCTTGGCGAGCTCGGTGAGCACGCCGAGGACGACCGACTGGGCGTCGATGTGGAAGAAGCGGCGGGCCGCACCACGGGTGTCGGCGAAGCCGAAGCCGTCCGCGCCCAGCGACTGCCACGCACCCGGCACCCAGCGGGAGATCTGGTCCGGCACCGCACGCATCCAGTCGGACACGGCGACGAACGGGCCCTCGGCGCCCTGGAGCTTCTGCGTCACGTACGGGACGCGCTGCGGCTCCTCCGGGTGGAGCAGGTTGAACTGCTCCGCCTCGACGGCGTCGCGGCGCAGCTCGTTCCAGGACGTCGCCGACCAGACGTCGGCCTTGACGTTCCACTCCTCGGCGAGGATGCGCTGGGCCTCCAGCGCCCACGGCACGGCCACGCCGGAGGCGAGGATCTGCGCCGGGATGCTGCCCGCGTCGCCCGGGTGGAGCTTGTGGAGGCCCTTGAGGATGCCCTCGACGTCCACGCCCTCCGGCTCCGCGGGCATGCGGATCGGCTCGTTGTAGACCGTGAGGTAGTAGAAGACGTCCTCACCGGTCGGGTGCTCGGTGCTGGAGCCGTACATCCGGCGCAGACCGTCCTGCACGATGTGCGCGATCTCGTAGCCGTACGCGGGGTCGTACGCGACGACGCCCGGGTTGGTCGAGGCGAGCAGGTGCGAGTGGCCGTCTGCGTGCTGCAGGCCCTCACCGGTCAGGGTGGTGCGGCCGGCGGTGGCGCCGATCACGAAGCCGCGGGCCAGCTGGTCGGCCATCTGCCAGAACTGGTCACCGGTGCGCTGGAACCCGAACATCGAGTAGAAGACGTAGACCGGGATCAGCGGCTCGCCGTGCGTCGCGTACGACGAACCGGCGGCGATCAGCGAGGCGGTACAGCCCGCCTCGGAGATGCCGTCGTGCAGCATCTGGCCGGTCTTGGACTCCTTGTACGCCAGGAGCAGCTCGCGGTCGACCGCCTCGTAGGTCTGGCCGAGCGGGTTGTAGATCTTGGCGGACGGGAAGAGCGAGTCCATGCCGAAGGTGCGGTACTCGTCGGGCGCGATCGGCACGAAGCGGTTGCCGATGCCCTTGTCGCGCATCAGGTCCTTGAGCACCCGGACGAACGCCATGGTCGTGGCGATGGTCTGGTTGCCCGAGCCCTTCTTGACCGCCTTGTACGCGTCGTCGCCCGGCAGCTCCAGCTTGCGCGGGCGCACCTTGCGGGTCGGCATGTAGCCGCCGAGCTCCTGCCGGCGGTCGTGCATGTACTGGATCTCCTCCGAGTCACGACCCGGGTGGTAGTAGGGCGCGTAGCCCTCGTCCAGCTGCTTGTCGGTGATCGGCAGGTGCAGCCGGTCACGGAAGCGCTTCAGGTCCTCGACCGTCAGCTTCTTCATCTGGTGGGTCGCGTTGCGGCCCTCGAAGTTCGGGCCGAGGGTCCAGCCCTTGACCGTCTGCGCGAGGATGACCGTCGGCTGGCCCTGGTGCTCGCGGGCCGCCTTGAACGCCGCGTAGACCTTGCGGTGGTCGTGCCCGCCGCGGCCCAGGTGCTGGATCTCGTGGTCGGACATGTTCTCGACCATCGCGCGCAGGCGCAGGTCGCCGCCGAAGAAGTGGTCGCGGATGTACGCGCCGGTCTCGGTGGCGTACGTCTGGAACTGGCCGTCGACCGTGGTGTTCAGCTTGTTCACCAGGACGCCGTCGCGGTCCTGCGCGAGCAGCGGGTCCCAGGAGCGGTCCCAGACGAGCTTGATCACGTTCCAGCCGGCGCCGCGGAACTGCGACTCCAGCTCCTGGATGATCTTGCCGTTGCCGCGGACCGGGCCGTCGAGGCGCTGCAGGTTGCAGTTCACCACGAAGGTCAGGTTGTCCAGGCCCTCGCGGGCGGCCAGCGAGAGCTGGCCCAGCGACTCGGGCTCGTCCATCTCGCCGTCGCCGAGGAAGGCGTAGACCTGGCTGTCCGAGGTGTCCTTGATCCCGCGGTGCTCCAGGTACCGGTTCATCCGGGCCTGGTAGATCGCCCCGAGCGGGCCGAGGCCCATCGAGACGGTCGGGAACTCCCAGAAGTCCGGCATCAGCCGCGGGTGCGGGTAGCTGGAGAGGCCGTAGGGGGCCTTCGACTTCTCCTGGCGGAACGCGTCGAGCTGCTGCTCGGTGAGTCGGTCCAGGAGGAAGGCGCGGGCGTAGATGCCGGGGGAGGCATGACCCTGGAAGAAGATCTGGTCGCCGGAGGCGCCGTCGGCGTCCTTGCCGCGGAAGAAGTAGTTGAAGCCCACGTCGTACAGGGACGCGGAGGAGGCGAAGGTGGCGATGTGGCCACCGACGCCGATGCCGGGGCGCTGGGCCCGGGAGACCATGACGGCCGCGTTCCACCGGGTCGCGTTGAGGATCTTGCGCTCGATCTCCTCGTTGCCGGGGAAGAACGGCTCGTCCTTGGTCGCGATGGTGTTGACGTAGTCCGTGCTGCGCATCTCGGGCACGGCGACACGCTTCTCACGGGCGCGCTCGATGAGGCGGAGCATCAGGTAACGGGCGCGCTCACGCCCCCGCTCGTCGATGGCCGCATCGAGCGACTCCAGCCATTCCGCGGTCTCCTCGGGATCGAAGTCCGGGACCTGACTCGGAAGGCCGCCAATGATGATCGGGTTGCGATCGGATCCGGAAGCCACGCTGTTCCTTCACTGTCGGTCGAAACTGAGGTGTGTCGCGCCGCCTCCATCGTGTACCGCGACTCGGAGATCCGTCATCTCTACCGATCGGTAACCGTTCCGCCTGGTGGGCGGGCCGGTCAGGGGATGCGCGGCGGGCGTCGTCGCCCGTTCTGCGCAGCCCCGGTGGTGGTGTTACGAAGAGGTGGTCCGACCTGGATCCCTCCCGCCCGGAAACGGGCGGTCGGGGTGAGGGCCAACAGGAGACTTTACGCCCGGATGGGGGGTGCACCCGAATGCCGTTCGCATCTCGGGCAGGCGTGCGACTCCGTTCACGTCCGGCGGGGCGCGCGAAGCACCACCGGTCGGGGCAGAAAAGGGCAAACGGGTGTGATTCCCCTCACATCACCCGGCGTGTTCCCCTCCGACACGTCAACCTTTGGGTGGGATCGGGTGTCGGGTACTTGCGCGAACCGCCGCGCACGTGTGGACTACGCCCACAGCCTCGGCATGGATGCCGAGCCGAATACTGGAGGTTATTCCCGTGAGCGCGACCGCGGACCCCGCGGACAAGTCCAACCCGGCGCTTCGTCTGGGCTTCGAGGCCGGACAGATCGTCCAGGAGCTCGGCTACGACGACGACAGTGACCAGGAGCTCCGCGACGGCATCGAGGAGGCCACCGGCACCGATCTCGTCGACGAGGACTACGACGACGTGGCCGACGCCGTCCTGCTGTGGCACCGCGAAGAGGACGGGGATCTCACCGACGCCCTCGTCGACGCGCTGGAGTACCTCGCCGAAGGCGGCCTGATCTGGCTCCTGACGCCCAAGACCGGCCGTGACGGCCACGTCGAGGCGCACGAGATCGCCGATGCCGCCAAGACCGCCGGCCTCTCGCAGACCAGCTCGGTCGCCATCGCCAAGGACTGGGCCGGTACCCGTCTGGCCACCCCGAAGGCCGCGCGCTCCGGGAAGCGCTGAGCCGCTGCGACGACCCGTGCAAGGGCCCTGCTGGAGCTTCCTCCAGCAGGGCCCTTGCGCCTGCGGCCGCCGCTCGTGGTCCCGGCCGGTGCGGATGTTCACCGAGGGCGCAACCATGGGCCGGGGTCTCCCCGCCGCTCACCCGAACGGCGGAATCCGCTCGGACGGATGCGAGGATGCCCCTTGCCCGTGGCCGCTCCCCGCGGCGCGGTCCCACGACGAGGAAGGTCCCACCATGGCGATCGAGGTCGGCAACCAGGCCCCGGACTTCGAGCTCAAGAACCAGCACGGCGAGCTCGTGAAGCTCTCCGACTTCCGCGGCGAGAAGAACGTCGTCCTGGTGTTCTACCCGTTCGCGTTCACCGGCGTCTGCACCGGCGAGGTCTGCGCGATCCAGAAGGAACTGCCGCGCCTCCAGAACGACGACGTCCAGGTGCTCGCGGTCTCCAACGACTCGCCCTTCACCCTGCGCGTCTTCGCGGACCAGGAGGGGCTGGACTACCCGCTGCTCTCGGACTTCTGGCCGCACGGCGAGGTCTCCCGCGCGTACGGCGTCTTCGCCGAGGAGAAGGGCTGCGCCGTGCGCGGCACCTTCGTGATCGACAAGGCCGGCGCGGTGCGCTGGTCCGTCGTGAACGGACTGCCGGACGCCCGGGACGAGCAGGAGTACCTGGCGGCGCTCGGCGCGCTGTGAGCCGGGTGTTCGACCCGTGGGCGGGAACCCGGCACTACGATCGGGCCGTTGGCAGGACGGGCTCCCCGACGGGGTCCGGCCCGCACCACCGGGGGCACCGGCATGTGCCTCCCGCACCTTTGGAGGACTAGTGGGTGTCAGCCTGAGCAAGGGCGGCAACGTCTCCCTGACCAAGGAGGCCCCGGGCCTGACGGCCGTCATCGTCGGCCTCGGCTGGGACGTCCGCAGCACCACCGGGACCGATTTCGACCTGGACGCCAGCGCACTGCTCTGCACCGAGCAGGGCAAGGTGCGCTCCGACGCCGACTTCGTCTTCTTCAACAACCTCACCAGCCAGGACGGCTCCGTCGAGCACACCGGCGACAACCTCACCGGTGAGGGCGAGGGCGACGACGAGCAGGTCAAGGTCAACCTGGCGGGCGTTCCGGCCGAGGTGGCCAAGATCGTCTTCCCGGTGTCGATCTACGACGCCGAGAACCGCCAGCAGAACTTCGGCCAGGTCCGCAACGCGTTCATCCGCGTCGTGAACCAGGCCGGCGGCGCCGAGATCGCGCGCTACGACCTCTCCGAGGACGCCTCCACGGAGACCGCCATGGTGTTCGGCGAGCTCTACCGCAACGGCGCGGAGTGGAAGTTCCGCGCCATCGGCCAGGGCTACGCCTCCGGCCTGCGCGGCATCGCGCAGGACTTCGGCGTCAACGTCTGACCCGCGGGAGCGGTTGCACGATCGTGGCCGGGGCGGGCGGGGGAGTTCAGGAAGTTCAGGCCGGCGCACAGGATCACGCGGCGGTGCGGGGGCGTAGATCTGGGGTACGCCCCGTCGTGCCGGCCGCACGGCCGTGCCGGCGCGGCGCCGAGGGAGCCCCGGGGACGGGGGACTGGGAGGAATGTTCATGAGTGTCACGCTGGCCAAGGGCGGCAACGTCTCGCTGACCAAGGCGGCGCCCAACCTGACGCAGGTGCAGATCGGACTGGGCTGGGACGCCCGTTCGACCACCGGCGCGCCCTTCGACCTGGACGCCAGCGCCCTGCTGTGCGGCAGTGGGCGGGTGCTCGGCGACGAGTACTTCGTGTTCTACAACAACCTGCGCAGCCCGGAGGGTTCGGTCGAGCACCAGGGCGACAACCTGACCGGCGACGGTGACGGCGACGACGAGGTCGTGCAGGTCAACCTCGACCTCGTGCCCGTGCAGGTCGACAAGGTCGTCTTCGCGGTGTCGATCTACGACGCCGACGCCCGCTCGCAGAACTTCGGCCAGGTCTCGAACGCCTACATCCGCGTCGTCAACCTGACCGACGGGCAGGAGATCGCCCGTTACGACCTCACCGAGGACGCCTCCACCGAGACTGCGATGATCTTCGGCGAGCTGTACCGCTACCAGGGCGAGTGGAAGTTCCGTGCGGTGGGCCAGGGTTACGCGTCCGGCCTGCGGGGCATTGCCCTGGATTTCGGAGTAAACGTACAGTAAAGCCCGCTCCTGAACATGAATTCGAAAGGTAACTGACCCCGTGTTCCTCCGCACATTCGGATGGTCCTTCGCCATCACGATCGCCGGCCTGATCGCCGCCGGCCTGATCTGGGGGGCCGAGGGCTTCGGCGTCGTGCTGATCCTCTCCATCCTCGAGATCTCCCTGTCGTTCGACAACGCGGTCGTCAACGCCACCGTCCTGAAGCGGATGAACGCCTTCTGGCAGAAGCTCTTCCTGACGGTCGGCGTCCTCATCGCCGTCTTCGGCATGCGGCTCATCTTCCCGCTGCTGGTCGTCGGCCTGACCGCCCACCTCAGCCCGGGCACCGTGATCGAGCTGGCGCTCGACTCCAGCAAGACGTACGAGGGCCACACCTACGCCCAGTACCTGGAGGCGGCCAACCCGGCGATCGCCGCGTTCGGTGGCATCTTCCTCCTGATGATCTTCCTCGACTTCATCTTCGAGGAGAAGGACTTCAACTGGCTGCGCTGGCTGGAGAAGCCGCTGGAGAAGATCGGCAAGCTGGACGCCCTCTCCTCCGTCATCGCGCTGGTCACCCTCGCCCTCGCCTCCCGCTTCTTCGCCGCCGAGAACGCCGAGACCGTGCTGCTCGCCGGCCTGATGGGCCTCGCGACGTACCTGGCCGTCAACGGCCTCTCCAGCGTCTTCGAGTCGGGCCTGGAGGACCAGGAGGAGGCCGAGGAGGCCGCCGAGAAGAGCGGCAAGTCGCTCGTGCAGGTGGGCGGCAAGGCCGCGTTCTTCCTGTTCCTCTACCTGGAGGTCCTCGACGCGTCGTTCTCCTTCGACGGCGTCGTCGGCGCGTTCGCCATCTCCCAGGACATCTTCATGATCACCCTGGGTCTCGGCATCGGCGCGATGTACATCCGCTCCCTGACCGTCTACCTGGTCCGCAAGGGCACCCTGGACGACTACGTCTACCTGGAGCACGGTGCGCACTACGCCATCGGCGCGCTCGCACTGATCCTGCTGGTGTCGATCGAGTACCACATCCCGGAGATCGTCACCGGCCTCATCGGCGTCGGCTTCATCGGCGCCGCGCTGGCCTCCTCGATGGTCCGCAACAAGCGCGAGCAGGCGCTGGAGACCTCCTCCGCCTGACCCGCACCCGCAGCACGGCGAAGGGCCCCGCACCAGGGAGGTGCGGGGCCCTTCGCCGTGCTGCGGGGTGTCAGCCGAGCTGCTTCTCGATCGCCCGGAGCTTGCGCTCCAGCGAGTCCAGCTTCGGCATCGCCAGGGTGTCGTCGTCCACCGAGAGGTCGATGCTCGACGACGAGGAGCTGCCGACGGCGGCGCGGGGGCGCCGGCCGGCGGTCAGCGCCGCGGGCTCCAGGGCGGACGGGCCGACGTTCGCCATCGGGTCCTCATCGGCTAGCGCAGGCTCCGAAGCGGAGGCGTCGGACGAGCCCGCTGCCGTCAGCGCGGGCACCTGACGGCCGTGGCGGGACCGGGAGAGCACACCGCCCTGCGAACGGGCGATGGCCTTCAGCTCGGCCCGCTCGCGCCGGTCGGCCGTACGGGCCCGCGCCTTCGCGTCGATCTTGGCCTGACGCTCCTCGCGGACCTCGTCGACCGCCTCGTCCAGGCTGCGCACGTTCTCCAGCAGCATCAGCGACCACGCCGCGTACGTCTCGCGCGGCGCACGCAGCCAGCGGACGATGCGGATCTGCGGCAGCGGACGCGGGATCAGGCCCTGCTCGCGCAGCGCCGCCCGGCGGGTCTGCTTGAGGGCACGGTCGAAGAGCACGGCCGCCGAGATCGACATGCCGGCGAAGAACTGGGGGGCGCCGTCGTGCACGCCGCCGCGCGGCGCGTGGACCCAGTTGAACCAGGCCGAGGCGACGGCGAACAGCCAGACCAGCAGGCGCGAACCGAGCGCCGCGTCACCGTGGCTGGCCTCGCGCACCGCGAGGACGGAGCAGAACATCGCCGCACCGTCGAGGCCGAACGGGACGAGGTACTCCCAGCCGCCCGACAGGTTCAGGTTCTGCTGGCCGAAGCCCACCAGGCCGTGGAAGGACAGGGCCGCGGCGACACCGGCGCAGCAGAACAGCAGGACGTACGACGCACCGGCGTAGACGGTCTCCTTGCGGCGACGGCGCTCCTCGGTGCGCTCCCAGGAGTCGGCACCGTCGTCGGTCTTGTGGTTCTTCACCCGGAGCACGGCCACGAGGATGGCCGTGAACAACAGGGCGGCGCCGCCGATGACGGCCCATACCAGCTGTATGGAGGAGAGGTTCATCGTGGGTTGGGCCTCGAATTCCGCAGGGCAGGGGATGAAGCGCGGTCGGGTCACAGGAGGCGGCCCGGGCGGGGCGGGGGGCTGGCACGGCGTCGTGGACGCCACCGCACGAGACGACGGGGAACCCCTGTGCGGCACCGACGATATCGCGTCCCGCGGAGCGGCATCGTACGGGAGCCGACCCTGACCCGTGACGCCGGGCCTGACGGTGGCTCATCGCCGCCGTCGGGGTATGGCTCTGATGCGACGATACGGGGACGACGAGCGCCGCGGGCGATCACCGGCCGGCGGCCGGGCGAGGGGGAGGACGGACGGCATGGTCTCGGTCTGGGAGTTCCTGAAGGGCGAACGCAGCAGTGTCGACTCGGGGGGGCAGTTCAAGGTCACCCTGACCAAGTCGCAGCCGCAGCACGCGATCACCGGGGCGGCGGCCACCACCGGATACCTGTACGTCAACCTGCACTGGACGACCCGCGCGGCCGGCCGGCCGTCCGGCGGGGGAGGCCTGCGCAACCTCTTCGACCTGCGCAACCTCCGCCCGATGGCCCCCGAGTCGCAGGACCTGGCGCCGCTCAGCGTCGACCTCGACCTGGCCTGCCTCTACGAGCTCGCCGACGGCTCCCGGGGCGTCGTCCAGCCCCTCGGCGGCTACTTCGGCGACCTCAACCGGCCGCCGTACGTGAAACTGAGCGGCGACGACGTCTACGGCGCCCCCTCCGGCGAGACGATGTACATCAACCTGGAGAAGAAGGACCAGTTCCGGCGGCTGCTCATCTTCGTCTACATCTACGACGA
Source organism: Kitasatospora sp. NE20-6 (assembly GCF_045862635.1). Lineage (NCBI taxonomy): Bacteria > Bacillati > Actinomycetota > Actinomycetes > Kitasatosporales > Streptomycetaceae > Kitasatospora > Kitasatospora sp. NE20-6. The sequence goes on from NZ_BPRL01000005.1 coordinate 234,097, forward strand.
CACCCCGGCGTTCGGCCACGCCCACGCCACCGTCACGATCGTGCCGCAGAGCGGCCCGCGCATCGAGATCAAGCTGGACGAGCGGGCGCCCGCCGCGCGCTCCTGCGCGGTGGTGCTCATCGAGAACTCCGGGGACGGCAAACTCACCGTGCGCCGCGAGGTGCGCTACGTGCACGGCTTCCAGGCCGACCTGGACCGCCTCTACGGCTTCGGCATGCAGTGGCAGCGCGGCTACAAGCGGCCGTCCGGCCCCGTCGTCTGAGCCCGGCCCCACGGCCCGGGCTCCGCGGACTCCCCGGTCTTCCGGGTCTTCCCGGGCTCCGCGGCGTCCCCGGGCTCCGCGGCGTCCCCGGCAGGTTCCGCCGCGGAGGCGCGGGTCAGCGGGGCTGGAACTGCGGCCCCTGCGGCGGCAGCGCGAAGTCCGGCGCACCGACGGGCTGGTGCGGCGGCTGCTGCTGGGCCTGCTGCTGCGAGGCGTGCACCGGCTGGGGCTGCTGCTGCGGGTAGCCGTACCCGGTGGCCGGCGGCGGGTAGCCGTAGCCCGCGGCGGGCTGCTGGGGGTGGCCGTACCCGGTGGCGGGCGGCTGGGGGTAGCCGTACCCTCCGGCCCGGGCCGCGGCCGGCTGCTGCGGGTACCCGTACCCGGCCGGGGCGTGCGGCGGTGCCGGCACCCCCGCGGTCGGCGGCGTGCTGGGCGGCGGGGGCGGCGTGACCGGTGCGGCAGGCGTGGCCGGTGCGAGCGTGTACGTGTCGGGCTCCTCCTCGGCCGCCGCCGGCGGGGCGTCCGCGGGGGTGTCGGCGGGCTGCGGCGGCAGGGCGTCCGTGATCCCGTCGCCGTCCTCGACGGCGATCCCGAAGTCGGTGGCGAGCCCGCTGAGGCCGCTCGCGTAGCCCTGGCCGATCGCCCGGAACTTCCAGGCCCCGCCGCGCCGGTAGAACTCCCCGGCGACCAGCGCGGTCACGTCGTCGCTGTCGGTCACCGGGAACTCGGCGACCGGATCGGCCCCTTCGCCCGCCGCCGCGTCGAGGACCAGCACCCGCAGCCGCGGCACCGACGGGAACGCGCCACCCTCCGACGAACCGGCCAGCACCACCCGGTGGACGTCCGGCGGGAGCCGGACGAGGTCGATCTCGACCGCGTCGGACACCTCGCCGCCCGCGGCCTGCTGCTTGGGCAGGTGCCGGACGGTGCCGGAAGGGTGCCGGGGCTGGTTGTAGAAGACGAAGTCGGCATCCGAACGGACCCTGCCGTCCGCGCCGACCAGCAGGGCGGACACGTCCACGTCGGGTGCGCCGGGCGTGGCCGACCAGCGCAGCACGGCACGGACGGCGGTGGCCGTCAGCGGGATGTTGGCGCCCTTCGCCATCACGTGCGTCATACCGCACATCCTGCCCGCCACCGCCCCGAACGGACAATGCGGGTCGCACCGCGTCCGCGGGGGTTGTGTGTCGGCACGGGTAACCTTCCGAGAATTCGATGTTTCAGGTCTGTGCAAAGCGCCGCCGGAACGTACGATTGGCGGGAAACGGCTCCCGGTACACCACTCACCTCGGCACACCGCCCTTCGCGGGCGCGAGGGCCACCGCGCCGCCCCACCCGCGAAACCACCGGGCCCCGCCGTACGTCCCTCCTTCCGGGACCTCAGCCGGCCCCAGCGTGAGAGCGGGCCGAACCGACGAATTCCAGGGAGACCAGTTTGCGCCACTTCGGGCACCTCGCCGACGACGTCCGCGACCGGCTCTTCCTGAGGCAGCCCGTCGCCTTCGACCTGCTGAGCGATCCGGCCGTCCTGTCGACCGCGCTCGGCGCCACCCTCTACAGCCCCGCCACCCGGGAGACCCTCGCCGCGGACATCCGCAAGCAGACGGCCCGCGGCGTGGTCTCCATGGTGCTGTGCCTGGAGGACGCGATAGCCGACCACGAGGTGCCGGCCGCCGAGGCCAACCTCGTCGCCCAGCTCGGCGCCCTCCACGCGGACGGCGGGGAGGGCCTGCCGCTGCTGTTCGTCCGCGTCCGCGCCGCCGAGCAGATCACCGACCTCACCCGCCGCCTCGGCCCGGCCGTCCGGCTGCTCGCCGGCTACGTCGTCCCGAAGTTCACCGACGAGAGCGGCGGCGCCTTCCTGGAGGCGCTCACCGCCGCCGAGGAGTCGTCCGGGCAGCGGCTGTTCGCCATGCCGGTGCTCGAATCCCCCGAGCTCGCCCACCTGGAGACCCGCCGCGAGCAGCTCTTCGCGATCTCCCGCCTGCTCGACAAGTACCGCGAGCGCATCCTCGCCGTCCGGCTCGGCGTCACCGACCTGTGCTCCGCGTACGGACTGCGCCGCTCGCCCGACCTGACGGCCTACGACGTGGCGCTGGTCGCCGGGGTCATCGGCGACGTGGTCAACGTGCTGGGCCGTGCCGACGGCACCGGGCACACCGTCACCGGCCCGGTCTGGGAGTACTTCCCGGTGCAGGAGCGGATGTTCAAGCCGCAGCTGCGCCGCACCCCGTTCGCGGAGGCGCACCCGCCGGCCGACGGCGTCCGGCAGCGCATCATCGAGCACGACCTCGACGGCCTGATCCGCGAGATCGAACTCGACCGCGCCAACGGGCTGCTGGGCAAGACCTGCATCCACCCCAGCCACGTCCCCGCCGTGCACGCACTGTCCGTGGTCACGCACGAGGAGTACTCCGACGCGCAGGACATCCTCAGCCGCGACGGCGGCGGCGTGCTGCGCTCGGCGTACACCAACAAGATGAACGAGGCCAAGCCGCACCGGGCCTGGGCCGAGCGCGTGCTGCTGCGCGCCGAGGTCTTCGGCGTGGCCCGCGAGGACGTCAGCTTCGCCGAGCTGCTCGGGGCCTGCCTCGGCGGCTGACCGCACCGCGCCCCGGCGGCCCCGCACCGCACGCCACCTGCGGTGCGGGTCGCCCCGCCCGGCGGGGCCCTCAGTACTCTCGTACGGAGAACCGGACACCGTCGTCCGCGGCACCGAACGCCTGCACCACCGAATGTCTCCGTCACCGAACGTCTGCACCACCGAACGCCTGCGTCACCGAACGTCTGCGTCACCGAACGTCTGCACCACCGAAAGCGGGAGCCTTGACAGCACAGCACGCCGCCCCGGCGCCGTGGTCCGGCCAGTGGGTCACCGACCGGCTCGGCATCGGACTCACCGGCTCGCCCGAGCTGCCCGGGCTCATCGGCCTCGCCCTGCGCCGCAACCCGCGCCGCGCCCACCTGCTGGTCTCCCACGTGCTCGGCAAGCACGTGCCGCAGCACCCCGGGGTGGTGCACGGCGCCGGCCTCGACCTCGGCCGCCGGGTGCGTGACCTGCTCGGCCCCGACGCCGCCCGCCGCGCGGTCGTGCTCGGCTACGCGGAGACCGCCACCGCGCTCGGCCACAGCGTCGCGGACGGCCTCGACGCGCCGTACCTGCACTCCACCCGGCGTCCGGTCGACGGCCTGGAGCCGGTCGGCGGCTTCGAGGAGGAGCACTCGCACGCCACCTCGCACCTGCTGCTGCCGGAGGACCCGGGGCTGCTCGCCGGCGACGGGCCGCTCGTGCTCGTCGACGACGAGTTCTCCACCGGCAACACCGTGCTGAACACCGTGCGCGCCCTGCACGCCGCGCACCCCCGCGACCACTACGTCGTCGTCTCCCTCGTCGACCTGCGCACCCCCGCCGACCGCGAACGCCTCGCCGGGGCCGCCGCCGAGCTCGGCGCCCGGGTCGACCTCGTCGCCACCGCCTCCGGCGGCGTCGACCTGCCCGCGGACGTGCTGCCGCGCGCCCAGGCGCTCATCGGGGCCCAGCCCGAGCCGGCCGCCCCCCGGGGGCCGCTCGCCCCGGTGCACCGCGCCGCGCTCGACTGGCCCGCGGGCCTGCCCGACGGCGGCCGGCACGGCTTCACCCCCGCGCACCGCCGGCAGCTCGACACCGCCCTACCCGGTCTCGTCGCCCCGCTCGCCGACCTGCTCGCCGACCGGCGCCGCATCCTCGTCCTCGGCTTCGAGGAGCTCATGTACGCCCCGCTGCGGCTCGCCGGCGCCCTCGCCGACCGCCTGGGCGAGGACCGCGTGCGCTTCTCCACCACCACCCGCTCCCCGGTCCTCGCGGTGGACGACCCCGGCTACGCCATCCGCACCCGGCTGGCCTTCCCCGCGCACGACGACCCCGCCGACCGCTCCACGGAGCGCTACGCCTACAACGTCGCCCCCGGCGCCGACCCGGACCGCCGCTTCGACGCCGTCGTCCTCGTCGTCGACACCCCCGGCGACACCCCCGCGCTCGCCGAGGGCCCGACCGCCCTGCTGCAGCAGCTGCGGGCCGTCACCGACCAGGTGGTGCTCGCCGTTCTCCCGGCGTACCGGCCGCGGCCACCGCGCTGACGCCTCCACCCCCCACCATCAACTGCGCACCCCCACGTAAGGCGACCATGACCACCACCCTGCCCGCCCCGCTGTACGGGCCCGCGTTCTCCTCGTACCCGGCCGAGGACGTGATCTGGCTGCTCAAGGACCTCTCCGGGGTGGCGCTGGAGGCGCCGACCGAGGAGCGCGAGGAGGCCGTGCAGTCCGGCGGCGCGCACTACGCCGAGTCGCTGCCCGTCGAGTACCAGCCCAGCCCCGAGTACCAGGCGCTGTTCCGGCAGGCGCTCGCCGAGTCCGCGGAGCGGATGGCGCTGGCCGTCGGCACGGTCGCCGAGACGCTGCTGCGCGAGCGCGGCCGCGGTCTCGTGCTCGCCTCGCTGGCCCGCGCCGGCACCCCGGTCGGTGTGCTGATCCGCCGCTGGCTCGCCTTCGCGCACGGCCTGGACACCCCGCACTACACCGTCTCCATCGTGCGCGGCCGCGGCATCGACACCGTGGCGCTGCGGCACCTCGCGGCCCACCACGACGCCGGCTCGGTCGTCTTCGTGGACGGCTGGACGGGCAAGGGCGCCATCGCCCGCGAGCTCACCGAGGCGCTCGCCGGCACCGGCTTCGACCCCGGCCTCGCCGTGCTCGCCGACCCCGGCCGCTGCGTGCGCACCTACGGCACCCGCGACGACTTCCTCATCCCGTCCGCGTGCCTCAACTCGACGGTCTCCGGCCTGATCTCGCGCACCGTGCTGCGCGCCGACCTGATCGGCCCGGACGACTTCCACGGCGCCAAGTTCTACCGCGAGCTCGGCGGCGTGGACGTCTCCAACGACTTCCTCACCGCGGTCGCCGCGCACTTCCCGGCCGTCCGGGCCGCGGCGGTCGCCGCGTCCGCCGCCCTCGGCGCGGACGAGGACCGCACCCCCACCTGGGAGGGCTGGGCCGCCGTCGAGCGGATCAGCACCGAGTACGGCATCGACAACGTCAACCTGGTGAAGCCCGGGGTGGGCGAGACCACCCGGGTCATGCTCCGCCGGGTGCCCTGGCGGGTGCTGGCCCGCCGCGGTGCCGGCGCCGATCTCGACCACGTCCGGCTGCTCGCCGAGCAGCGCGGTGTCCCGGTGGAGGAGGTGGACGAGCTGCCGTACTCCTGCGTCGGACTCATCCACCCCCGCTACACCCGCGGGGCGACCGGCGCCGACGGCACGGCGGTCCAGACCGCCGGGAGCGGCGAAGCACTCACGAAGGAAAGTTGATGTCCAGTCAGTCGCCGAGGTTCCTGGTCGCGAGCGACCTCGACCGCACCCTCATCTACTCCAACCGGGCCCTGGCCCTGGACGTGCCGGACCGGCTCGCCCCACGGCTGCTCTCGGTGGAGGTCAACGACGGCCGGGCGCTCTCCTTCATGACGGAGGAAGCCGCCGACCTGCTCGTCGAACTGACCCGGCTGGCCGTGTTCGTGCCCGCCACCACCCGCACCCGCGCCCAGTACGAGCGGGTCAACCTGCCCGGCCCGACGCCCGGGTGGATCCCGGCGTACGCGATCTGCGCCAACGGCGGCCACATCCTCGTCGACGGCGTCGTCGACGAGGACTGGCACGCCGAGGTGCGCCGCCGCCTGGACGCCGCGAGCGCACCGCTCGCCGAGGTCGTCGAACACCTGGCGATCTGCGCCGACCCGGAGTGGACGCACAAGCGGCGCGTCGCCGAGGACCTCTTCGCCTACCTCGTCGTCGAGCGCGCCGACCTGCCCGAGGGCTGGCTCGACGAGCTGACCGCCTGGTGCGCCGAGCGCGGCTGGACGATCTCCCTGCAGGGCCGCAAGGTCTACGCCGTGCCGGCCCCGCTCACCAAGAGCGAGGCCCTGGCGGAGGTGGAACGGCGCGTCGGCGCCGCCACCGTGCTCACCGCCGGCGACTCCCTGCTCGACGCCGAGCTGCTGCTCGCCGCCGACCACGGCTGGCGCCCCGGCCACGGCGAACTCGCCGACAGCGGCTGGGCCGCCCCCGGCGTCACCGCGCTCACCCAGATCGGTGTCGCGGCGGGCGAGGAGATCGTCCGCCGGATGCTGGAGCGCGTACGGGCCGGGGCGGCCGTCCGGGCCTGAGCCCGCGCCCGGCCGGCCGCCCGGGTGCTCGCTTGCTCAGGTGCTCGCCGGCCCGGGTGCTTGCTCGCCCGGGTGCCGCGGGTCAGCCGCAGCAGCCGCCGCCGCAGCAGCCTCCGCCCCCACCGCCCGGTGCGGGCGCGGCGGCTGCGGCGCCGGAACCGCCGGTGACGGCGACCGCGGAGAGCAGCTTCACGGTGTCGGTGTGACCGTCCGGGCAGACCGCGGGGTCGTTGGCCTGGGCCATGGCGCGGCGGAGTTCGAAGGTGGCTCCGCAGGAGCGGCAGCGGAAGTCGTAACGAGGCATACCGGCAGGGTACCGAGGCGGTCGCTCAGACGGCAGTACCGGCAGCCTCGGCCGTTCCGGCCGGCTGCGGGGCCCGTGCGCCGGCTGCGTCCCGCGGCTTCGGGCGCACGTACACCTGCTTGCGGACCCGGGCGACCACCGAGCCGTCCTCGGCGAGCACCTCGGTGTCGAACCAGACGAGGGCCTTGCCGCCGTCGGCCGTGAGCGCGCGGATCTCGGCGAGCCGGTCGTCGGTGAGCACGAACTCGGCGACGATGTCGCCGCGCCCGGGGGAGACGAAGTCGATCTCGGCGGCGCTGTCCCAGACGTAGTAGTCGGGTCCGAGGTTCTGCATGACCAGGAGCATCCAGAACGGATCGGTCATGGCGAAGATCGAGCCGCCGAAGTGCGTGCCCACCCAGTTGCGGTTCAGCCGTCCCAGGCGAAGCCGCACCCTGGCGGTGCGGAAGCCGTCGTCGACGGCCAGCACCTTGATGCCGGCGAAGAGGAAGGGTGGCCAGAGGTTGATCCCGCGCCGGAAGGTCCTGGCGGAGAGTGCGCGCTTACGTGCCATGGCGTGACTCTAGCAGCAAGTTACCGATGGGTAATGAGGTCTGGGTCACATCCGGACGCGCCCCTCAGTGCGTCCCCCGGATCATCGCCACCACCTGCGCCGCGGTCTCCCGCACCCCCGCCAGCTCCGTCAGGAAGTGCCAGTAGTCCGGATGCCGGCCCGCCTCCTCCAGCTGCGCCACCGCGCGGTCCAGCCGGGCCACGGCGGCGTCCAGCGGAGCCGCGTGCCGGGGCTCCGGCGTCCGGCGGCCCGTCATCGCCAGCCGCTGCGCGTCCCGCAGTGCGAAACGCGTCCGCTCGATCTCCTTCTGCGGGTCGTACGACACCTCGTTCAGCTGCCGCAGCCGGTCGTTGACCGCGGTCACCGCGCCCTCCGCCGTCTCCAGCAGGGCGCGCACCGTGCCGATCGCGCCGGTCGCGTCCGCCCAGCGCTGCCCGTCCCGCGCCCGCGCCGCCTCCGCCAGCTTCGCGCCCGCCTGCGCCACCGCCTCCGCGGTCTGCACCGGCACCGGCTGGAGATCCTGCCAGCACGACAGCGTGAACCGCCGCCGCAGCTCGCTCAGCGCCGGCTCCACCGTGCCCGCCCGGGTCTCCAGCGCCTGCACGCGCGTCCGCAGGCTCGCCAGCCGCCGGTCGATGTCCTTCGCCCGCTGCGGCAGGTGCACGGCCTGGTCGCGCAGTTCCTCCGCCCGCCGCGCCACGTCGTCCGCCCGGTGCAGCGTCGCCGGCACCCCGTGCCGCGCCACTCCCTCGTTCAGGCGGGTCAGTTCCGGGGCCAGCTCCGCCAGCCGGGCCGCCAGATCGTCCGCCTTCAGCCCCGCGGCCCGCACCTCCTCCAGCGCCGTCGTCGCCTCCAGCAGCGCCCGCTTCGCCCGCTCCACCGCCGGCACCACCCGCACCAGCTGCGACTCCGCCCGCTGCACCAGCGGCTGCAGGCGCTGCACGAACGCGTCCAGCTCGCCCCGCTGCGCCTCCAGATCACGCTTCGCGCCGTCCAGCCGGCCCCGGGCCCGGCCCGCGTCCGACGCCTCCAGCTCCGGATCCTCCAGGTCGTACGCGTCCAGCGCAGACAGGTAGCCCACCGTCACCTGGTCGATCCGCGCCGACAGTGCACCGAACTCCGAGCCCGCCCGCTCCACCGCGGCCCCGCTCTCCGCCGCCCGCACCGTCTCCAGCGCCAACTGCGCGTCCCGCTGCGCCGAGTCGAGCTCGTAGAACGCCTGCTGCGCCGCGTCCCGTGCCGTCACCGCCTCCGCGCGCGCACCCTCGCCCCGACGCCACCAGCCGCCCCGCCCGCCGCCACCGCCGGCCACCCTCACCACGCACTCCCCGCTCAGCTCGTACGCCTGATCCACGCCCATTCTTCCCGATCGTCCCGCTCGTCCGGCACCCCTCACCCGGCCCACCCCCGCCGATGGCGGCGGGCCGACCCCCGGACCAGGTACGCTAGGCCTTCGTCGCGCACCCGGGGCACCCCCGCGCGCGGTGGCACGGGCGCATAGCTCAGCGGTAGAGCGCCGCCCTTACAAGGCGGATGTCGGCGGTTCGAAACCGTCTGCGCCCACCAGCTGTGAGCAGCACGGAAGCCCCGGGCAGGGAACCGAAGTTCCCCGCCCGGGGCTTTTTGACATCCACGTCCGACATCAACGGGGACCGGGGCCTGTCGCAGGGCCGGCGGGGCTGCCGTGCGGCCCGTTGCGGGCACCCCAGGTGATCGGATGCTCACGTGGAGTGTTGGATTCCGGTCGGTGTGGGTACCAACCAGGAGGTGCCGGGCTGCGGCCGTGGGAGGCCGGCGGGGGCGGGCGGCGCCGCGACCGTACGACTTCCGGCCGTCTTCTCCACCGGCCGGCACCGGGGAGCGCTCCGGGGCCGGGCGGGTCCTCGCGATGCCTCGGGCCCGGCGGGTGCCGTGCCGGGGTGTCGTTCGCGCAGAGGGGTTCCGACACCCCGGCACCACCAGCAAGGAGCACCGATGCAGCTCGTCACGCGTACCCAGTGGGGCGCACCCGCGGCGACCCCGGCCGTCGACCTTCCGGCCGCGCGGGGGGTGAAGGTGCACTGGATCGGCGGTCCGTACAGCACGCCGGACCACGGGCAGTGCGCGGCGAAGGTCCGGTCGATCCGGGCCGAGCACCTCGCCGACAAGGTCAACGACTGGGTGGACATCGCCTACAACTTCCTGGCCTGCGGGCACGGTTACGTGTTCGAGGGGCGTGGTCTGCGCAAGCAGTCCGGGGCCAACGGCAACCAGGAGCTCAACCGGGCGCACTACGCGGTGTGTGCGATCGTCGGCACCGGCGAGACGGCGGGCCCCGGCCTGCTGACCGGGCTGCGCGACGCCGTCGACCACCTGCGGGCCAACGGCGCGGGCGCCGAACTCCTCGGCCACCGCGACGGCTACAGCACCGAGTGCCCGGGCGACGCCCTCCACCGGTGGGTGCGCGCGGGGGCACCCCGTCCGGACGGGCCGGCCCCGGCCGACGTGCCGGCGGGGCGGGCGGCGCCGCCGTGGGCGGACTACGACGGCCACCCGCTGCGGAACTTCACGCAGTCGGACCGGGCGCGGATGTGGCAGGCGTACATGGCGTGGCGCGGCTGGCGGATCACCGTGGACGGCCGGTACGGCGATGCGTCCGAGGCGGTGTGCCGGGCGTTCCAGGCGGAGTGCAACGCCGCGGGGTACCCGGTCGGCGCCGTCGACGGCGTGGTGGGTGCACGGACCTGGGCGGCGACCCGGAACAGGCCCGTCTCCCGGTGAGCCCCAACCGGACGCCCGTCCGGCGGATGTGACGCACCGTCTGATCGTTCGTTTGGGAACGGCGCCGTCTGGTAAGGGTCACGGCATGGATCTGGGACCGCTCAAGCCGAACGTCACCGAACTCGTCCTCGGACTCCTCTGCTTCTTCACCGTGTTCGGGATACTCGGCCGGCTGGTGCTGCCGAGGATCGAACGCACCCTCGCCGCCCGGTTCGAGGCCACCGAAGGGCGGCTGGAGCGGGCGGAGGAGGCCAGGGGAGAGGCGGCGCGGATCGCCGCCGAGCGTCGGGCGGGGCTGGACGCGGCCCGGCACGAGGCGGCCGCCGTCCGGCAGGCCGCGGTCGAGGAGGGGGCCGCGCTGCTGGCCTCGGCGCGCGCCGAGGGGCAGCGCCGACGCGACACGATGGCGGCCGAGGCCCGGGTGCAGCTCGCGGCCGACCGGGTGATCGCCGAGGCGGAGCTGCGCGGTGATGTGACCGCCGCCGCGGTCGAGCTGGCCGGCCGGATCGTCGGTGAGCCGCTGGCCGGGCTGCCGCGGACGGATGCGGCGGTGGAGGCGTTCTTCGCGCAGCGCGAGGAGACCGGCACCGTGGGCGGCCCGTCCGGCCGGTGAGCCGCGCGGCGGGATCCGGCCCGCAGGGCCGGGCCCACCCCGCAGGGCCGCGGGTCGGCTCTGGGGGGTCGGCTCCACAGGGCCGCGGGTCGGCTCCGCTGGTCAGTTCCGGGGGTCGGCGAGCAGGTCGCCCAGGCGGTCGAGCAGGGGGAGCAGGGCGCCGCGCTCGGTCGGGGTGAGCGCGGCGAGGGCGGCGTGGACGCGGTGCATCTCGGCGCGCAGCCGGTGGGCGAGCTGCCGGCCCTCCTCGGTGGCGGTGACCGTGCGGCTGCGGCGGTCCTGCGCGGAGGGGGTGCGGACGACGAGGCGCCGGGTCTCCATGCGGGCGACCAGGCCGGTGGCGTTGGAGGCGTCGCAGACGAGGTGTTCGGCGAGGGCGCTCATGGAGAGCGGGGTGTCGAGGGCGATCAGGGCGCGGGCCTGGGTGGTGCTGAGGCCGTGGGCGGCCGCTGCGGCGGCGAGGCTGTCGTAGTAGCCGCGGACGGCCCGGGCGAGGGGTTCGACGAGGTCCGATGCCTCCGGGTTCATTTGACATCCTCAAGTGTCGGGCGTTTCCTGGCCTGGTAGATAGTTGAGCATATCAACCATTCCGTGCGAGGACATCCCATGAACGACCGCCCGACCGCCCGGCCTGCCGACCTCGTCGCGCGCCTCCGCGCCACCGTCCGCTCGGGCGGCACCCGCCCGCTCGCCCGGCGCACCGAGCAACTGGGCCGCCTGCGCGCGCTGCTGACCGAGAACGCCGGCGCCCTCACGGACGCGCTCTCCGCCGACCTCGGCAAGAGCGTGCAGGAGTCGATGCGCACCGAGATCGACTTCGTCGTCCGGGAGATCGACCACACGCTCGCGCACCTCGACGCGTGGCTGCGCCCCGAGCCGGCGCCCGTCCCGGCCCGCCTCGCGGGGGCGCAGGCGCGCACGCAGTACGACCCGCTGGGCGTGGTGCTCGTGATCGCGCCGTGGAACTACCCCGTGCAGCTGCTCCTCGCCCCGGTCGCGGGGGCGCTCGCGGCGGGCAACACGGTGGTGGCCAAGCCGAGCGAGCTCGCCCCGGCGACGTCCGCCGTGCTGGCCCGGCTGATCCCGGCCTACTTCGCCCCGGACGTGGTGGCCGTGGTCGAGGGCGGCGTGCCGGAGACCACCGCACTGCTCGCCGAGCGCTTCGACCACGTCTTCTACACCGGCAACGGCACGGTGGGCCGGGTGGTGATGCGTGCGGCCGCCGAGCACCTGACCCCGGTGACCCTCGAACTCGGCGGCAAGTCACCCGCGTTCGTCGACGCGGACGCCGATCTGGCGGTCGTCGCGGAGCGCCTGGTCGCGGGCAAGTTCCTGAACGCCGGGCAGACCTGCGTCGCCCCCGACTACGTGCTCACCGACCCCGGTACGGCGCGGGCGCTGGAGCCGCTGCTGGCCGCCGCGGTCAAGGCGCGGTACGGCACCGACCCGGCGGCGTCGCCCGCGTACAGCCGGATCGTCGACGAGCGGCACTTCGACCGGCTCACCGCGCTGCTCGGTTCCGGCCGGACGGTCGTCGGCGGCGCCCACGACCGGGCGGGCCGCTACATCGCGCCGACCGTGCTGGCCGGCGTGGCACCGGACTCCCCGGTGATGCAGGAGGAGATCTTCGGGCCGATCCTGCCGATCGTCGAGGTGCCGGACCTCGACGCGGCGATCGACTTCGTCAACGACCGTGACAAGCCGCTCGCGCTGTACGTCTTCAGCGGCTCCGCGGAGACCCGTGACCGGGTGGCCGCGGAGACCTCGTCCGGCGGGCTCGGCCTGGGCCTGCCGCTGGCCCACCTGACCGTCTCCGACCTGCCGTTCGGCGGGGTGGGGGAGAGCGGCACGGGCAGCTACCACGGGCGGTACTCGATCGAGGCCTTCAGCCACCGCAAGGCGGTGCTGGAGGTGCCGCTCGGCTGAGCGGCACCACGGGCGGACCGAGGGCGCACCGTGAGTGCATCACGGGTGCACCGCGGACTGCACCGCGGGCGGGCGCCGGTGGCGGCGCCCGCCCGTTCGCTTGAGCATCCCAAGCAATGTGCCGGGACGGTCAGCCGATCGCCTTCAGCAGTTCCTCGGCCAGCGGGCCGGAGGACGCCGGGTTCTGGCCGGTGTGCAGCGAGCGGTCGGAGACGACGTACGGAGCCCAGGGCTCGCCGGCGCTGTAGTGCGTGCCGAGCGCGGTGAGCCGGTCCTCCAGCAGCCAGCGCGCACGGTCGGCGAGGCCGGCGATGCGCTCCTCCTCGTTGCTGAAGCCGGTGACCCGGTAGCCGGCGAACGTCGGCGTGCCGTCGGCGCGTTCGGCGGCCAGGAGGGCCGCGGAGGCGTGGCAGACCACGCCGAGCGGCAGGCCCGCGTCGAGCGCGGAGGTGAGCAGCCGGCCGGAGTCGGCGTCGACGGCGAGGTCCTCCATCGGCCCGTGGCCGCCCGGGTAGAACACGGCCGCGTAGGCGGCCGGGTCGACCTCGGCGAGCACGAGCGGCCGGTGCAGCGGTGCGGCCCCGTCGAGGGCGGCGGCCACCTCGGCCGCGCCCTCCTCGCCGCCGTTGGCCTGCGGGGAGAGGCTGGCGGCGTCCACGGTGGGCCGCACCCCGCCCGGGGTGGCGACGGTGACCTCGTGCCCGGCCCCGGTGAAGGCGCGGTACGGGGCGAGGAACTCCTCCGCCCAGTAGCCGGTGGGGTGGCTGGTGCCGTCGGCCAGGGTCCAGTGGTCGGTGCCGGTCATCACGAACAGGATCTTCGCCATCGGGTCTTCTCCCTCGGTGGGCGGTCTCGTCACGTCCGACGGTAGGGCGGCCGGGTGTGCCCCGGCCAATAGGTCATGGCATGTCGGACATCGGAAATCCGATGGGTCCCGCCTGCGGGGCGGGGCTCAGTCGCCGATCCGCACCAGGGCGAGGGTGATGTTGTCCGGCCCGCCGGCGTCGATGGCGGTCCGCCAGAGCTCGAACGCGGCGCGGACGTCGTCGTCGTGCCCGGCGAGGACGGCCGCCAGCTCCTCCGGGGGGACGGGGTCGGTGAGGCCGTCGCTGCAGACCAGGTAGCGGGCGCCGACGACGACCGGGAGCGACCGCAGGTGCGGGACGACCTCCCGCGGGGCGACGGTGCCGCCGAGTGTGCTGGTGACGATGTTGGTGGTGCGGCGGCCGGGCGGCGGGGGCGGGCTGTCGTCGGTGCTGAGCTGGTGGAGCCGCGGGATGCCGCCGGTGTCATCGGTGTCCTCGGTGTCCTCGGCCTCCTCGGTGCCGTCCGCCGTGCCGGTGCCGCCCGGGCCGTCGGCGGGGAGGATCTCGAAGACCTGACTGTCGCCGATGTTGAAGACCAGGATCTCCTCGGCGCCGATCACCAGTCCGGCGATCGTGGTGCCCATGCCGGTGAGGGAGGCGTCGGCCGCCGCGGCGTCGTACAGGGCGCGGTTGCAGGCGGCGAGTTCGTCCCGGACGGCCTGGGCGGAGCCGAGGCCCGGGCCCGCGGCGGCGAGCCGGCGCACGGTGAGCGACGACGCGACCTCGCCGGCGGGGTGGCCGCCGAGCCCGTCGGCGACCGCGACGACGCAGGGGGAGCCGAGCGGGAAGAGCAGCGACTGCGGGCTCTCGGTGACGGTGGCGCAGATCGTCCACGGGCCGATGGCCAGGCTGTCCTCGTTGTGCCCGCGGACCAGGCCCTCGTGGCTGAGTGCGCTGACGGTGATGTGCGGCATGCGGTCTCCCCTCTCCTCCTCCCATTGTCGCGGCCGGGGCCGCCGCTGCGCCCGGTCCTGCAACGTTCTGTTGAAACGCCCCTTGACGGCCTCGCAGGCCCCGGCTTACGTTGATTTCGCATTCCAGAAGTATTTTTCCGTATGGTGGAATTTTCCGCCCGGGCAGGAGTAAGCCGATGCCTCGTATGACAGCCGCCCGCGCGGCCGTGGAGATCCTCAAGCGCGAGGGCGTGACCAATGCGTTCGGTGTGCCCGGTGCGGCGATCAACCCGTTCTACGCCGCTCTCAAGGCCGCCGGCGGCGTGCACCACACGCTCGCCCGCCACGTCGAGGGCGCGTCCCACATGGCCGAGGGCTACACCCGGGCCAGGCCCAGCAACATCGGGGTCTGCATCGGGACGTCCGGTCCGGCCGGCACCGACATGATCACCGGCCTGTACTCGGCGATCGCCGACTCGGTCCCGATCCTCTGCATCACCGGCCAGGCGCCCGTCGCCCGCCTCCACAAGGAGGACTTCCAGGCCGTCGACATCGCGTCGATCGCCCGGCCCGTCACCAAGGCGGCGACCACCGTGCTGGAGGCCGGCCAGGTGCCCGGCGTCCTGCAGCAGGCCTTCCACCTGATGCGCTCCGGCCGGCCGGGCCCGGTGCTGGTCGACCTGCCGATCGACGTCCAGCTCACCGAGATCGACTTCGACCCGGAGACGTACGAGCCGCTGCCGGTCTACAGGCCGTCGGCCACGAGGGCGCAGATCGACAAGGCGATCGCCCTGCTGCAGGGCTCCGGGCGGCCGCTGATCGTCGCGGGCGGCGGCATCCTCAACGCCGACGCCGCCGACCTGCTCGTCGAGTTCGCCGAACTCACCGGCGTGCCGGTGATCCCCACGCTGATGGGCTGGGGCGTCATCCCCGACGACCACCCGCTCAACGCCGGCATGGTGGGCCTGCAGACCTCGCACCGCTACGGCAACGCGACGTTCCTGGAGTCCGACTTCGTGCTCGGCATCGGCAACCGGTGGGCCAACCGGCACACCGGCAGCCTCGACGTCTACACCGCCGGCCGCACCTTCGTGCACGTCGACATCGAGCCCACCCAGATCGGCCGGATCTTCGCCCCTGACTACGGCATCGCCTCCGACGCCAGGGCCGCCCTGCAGCTCTTCGTCGACGCCGCAAGGGAGTTGAAGGCCGCCGGCACGCTGCGCGACCGCACCGCCTGGGCCGGCTCCGCACAGGAGCGCAAGGCCACCCTGCTGCGCCGCACCCACTTCGACGACGTGCCGATGAAGCCGCAGCGCGTCTACGAGGAGATGAACAAGGCCTTCGGCCCCGAGACCCGCTACGTCACCACCATCGGCCTCTCGCAGATCGCCGGTGCGCAGATGCTGCACGTCTACAAGCCGCGGCACTGGATCAACTGCGGCCAGGCCGGGCCGCTCGGCTGGACGATCCCGGCCGCGCTCGGCGCCGCCACCGCCGACCCGGAGACCCCGGTCGTCGCGCTCTCCGGCGACTACGACTTCCAGTTCATGATCGAGGAGCTCGCGGTCGGCGCCCAGCACCGCATCCCGTACGTCCACGTGCTGGTCAACAACGCCTACCTGGGCCTGATCCGGCAGGCGCAGCGCACCTTCGACATCGACTTCCAGGTCACGCTGGAGTTCGAGAACCAGCACTCGCCGGAGCTCGGCGTCTACGGCGTCGACCACGTCAAGGTCGCCGAGGGGCTGGGCTGCCGGGCCATCAGGGTCACCGAACCGGACCAACTGCTGCCCGCCTTCGAGGAGGCGAAGAAGCTCGCCGCCGAACACCGCGTGCCGGTCGTCGTCGAGGCGATCCTGGAGCGGGTCACCAACATCGCCATGGCCGGCGCGGACATCGACAAGGTCGTCGAGTTCGAGGACCTCG
Source organism: Kitasatospora sp. NE20-6 (assembly GCF_045862635.1). Taxonomy (NCBI): domain Bacteria; kingdom Bacillati; phylum Actinomycetota; class Actinomycetes; order Kitasatosporales; family Streptomycetaceae; genus Kitasatospora; species Kitasatospora sp. NE20-6. Next base: position 250,399 of record NZ_BPRL01000005.1, read on the forward strand.
CCACCGAGCCCGGCCACGCGCCGACCTCGATCCGCACCCTCGTGGTCTGACCTCGGCAGGACCGCACGGCAGGACCGCACGGCAGGACCGCACGGCAGGACCGCGTCGGCGAACGGCGGCTGCCCGGAGGGTTCGCACCCCCGGGCGGTCGCCGTTCCGGGCGGCCTCCGTTCCGGACTTCCGCCGTGCGCCGTCACCCGCCCTGCGGTCAGGCCGGGTTGGACGCGTGGGTGAGGGTCTCCCAGGCGGTGAAGAGGTTGTCGGTGCCGGCCGGCCGGCGCTGCTCGGTCAGCTTCTGGGTGTTGTCCATGCCGTGACCGAGCCGGTTGTGCAGGGCGTTGAAGCCGGTCTCGGTCACCGGGCCGAGGTGCTGGGCCAGGCTGCCCTTGCACAGGGAGGACGGCACGGCCGTGCCGAGTTCGTACTTGGCGTGCAGGCCCAGGGCGTGGCGCAGCCGGTCGGCGATCTCCGGGTAGAGGTCCTGGCCCTGGATACGGCTGGTCTCGGCGACGTGGGCGATGGCGGCGAGGCCGTAGCCGGTGTGGGTGAGGTCGCGGCAGGTCTCCTGGGTGAGGCCGTCGACGAAGGTGGTCTGGCCCTGCCAGTACGCCACGATCTCGTCGCGGGTGTCGAGGCCGCTGCCGGGGGCGGTCCTCGGCAGCGGGCCGTCGGTGGTGAGGTAGATGTAGGCGGGCACCCGGCCGCGGAACGTCGCCACGGCCTTGTCGTAGACGGTCCGGTCGTCGAGGAAGACGCCGATGCCGATCGTGGCCTCGGTCATCGAGAGTTCCCAGTTGCCGTTGCTCTGCGAGCCGTTGACGACCTCGGGCAGGTAGACGGTGCGCAGCATCCGGCCGAAGCGGTCGATCCGGTCGGCGGGCCAGCCGCCGTACGTGTACCGGATGATCTCGGCGGCCCGCGGCCAGGTGGAGGCCGACCAGGCGCTCTGCAGCGGGGCGTTGCTGTTGGTGTGGTCGGTGAGGGTGGCCGACCAGGCGTCCATGATCTCGATCGCCTTCGCGGCGTAGCGGCTGTCACGGGTGACGGACCACTCCAGGGCGAGGGTGTACGCGGCGATGGCGTCCTCGCGTTCGTCCGTGCAGCCGTAGTTGGGGTTGGAGTAGGAGCCGCACTCGACGACCGCGCGGGCTTTGGGGGTGCGGGTCAGTGAGGCGTACCGGCTGGCGTGCATCTGGTCGTAGGCGGCCTTCCAGGGCTGCGCCCCGGCCTGCACCCTGCCGCGGACGAAGTCGAGTTGGGCGCGGCTGTCGAGCACGCCGGGGTGGGTGAAGGCGGCCGGTGCGGCCTGGGCGGGCGCCTGGACGCCCGCGGTGGCGGGGACGGCGGCGGCGAGGGCGGCGGCGAGGGCGAGCAGGACGGCGGCCGTGCGCAGCCGGCGGCGCGGGCGACGGTGCATGGGGGTCCTCCGGTCGGTGGGGCGACGGGAGTGGGGAGTCAACTAGTCCGGAGGTGCTCACGTCAAGAGGAATGGAAACCTTCCTAACCGATCGGTGATCAACTCTTGAAGGCAGATCGGCGAGCAAGCGCTCTCCCGAGCTGTGATCCGCCTTCGAATGGTAGAGACCAGAGTCTTGACGCCCTGTCATGTTCAGGAGTTGAATCTCAGCGCTGCGGGCCGGCCGCTGCACACTCCGCACATCCCCCCACCGAAGGCGGATCCCCCATGGCCTGGCCCCCACCTGCCCGTACCGCCCGCATGCGCCGCACGGCCGCCGGCCTGCTCTCCGGAGCCCTCGCCGTGACCGGCCTGCTCACCGCCGCCCCCGGGGCGCACGCCGCCGGCGAACGGGTCGACGTCTGGCTCACCACCACCGACGACGCCGGCGGCCGGCACGTCACCCGCGGCCTCGCCCAGCAGGCCGCCGTCGCCTTCGGCGCGGGCCAGGGCTCCGGCGGCCAGCTGATCACGGTGGACGGGTCGACCCGCTACCAGCAGTTCACCGGCGGCGGCGCCTCCTTCACCGACACCGCCGCCTGGCTGCTCAACAGCAGCGGGGCGCTCGGTGCGGCCACCCGCGACGCGACGCTGCGCAAGCTCTTCTCGCCCACCGACGGCATCGGCCTGTCGTTCCTGCGCAACCCGATGGGCGCCTCCGACCTCGCCCGGTACGGCTACACCTACGACGACCAGCCCACGGGCGCCACCGACCCGGCCCTCGGCGGCTTCGGTATCGCCCACGACCTGGCGGACGTCCTGCCGCTCACCAAGCAGGCCCGGCAGCTCAACCCGGCCCTCACCACCATGGCCTCGCCCTGGACGGCGCCCGCCTGGATGAAGGACAGCGGCAGCCTGAACGGCGGCTGGCTGAAAGCCGAGTACTACGGCGCGTACGCCCAGTACTTCGTGAAGTACCTCCAGGCGTACCAGGCGCAGGGCGTGCCGGTGAACTACGTGACCGTGCAGAACGAGCCGACGTGCTGCGCCGGTTACCCGTCGATGAGCTGGAACGGCTCCGGGCTGGCCTACTTCACCAAGAACAACCTGCTGCCCGCCCTCGCCGGGGCGGGCCTCTCCACCAAGGTGCTGGCGCTGGACTGGAACTGGGACCAGTACGCGGGCTACGCGGCCCCGACGGTCGACGACGCCGCGGTGCGCAACCACCCCAACTTCGGGGGCCTGGCCTGGCACGGCTACGGCGGCGACGTCGCCCAGCAGACCGCGGTGCACAACCAGTACCCGGCGCTGGACGCCTTCGACACCGAGCACTCCGGCGGCACCTGGATCGCCGACCAGCAGCGCGAGGACATGCGCAACATCATCGACTACACCCGCAACTGGGGGAAGTCGGTCACCAAGTGGAGCCTCGCGGTGGACCAGGACATGGGCCCGCACTACGGCGGTTGCGGCACCTGCACCGGCCTGGTCACGGTGCACAACGGCGACTCCCGCAGCGGGCAGGTCGACTACACCGTCGAGTACTACACGATGGGCCACCTCACGAAGTTCGTGAAGCCCGGCGCGTACCGCATCGCCTCCACCGCCAACTCGACGGTGCCGAACGTCGCCTGGCAGAACCCGGACGGCTCCGAGGCGCTCGTCGCGTACAACGACAGCGGCAGCACCCAGAGCGTCCGCGTGGTGCGGGGCGGGCAGAACTTCACCTACAGCCTGCCCGCGAAGACCTCCGCCACCTTCACCTGGAGCAGCACGCAGAGCGGCGGCGGCGCGAGCGGGCGGATCACCGGCCTCGCCGGCAAGTGCCTCGACGTGGCTTCGGGCAGCAGCGCAAACGGCACCGCCGTGCAGCTGTACGACTGCAACGGCAGCGCCGCCCAGACGTGGACCCCCGGAACCGACGGTACGGTCCGCGCACTCGGCAAGTGCCTGGACGTGGCAGCGGGTTCGACCGCGGACGGCGCCAAGGCGCAGCTCTACGACTGCAACGGCACCGGCGCCCAGCAGTGGACGTACGACGCGTCGACGCACGACGTCGTCAACCCGCAGGCGGGCAAGTGCCTGGACGTGACCGGCAACAGCTCGGCCAACGGGGCCCGGGCGCAGATCTGGACGTGCACCGGGGCCGCCAACCAGAAGTGGACGGCGCCGACCGGCTGACGGCCGGCCGGTCCCGGCGGCGGCCCGGCGCCCGGCCCGCGGGATCGCGGGTCAGGCGCCGAGCTGCCAGACCGTGCCGTGCCCGGCCACCGTCACGGCCGCGAGCACGGCGAGGTCGGCGACGCCGAGTGCGATGCCGAGCAGCGCGCGGCCCCGGCGGGCCGTGCCGCGCACCAGGGCGAGCGTGCCCAGGACGATCGCGACGGGGCCGAGCACCAGGTTGAAGATCAGCAGCCCCGGCAGGCCGAGGAGGAAGGAGCCGACGGCCATCTGGTCGCCGTCGGTGGTGGCGGCGGTGGTGGCGGTGGTGGTGGTGGCGCGGGGTTCGGCGTACTGCTGCATGGCGCACTCCGTGGGAGGTCGTGGTGCCGGTGTCGGGGGCGTGGTGCCGGGTCCGCGAGCAGGCGGTCAGCGGTGCCGGGCGCGGGCGAGCCGTTCGCGGGCGCCGAAGGCCAGCAGCCACAGGCCGATGGCGGTGGCCGCGGCGAGGAACACGGGGAGCGTCGCGTGGATGGCGGCCCCGGCGAGCAGGCCCATCGCGACGACGATGATCAGGAGGCTCATGGCGGTCTTCCCTTCCGGCGGCCGACCGGAGCCGAGCGGCCGCCGATTTCGGTGTACAACTGTTCGCCGACTTCCCCATCGTAGCGCCGCCGGGCGCTCGCAAAAGTCGGCAAACAGTTGTTTACTGAATGATGTGAGTCACACGCCCGGGATCCGCCAGGCCCAGAAGCAGCAGAGCCGCCGCGCCCTCCTCGACGCCGCCCTCGGGCTGCTGGAGCACCAGAACCTCAGCGGCCTGGGCGTCCGGGAGGTGACCCGTGAGGCCGGGCTCTCCCCGGCCGGCTTCTACCGGCACTTCGCCGACCTCTCCGAACTCGCCGTCGTCCTCGTCGAGGAGTCGCTCGCCAGCCTGCACGGCCTCGTCCGCTCCGTCCTCGCCCAGCAGGGCGGCGCCGAGGCGCGCATCGACCGCACGGTCGACGTGATCGCCGACCACGTCCGCGCCCACCGCGCGCACGTCCGCTTCCTCTCCCGCGAACGCCACGGCGGGGTGCGGGCGGTGCGGGAGGCGATCGCCGCCGAACTCGACCGCTTCACCGCCGAGGTGGCCGCCGGCCTCGCCGCGCAGCCCGCCTCCGACGGCTGGTCGCCGGACGACCTCCGGATGCTCTCCCGCCTCTACGTCGAACACCTGGTGGCCACCGCGGCGGCGCTCCTGGAGGCCTCGCCCGACGGCGAACCCCGCATCGCCGCCATGGCGCGCACCCAGCTGCGCCTCATCGCCGTCGGCCGCGCCCACTGGCGCGACTGAGCCCGGCCGCCCGGCCGGGGCCGCGGGCCGCACCCTTCCCCAAGAAGTGAACCGGTGGTTCAATTCTTCGTATGGCATACCGACGCACCCCCGCCGTCCAGGCCCGGCTCGACGCCCAGCGTGCCGCCGTGCTCCAGGCGGCGGTGACGCTGCTCGCCGAACGCGGCTACGCGGGCTGCTCGATGGCCGCGGTCGCGGAACGCGCCGGGATCGCCACCGGCTCCATGTACCGCCACTTCTCCGGCAAGGCCGACCTCTCCGTGCAGCTGTTCCGGTCCGTCGTCGGCCGCGAGGTCGCCGCCGTCACCGAGGCCGTCGCCCGGGAGACCGGACCCACCCGGCGGATCGCCGCCGTCGTCGAGACCTTCGCCGCCCGCGCCCTCAAGGCGCCGCGCCTCGCCTACGCGCTGCTCGCCGAGCCCGCCGACCCCGACGTCGACGCCGAACGCCTCGTCTTCCGGCGGGCGTTCCGCGACGTCATCGCCGCGCAGATCGCCGACGCCGTCGCCGGCGGCAGCCTCCCGCCGCAGGACCCCCAGCTGGCCGCCGCCGCGCTCGTCGGCGCGATCGGCGAGGCCCTCGTCGGACCGCTCGCCGCGGGCGAGCAGCCGGACGACCTCATCCCGGCCCTCACCGCCTTCGCCCTGCGCGCCGTCGGTGCGCCCACCCACCCCTCACCCACCGCCCGAGGAGCCCGGCATGCCGTCGACGCATGAGGTCACCAACCAGGTCCCCGACCCGTACGGCCACGACGTCGCCGCCGACCCGGGCCTGCTCGCCGCCCTGCACCGGGCCGGGGCCGGCTGGGCCGAGGACGAGCTGCACGAACTCGGCCGCCTGGCCGGCTCGGAGCAGGCCGACACCTGGGGCCGGCTCGCCAACGAGCACCCGCCGGTGCTGCGCACCCACGACCGGTACGGCCACCGCATCGACGAGGTCGAGTTCCACCCGGCCTGGCACGAGCTGATGGGCACCGCCGTCCGCCACGGCCTGCACGCCGCCCCCTGGCAGGACGGCCAGCCCGGCGCGCACACCGCCCGCGCCGCGAAGTTCTACGTCTGGGGCCAGGTCGAGGCCGGCCACACCTGCCCGGTCTCCATGACGTACGCCTCCGTACCCGCCCTGCGGGCCACGCCCGCCCTCGCCGCGGAGTACGAACCCCTGCTCGCCGCACGGGAGTACGACTTCGGGCTGCGCGCCCCGGGCACCAAGCGCGGCCTGATCGCCGGCATGTCGATGACGGAGAAGCAGGGCGGCTCGGACGTCCGCGCCAACACCACCGCCGCCGTGCCGCAGCCGGACGGCACCTACCGCCTCACCGGCCACAAGTGGTTCACCTCCGCCCCGATGTCGGACGTCTTCCTCACCCTCGCGCAGGCCCCCGGCGGCCTCAGCTGCTTCCTGCTGCCCCGGGTGCTGCCGGACGGCACCCGCAACCGCCTCCTGCTCCAGCGGCTCAAGGACAAGCTCGGCAACAAGTCCAACGCCTCCGCCGAGATCGAGTACGACGGCGCCGTCGGCCTGCTGGTCGGCGAGGAGGGCCGCGGCGTGCCGACCATCATCGAGATGGTCAACATGACCCGCCTCGACTGCACCCTCGGCGCGGCCTCCGCCATGCGGTACGGCACGGTCCGGGCGCTCCACCACGCCACCCACCGCCGGGCGTTCGGCGCGGCGCTGGTCGACCAGCCGCTGATGCGCAACGTGCTCGCCGACCTCGTCGTCGAGTCGGAGGCCGCCACCACCGTCGCGATGCGCCTCGCCGAGGCGACCGACCGGGCCCTGGCCGGCGACGAACAGGAGGCGCTGCTGCGCCGCCTGGCCCTCGCCGTCTCCAAGTACTGGGTGTGCAAGCGGGGTCCGGCGCACGCCGCCGAGGCCATGGAGTGCCTCGGCGGCAACGGCTACGTCGAGGAGTCCGGCATGCCCCGGCTCTACCGGGAGGCGCCGCTGGTCTCCATCTGGGAGGGCTCGGGCAACGTCGCCGCCCTGGACGCGCTGCGCGCCATGGCCCGTCACCCGGCGACGGTCGCCGCGCTCCTCGCCGAACTCGACGCCGCGGCCGGTGCCGACCGCCGTCTCGACGCCGCGACCGCCGCCCTGCGCAAGCAGCTCGGCGACCTCACCGACCTGGAGTACCGCACCCGCCGGCTGGTCGAGCAGATGGCCCTGGCCCTGCAGGGCTCGCTGCTCGTGCGGTACGGCGACCCGGCGGTGGCCGACGCGTTCTGCGCCTCCCGGCTCGGCGGTGACCACGGCGGGGCGTTCGGCACCCTGCCCGCCGGGGTCGACACGGCGGCGGTGCTCGACCGGGCCGTGCGGCGGTGAGCCCCGCCGAGGCCGCCGAAGTCCGCTCCTTCTGGCAGGAGCTGGGGCTGCCGGGGCTGATCGACGTGCACACCCACTTCATGCCGGAGCGCGTACTCGCCAAGGTGTGGGCCTACTTCGACGCGGCCGGCCCGCTCACCGGACGGCCCTGGCCGATCACCTACCGGCATGCCGAGGAGCAACGCGTCGCCACACTGCGGGAGTTCGGCGTCGAGGCGTTCACCGCCATGCTCTACCCGCACAAGCCCGGCATGGCCGCCTGGCTCAACGCCTGGGCCGCCGGCTTCGCCGCCCGCACCCCCGGCTGCCTGCACACCGCGACCTTCTTCCCCGAGCCCGGCGCCGCCGCGTACGTCGGCGAGGCGCTCGGCCGCGGTGCCCGGGTCTTCAAGGCGCACCTGCAGGTCGGCGCGTACGACCCGGGCGACCCCCTGCTGGACGACGTCTGGGGGCTGCTCGCGGAGAGCGGCACGCCCGTCGTGACGCACTGCGGCTCCGGCCCGGTGCCCGGCAAGCACACCGGCCCCGGCCCGATCGGCGGGGTGCTCGCCCGCCATCCCCGACTGCACCTGGTGGTGGCCCACATGGGCCTGCCGGAGTACGGCGAGTTCCTCGACCTCGCCGGGCGCCACCCGTCCGTCCACCTGGACACCACGATGGCGTTCACCGCCTTCACCGAGGAACGCGCACCCTTCCCGCCCGGGCTGCGGCCCCGGCTGCTCGACCTGCAGGACCGCATCCTCCTCGGCACCGACTACCCCAACATCCCGTACCCGTACGCCACCGCCCTGCACGCCCTCGCCGGGCTCGGGCTCGGCCCCGCGTGGCTGCGGGCGGTCTGCCGGGGCAACGCCGCGCGGCTGTTCGGGCTGCCGGCGGCCTGACCGCGGCGCGGTGCGGCGGCCCGGCACCGCGGGCGGGCGAGACTGGCCGCCCCCGGCGAAGGGATGGTCGACCTCCGTGCTTCCCGTCCTGCTGGCCCTGTGCGGTGCGCTCAGCAACGCGCTGGCCACCGTGCTGCAGCACCGTGCCGCCGCGACGGTGCCCGGCTCCGACGGCTTCCGCCTCCGGCTGCTGCTCGATCTGGCGCGGCGGCCGGTCTGGGTCGCGGGCATCGTCGCGGTGACGGCGGCGGCACTGCTGCAGGCGGTGGCCCTCGCGCGGGGCGCGCTCTCGGTGGTGCAGCCCGTGTTCGTGCTGGAGCTGCCGTTCGCGCTGCTCATCGCCTCCGCGGCGGCGCGCCGCAACCTGCCGGCCCGCAGCTGGGCGGCGGTGGGCTGCCTGGTCGCCGGGCTGGGCCTGGCCCTCGGCGCGTCCTCGCCGTCGGCCGGCACGATGCACGTGCCGATGGAGCGGTGGATCCCCGCCCTGGCGGGCTGCGGTGCGGCGATCGCCGTGCTCTGCGCCGTGGCCCTGCGCCGTCCGCCGGGCGGGGTGCGCGCCTGCTGCCTCGCCGCGGCCGCGGCGATCGGCAACGCGCTGACGGCGGCCCTGATCAAGTCGTCGACCCACCTGCTCGACGGGCACGGCGTGGGCGCCTTCCTCACCGCCTGGCAGACGTACGCCTTCGCGGCGGCCGGGGTGGGCTCGCTCTACCTGCTGGAGAACGCGCTGCAGTCCGGCCCGCTGGTGGCCTCGCAGCCCGCCCTGACCCTGGGGGACGCCGCGGTCAGCCTGGCGCTCGGGGTGCTGCTCTACGAGGAGCGGCTGCGCGGCGGGGTGTGGCTGGTGCCCGCCCTGCTGGGCGTCGCGCTGGTGGCGGCCGGGGCGGTGGCGCTCGCCCGGACACCGCTCACGCGGCGCCTGATGGGCCCGTCCGGCTGACCCGGCCCGAATCCGCGGAGGACGCCGTACGGCGCCCGCGGCGGGGCAGACTGGAGGCATGTGCCGATCGATCAAGACCCTCAGGCCGCCGGAGATGCCGGAGGTCACCACCGACGACGTCCACGCCGCGGCCCTGCAGTACGTCCGCAAGGTGTCGGGCTTCCGTGCGCCCGCGGCCCACAACCAGGAGGCGTTCGACCGGGCGGTGGCCGCGGTGGCCGCGGCGACCCGGGAGCTGCTGGAGGGCCTGGAGATCCGCGGGACGGGGCGGGTGGAGGTCAGGCCCCCGTCGTCGACCCCGGCCGGATGACCATCAGCACCACGACCACCGCCCACAGCAGGTTGAAGACGCCCGCCGTCATCGGCAGCAGCCTCAGGCCGCGCGTGGCGCGCTCGCGGTCGTCGCCGCGGGAGTGCGGGGCGGGCGTGCCCGCCTCGGCGTCCAGGGTGTCGATCACGGACTGCTGCGCGGGCACCACGAAGAGCAGCAGGGCCGCGGCCGACAGGGCGGTCAGCACGATCGAGGCGATCAGCCAGGACTGCCCGAGCACGCCCATCGCCTGCGCGACGCCGACGCCCAGCAGCGGCACGGCGATCCCGGCCAGCGCGTAGACCTGGGTGATGCGGTGCAGCATCCGCACCGAGGCGCCCGCCGCGGGCAGGTCGTCGCCGCCCGCGAGGGCGGCCGCCGCGCGCCGCGGGAACATGCTGACGGCGACCGCGACCGGGCCGATGCACAGCACCGAGGCCAGCACGTGCAGGCTCAGCAGGAACTTGGCCATGGGGAGGTCGTCCTTCGCGGCGGGGGAGGGGGCGGCGCGCGGTGCTCCCGCGCGGCCCCGCCGACGCTAACACCCCTTACGCGGGCGGCCTGCCCGGGGCCCGGGGCGCCGGTTCCGGCCGGCTGCGCGGCCCGTGCGCGCCGGGCGGCCGCCACGCGCGGGGCACCCGTGACGCGGGCCGGGCGGACCGTCGGATTCCGGCCGGGGCCGGGAGGCCGCACCGCCTGACATATTGTCATGTTCCTTCAGGATTCCCGGTGCCAACCCCGTCGGAACCGCTGCGCAGGAGCCCGCGCTGTGCGACGATCGCCAGGGAATTCGGCTGACAGTACGGCTTGACACGGTGGGGAGTGCCCATGTCGGAGTACGTGGAGTTCCTGACGGCCGACGGCGCGGTGGTCCGGGTCGAGAGCACGGCCCAGGCACCGGCGGCGTACGGCATGCAACCGGTCGGGCGGGGCGGCGACGCCGTCGTCCGCGCGTCCGGGACGTTCGAGCACGCGCTGGCCGGGGTCCGCAGCGCCGCCGAGGCGGCGCTCGCCGTCCTCCGCGACGGCAGCCTCCGGCCCGACGCCGTGGAGATCGAGTTCGGCGTCAAACTCTCCGCCGAGGCGGGCGCGCTCATCGCCCGCACCACGGCCGACGCCCATCTCACCGTGAAACTCTCCTGGTCACCCGGCCGGCCCGTGGAGCAGGCGGGGCACTGACCGGACGTGCCGATGCAGGACGTCCGCTGGCTCGCCCGGATCGACACCGCCGGGCCCGCCGGGCCGCTGACCGGCGCCGGCATCCTCATCTCCGACCGCGAGGTGCTCACCTGCGCCCACGTCGTGCACGGCGCCGACCGCGCCGAGGTCAGGCTCGTCGCCCACCCCGACCTGCCGCCGATCGCCGCCGCCGTCACGCTCCGCGGGCCGTGGCCCCGGCTCCCCGGCGGGGCGGGCGACGTCGCCGTCCTCGAGCTCCACGACCCGGTGCCCGCGCAGGTCGCCGCACCCGCCCCGTTCGCGCCGCTGCACCGCTGGGCCGGACCGCCCGCACCCGCCCTCGTCGCGTACGGCTTCCCGGCCGGGCACGACACCGGGCTCAGCAGCGAGATCCGCCTGACCCGCGGCGGGTTCCGGATCGCCGGCGAACTCGTGCAACTGGAGCACGAGGGCTCCGGCATGCCGCTCTCCCCGGGATTCAGCGGCGGCCCGGTCGTGATCGCCGAGACCGGCGAGGTGGCCGGCCTGGTGACGGCCGCCCTCGACACCGTCGGCATGCCGCGCGGCACCGACGACCGCACCCGCCCGGCCGTCCGGCTCGGCCAGATGCTGCCCGCCGAGGCCGCCGCCCGGTACGTGCCGCAGCTCTCCGACCGGCTCACCGGCGCCGCCCTGCCCGCTCCCGCCGTCCGGGCGCTGCGCCTCCTGCTCGCCGCCGCGCCGCCGCCCGCCGACCCGCTCGACCTCTACCGGACGGCCGTCGGCCCGCTCGGCTGCCCCGACCCGCCGAGCCGCCCGGTCACCCTCTGGGACGCCGGCTGGTACCTGCTCGCCGAGGTCGGCGGACCGCCCCAGGGCCCGCACCCCGTCGTGCACTTCGCGCACCACGTCGCCGACGCCAGCTCCGACCCCGCGCTGCGCCGCGGTCTCCACGCGTGGCTCGACGAGCACCGGGCCGACACCGGGTCCGCCGCCGTGCCCGCCCGCCGCAGGCGCGAGCGATGGCGGCCGATCCTGGTCGAGATCGCGCCGAGCGGCGCCGGACCGGCGATGTTCCACGTCTCCGTCTCCGCCGTCCGCGACGGCCGGATCGGCCCGGCCGACAACCGCACCGTGCCCCGGATCCGGCTCCAGCGGGTCGTCCGCGACCGCATCGACCACGAACTCGGCCTGCTGGAACCGGACGGCGCCGAACTCGTCGTCTTCTCGCTGCCCCGCCGCTGGCTCACCGAGCCGGTGCACACCTGGGCCCGGCGGCGCACCGACTTCGGCCCGCTGGGCGCCGACCACGCCGTCGTCGTCGTCGACGCCCAGCGCCGCGCCGACCCGGCCGCCCGGCGCCAGCTCGAACACAAGTGGGACGCCCTGCGCAACCTCGACGGCACCCGCCTGCACCTGCTGCGCTGCACCGAACTGCCCGACCCCAAAAGGCTCTACCACCGCCTGCGGCCCGCCGAACGGACCGAGGTGCCCGCCTTCCCCGGCCCGCCCCGGGGCGCCCCCTACGAACCGCTGCTGGCCGCGGCCCTCCCCGCGGGCGCGCCCGCCGTGCTCTGGCGGCAACAGCCCTGCACCGCCGACCATCAGCACGGCCGGACCTGCCGCAACGAGCGATTCCTTGCCAGACTGGCGGAGGAGCTGGCCGTTGTCGCACCCGCCGATCTCCCGCGCCGGATCAAGGAGTTGCGGCACGAGGCGGAAGAGGCGGCCGACCCCGCAGGGCACTGGGCAGCCGGCCTGGTGCTGCTCTGGGAGGACCCGGCGGTCCTCCCCGGGCCCCACCGACCGTACCGAGGCGTCCCGACCGCACCACCGCCCGGTGCCGCGGGCCCCGACGGGCCCCGGACATCCGCCGGCCCCGACGAGTGAGCAGGAGCAGGGAGAGCAATGCCGCTGAAGCGCATCTACCGGGGCGTCACCGAGCCGCACGACGGCATCGCCGAGCTGCCCGCCCCGCCGCCCTGGCGCGACTTCGACGGCGGCCCGCTGCTGGCCCCGCCGGACGGCCCCGCCGACCCGGTGCCCGACCCGGCGCGGCACCGCGCCGCGACGTTCCGGCCCACCCCGGAGACCGTCGAGCTGGTCAACGCCGCGCTCTACCTCAGACGGCCCCTCCTGGTCACCGGGCCGCCCGGCGGCGGCAAGTCCAGCCTCCCCTACGCGGTCGCCCGCGAACTCGGCCTCGGCCCGGTGCTGCGCTGGAACATCACCAGCCGCACCACCCTGCGCGACGGCCTCTACCAGTACGACCCGCTCTCCCGCCTGTACGCCGCCGACCGGTCCGGCCCGCACGCCCCGGACGCCGCGCTCGACGAGCACCTGCGGCTCGGCCCGCTCGGCACCGCCCTGCTGCCGTACGGCAGCCCCCGGGTGCTCCTCATCGACGAGATCGACAAGGGCGACCTCGACCTGCCCAACGACCTGCTGCACGTCCTGGAGGAGGGGCAGTACGAGATCGACGAACTCGTCCGGGCCGCACCCCGGCAGCCGGAGGCGAACGTGCTCACCGCCGACGGCACCACCCGCGCCGCCGTGCGCGGCGGACGGGTGCGCTGCCGGGCGTTCCCGTTCACCGTGCTCACCTCCAACGCCGAACGCGAGTTCCCCGCGGCCTTCCTGCGCCGCTGCGTGGTGCTGGAGCTGCGCCGGCCCGAGGGCGCCGAGCTGGAGTCGATCGTCCACTCCCACCTGCCCGAGTCCGACCGGCAGCTCGTCACCGAGATCCTCGACGTCTTCCTCGCCCGCCGCGCGGAGGGCGAACTCGCCACCGACCAGCTGCTGAACGCCATCTACCTCACCTCCCGCCCCGAGCTCGGCGACGCCGCGGACCGCGCCGCACTCGCCGCGCAGGTGATGCCCTACCTGAGCCGCGGCCAGGAGGACGATGTCTTCTGACCCGGCGGCCCTCGACCGCCTCACCGACCTGCTCGCCGACCTCGGCCTCGCCGGGCGCGCCCCCGTCGAACTCGCCGAACTCCTCTGGCTGGCCGCCCGCGGGACCGAGGGCGGAGCAGGGACGGACGGCGCCGCCCGCACCACCCCCCTCACCGCCGGACCGGCCGCCGGCCCGCCCGGCGGGCAGCGGCCGCGCCACCGCCCCGACCGCGGCCCAGGCCCCGGCACCGGCGGGCAGCGCACCGCCCTCCACCTGCCCGCGGCCGACCGCGGCCGCCCCGTGCGCGCCGCCGCCGCCGCGACCCCGGCCGCGCCGATGCTCGCCCGCCCGCTGCCGCTGCAGCGCGCCCTGCGGCCGCTGAAACGGCAGGTGCCCGACGACCGCCGCCGCCTGCTCGACGAACAGGCCACCGCCGACCGGCTCGCCGAGGCCCTCCGGCACCCCGGCGCGGTGCGCTGGCTGCCCGTGCTGCGCCCGAGCACCGAGCGCTGGCTCGACCTGCACCTGGTGCTCGACTGCGGCCCCACGATGGGCCTGTGGCGGCCGCTCGCCCGTGAGGCGCGCACGCTCTTCCAGCAGACCGGGGCGTTCCGCCAGATCACCTCGGCCCGGCTGCTCGCCGACGGCCGGCTCACCCACCGCCGCGGCACCGAGGGCCGCTCGGCGGTGCTGGTGCTCAGCGACTGCATGGGGCCGCAGTGGCGGCCGGGCCCGGCCGGCGACCGCTGGCACCGGACCCTCCACCGGCTGGCCCGCCGGCTGCCGGTGGCGATCGTGCAGCCGCTGCCCGAACGGCTGTGGCCGCTGGCCGCGGTGCCGGCCGTGCCGGGCGTGTTCACCGCCACCGAGGCGGGCGCCCCGGACGCCGCGTACGGCTTCACGCCGTTCACCGACGTCCCGGACGGCCGGGGTGGGCCCGCCGTGCCCGTGCTCGAACCGGGCGCCGACTGGCTGGCCAACTGGGCACGCCTGGTGGCGACCCCGACCCGGGGGCAGGTGGTGGGTGCGGCGCTGCTGCTGGGCGGTCCGCCGGCCGGTGCCGGAGGGACGGCCGGTGCCGGGCCGGTGCCGGAGGAGCTGACCGCGGAGGAACTGGTCGTGCGGTTCCGTGCCACGGCCTCCCGGGAGGCGTTCACCCTGGCCGGGATGACGGCGCTGACGACGCCCGCCCTGCCGGTGATGCGGCTGCTGCAGCAGGTCGGGCTGGCCCGCCCGCAGCCGCAGTACCTGGCGGAGGTCGTGGTGAGCGGACTCCTGCGCGAACAGCCGGGCCGGTCGGGCTACTTCGCGTTCCGGCCCGGCGTGCGGGAGCTGCTGCTGCAGACCCTGCCGCGGTCGACGGCGCACCACGCGCTGGAGGTGCTCGTCCGGGTCGGGGGCCGGCTCGGCGACCCGGCGCGGGCCGGGGCCGGAACCTTCCCGGCGTGGGTGGAGACCGCCGGGGACGGCTCGGTGACGATGCTGGAGCCGCATCCGTTCGCGCTGGTCAGCCCGGAGGCCGCCCGGCTGCTGGGGGTCACCGGCATCCCGGTGCTCACCCCCGCCGGTCCCGCCGCCGCCCCCGACGGCCCGGCCGGCCCGGACGTCCCCGACGAGGCGGAGCCCGGGCCGGACGCCGCGCGCCCCGACGGGGCCGGCACCGTGCACCCCGCCGCGCACCCCGGCGGCCCCGGGCCGGTGTCCGCGGCTCGTCCCGCGGCCCTGCCCGACCCGGAGCGCTCCCGCGCGGTGCTGCTGCTCACCACCTCGCGCGGGGCGCCCGGCGAGGTGCTGGAGGAGCAGGAGTACACCGCGCTGCGCGACCTGGCCGCGCTCGCCGAGGCGCTCGTCGACCCGGCCCTGGTGGGCCTGGACCGCCGTCACATCTGGCTGGGCGAGGACGATCCGGACGGTTTCCGGCGGGCGCTGCAGCGGGCGGTGCTGGAGGCGGAGGACACCCTGGTGGTGCACGTGGGCGGCCCGCTCGGGTCGGGCGACGCGCTCGGGGTGGCGGTCGGGGCGGGCCGCTGGGGCGGGGTGCACCGGCCGGGCCTGGACTGGCGGGCGGTGGTCGAGACCGTCGCGGCGGGCCGGGCCGCGCGCCGGCTGCTGATCCTCGACGGCGCGCACCCCGCGGGCCCGCCGGAGCAGGTCGACGGCGGGCCGGTGGCGGTCGACCCGGAGAGCTTCCAGGTGGTCAACCTCCGCCACCCGGTGGACCGTTCGGTGGCCGGACGGCTGGCGGCCGCGATCCGGGCGGGCGATCCCGAGGGCAGCCCGCAGCTGACGGTGCACCAGCTGCTCGACCTCGCCCTGGACGGCGCCCCGCCCACGCCGCCGCACACCCGGATCTGGCCGCCCCGGGACGGCCGTCCGATGGTGCTCGCCCGCAACGCCCAGCGGCAGGGCGGCGCGGTGGAGTCCGCAGCGCCCTCGCACTCCGGTGCGGGCCGCAAGGAGCCGTCCGGCCAGGAGCCGCCCAGACCCTACTTCTTCCTGAGCCACCCCGGCGGCCCCGGCGACCGCGCCGTCGACCGCCTCTACCAGGACCTCTGCGAGGAGGTGCTGCAGCTGACCGACCTGCCGGCCGCCGTGCCGCCCGGGTTCCTCGACCGCAGTCCGGAGCTCGACAGCTGGTCCCGGTGGCAGATCACCGAGGCGCTCGCCACCTGCCGGGTCTTCGTCCCGCTGTACTCGGCCCGCTACTTCGCCAGCGAGCGCTGCGGCCGCGAGTGGTACGGCTTCGGGCGGCGCGCCGCCCGGGCGGCGGACCGGTCGGCGGTGCAGGCGAGCGGCGTCGTGCCGGTGATCTGGATGCCGGTGCCCGCCGCCGACCAGCCGGCGGCGGCCCGCCGGCTCCGGTTCAACCACCGCAGCCTCGGCCCGGAGTACCAGGCGGAGGGGCTGCTCGCGCTGGCGCGCACCCCGCGGCACCGGGCGGAGTACGAGATGGCCGTGCACCGGCTGGCGACCAGGATCGTGCAGGTGGCGCACGAGACGCGGATCCCGCCGGGCCGGCCGCTCTCCTGGGACTCCCTGGAGAACGCCTTCACCGCGCCGCCGCGGCCGGGCGGCTGAGCCGCGCCGTCCGCCGCGTCGGCCCGCCCGGCCGGGTCCGCCGCGCCGTCAGGTCACCGCGCCCTTGCGGGCGAAGCGCTCCTCCTGCCACTCGCCGCTCGCCAGCACCCCGGCGAGGTGCGCGGCCGCGTCGAACACGTCGGTGCGGCGGAGGTAGAGCGGGGTGAAGCCGAAGCGCATGAGGTCAGGTGCGCGGAAGTCGCCGATCACGCCGCGGGCGATGAGGGCCTGCATCACCGCGTACCCGTCGGGGTGCCGCAGCGAGACGTGGCTGCCGCGCCGGGCGTGCTCGCGCGGGGTGACGCTCTCCAGGCCGAGCGGTTCGACGAGGGCGAGGAAGAGGTCGGTGAGCTCCAGCGACGTGGCGCGCAGGGCGGTGAGGTCGGCCTTCTCCCAGACGTCGAGGCTGGCGTCGAGGGCGGCCAGGCCGAGCAGCGGCGGGGTGCCGGTGAGGAAGCGGCCGATGCCCTCGGCGGGCTCGAAGCCGGGCTCGAACGCGAACGGCCGGGTGTGGCCGAACCAGCCGCTGAGCGGCTGCCGGGCGTCGGCCTGGTGGCGTTCGGCGACGTAGAGGAAGGCGGGCGCGCCCGGGCCGCCGTTGAGGTACTTGTAGCCGCAGCCCACGGCGAAGTCCACCGCGCACCGGTCGAGTTCGACGGGCAGCGCACCGGCGGTGTGGCAGAGGTCCCAGACGACGAGCGCGCCCGCGGCGTGCACCCGCTCGGTGACGGCCGCCATGTCGAGGAGTTCGCCGGTGCGGTAGTCGGCGTGCGAGAGCACCACCACGGCGGTGTCGTCGCCGAGGTGCCGGTCGAGGTCGGCGGCGGTGGGCAGGAGCACGGTGCGGGCGCCGTCGAAGAGGCCGGTGACGCCCTCGGTGATGTACAGGTCGGTCGGGAACGACGCGTGCTCGGCGAGCACGGTGCGGCGTCCGGGGCGCAGGCGCAGGGCGGCGCCGAGCACCTTGAAGAGGTTGACCGAGGTGGAGTCGCAGACGACGACCTGGCCGTCGGCGGCGCCGATCAGCGGGGCGATCCGGTTGCCGAGGCCGCGGGGCATCGCGTACCAGCCGGCGTCGTTCCAGCTGCGGATGAGGCCCTGGCCCCACTCCTGCTCGACCACGGCGGCGATCCGGGCGGCGGTGTGCCGGGGGAGCGCGCCCAGCGAGTTGCCGTCGAGGTAGAGCACGCCCTCGGGCAGGGTGAACTCGTCGCGGAGGGCGGCGACCGGGTCGGCGGCGTCGAGGGCGGCGCACGCGGCGCGGGTGGGGGTCACAGGCCGTTCCTCACGGTCCACAGCTCGGGGAAGACGTCCTGGTCGGCGGAGCGCCTCAGCCAGTCGAGGCCGCTGGAGCCGCCGGTGCCGGGCTTGGCGCCCATGGTGCGCTTGACGGAGGAGTAGTGCCGCTGGCGCCATCGGGTGACGCGCTCGGCGGTGTCGAGCAGGGCCTCGCCGAGCGGGGTGAGCCCGGCGAGCTCCGGGTCGGTGTAGACGCGCCGCCAGGCCTCCTCGACCTCCGGGCTGGGCCGGTGCCGCTCGGGGCCGGAGGCGTGCGGCACGGCCACGCCGCGCCGGTCGAGCAGGGCGAGCGCGTCGTCGTACAGGCTGGGGCCGTGCAGGGCGGCGGTGAGCTCGCCGTGCAGGGCGGGGCTGTCCTCGTACATGCGCAGCAGCGTGGCGGCCTTGTTGCCGAGCAGGAACTCCAGCTTGAGGAAGGCCGCGGACTGGAAGCCGGACGCCTCGCCGAGCACCTCCCGGAAGGCGGTGAACTCGCCGGGGGTCATGGTGGCGAGCAGGTCCCAGGAGGAGATCAGCACGTCCTGGGTGTGCGTGGCGCGGCGCAGGGCGGCGAGCGCGCCCGGCAGGTCGTTCTCGCGCAGGGCGCCCTGGGCGAGCTGCCAGTCGCGGTGCAGCAGGTCGAACAGCAGTTCCATGACCTGGGTGGTGACGATGAAGGAGTACTCCGCGTGCACCTTGCTGCGCGGCTGCTGCAGGCCGTGCAGCACGTCGAGCTGCACGTAGCGCGAGTACGGGGTGCCCGTCCCCGGCTCGTCGTGCGCGCCGAACGCGAGATTCGGCCGATCCGCGGCGTCGCCGCCCATGGCGTTTCCTCCTGGTCTGCCCTGTTGTCTCCCCCTTCCTCGCGGGGGGCCACCATTGTGCGGCGCCGCCCGTACGATCCTGAAGGGGCGACGGACTGCAATCACGTGGCCCGGCCTTGCGAACGCAAGGTCTTCACCCAGGATCGCTTCACGATCGCAAACCCGAAACCGGGGAGTCACCATGGATGCCGTCGACCGGATGCTGCTCGCCGAGCTCCAGGCCGACGCCCGGCTGTCGTACAACGAGCTGTCGCGCCGGGTGCGCCTCTCCGCCCCGGCCGTCGCCGAACGCGTCCGCCGGCTGGAGGCGGACGGGGTGATCACCGGCTACCACGCCCACGTCGACCCGGCCCGGGCCGGCCTCGCCGTGACGGCCCTCGTCACCATGCAGTGCTACGGCCCGCACTGCGTGCTCCGCGACCCCGGGGTGGCCCGCTGGCCGGAGGTCTTCCAGCTGCACCGGATCACCGGCGGCGCCTGCTGCACCCTGCTCGTCGGGGTGTCCGGCATGGTCGCCTTCGAGCAGCTCATCGACCGCCTCGCCGCGTACGGGCAGCCCGCCAGTTCGATGATCCTCTCCAGTCCCGTCCCGTGGCGGGCCGTGGTCGCCCCCTGAGAGGCATAGGCTTCCCGGGAGCCCGCGCGGCCGCGCGCGGCACGCGCACGAAGGGCGGCAGGGACCGATGGAGCTGATCGACCGGGCCAGGGTGGCCGAACTCGCCGGGGAGCGGCTCGACTTCCGGTTCAAGGCCGTCCCGGCCGAGGCATGGGGCAGCACCGTCGCCGAGTTCCTCGCCGACCGCCCCGCCCTGGACTCCCTCGGCACCCCGCTGCTCACCCTGGACGACACCGCGCTCGACCACAACCTCCGCACCATGGCCGCCTGGTGCGCCCAGGCCGGGGTCGGCCTCGCGCCGCACGGCAAGACCTCGATGGCCCCCGCCCTGTGGCAGCGCCACCTGGACGCCGGAGCGGTCGCCGTCACCCTCGCGAACCTGCCGCAGCTGCGGGTCGGCCGGGCCTTCGGCGTGCGCCGCATCCACCTCGCGAACACCCTCCTCGACCCGGCCGGCCTGCGCTGGATCTCCGCCGAGCTCGCCGCCGACCCGGCGTTCCGCTTCGCCTGCTGGGCCGACTCCCCCCGCACCGTCGCCCTGATGTCCGAGGCCCTGCGCGGCGCCCCGGCCCCGGTCGACGTCTGCGTCGAGCTCGGCGCCCCCGGCGGCCGTACGGGCTGCCGCACGCTGCCGGAGGCGGTGGAGGTGGCACGCGCGGTGCACGCGGCCCCGGGCCTGCGCCTCGCCGGGGTCAGCGGCTACGAGGGGCCGCTCGGCCCCGACGCCTCACCGGCCTCGCTCGCGGCCGTCACCGCCTACCTGCGCCGTCTGGCCGACCTCCACCGGCAGCTGGCGGGCGACGGCCTGCTCGACGACGCGGACGAGGTGTGGGTGACCGCCGGCGGCAGCGCGTTCTTCGACACGGTCGCGGAGGAGCTCGCCCCGCTGGCCGACGCCCGCACCCGGGTGGTCGTGCGGGCCGGCGCCTACCTCGCGCACGACGACGGCTTCTACCGCGGCATCTCGCCGTTCGGCCGGGGGGCCGGGCAGGAGCTGCGCCCGGCGCTGCACGGCTGGTCCCGGGTGCTCTCCACGCCGGAGCCGGGCCTGGCGCTGCTGGACGCGGGCAAGCGCGACCTGCCGGCCGACCTCGGGCTGCCGATCCCGCAGCAGGTCCGCGGCGGCAAGCCGCTGGCCGGTGCGGAGGTCACGGCGCTCAACGACCAGCACGGCTTCCTGCGCGGCGCCGACGTGCAGGTCGGCGACGTCGTCCGGCTCGGCGTCTCGCACCCGTGCACGGCCTTCGACCGCTGGAACCTCGTCCCGGTGCTGGACGACGCGGACGCCGAACACCCGCGCGTGGTCGACCTGGTGCGGACGTTCTTCTGAGCCCGCCCGCCCGCCTGCCCGGCCACCTGCCCGCCCGCCGGGGCCGGCCGGCTCAGTCGAGCAGCACGCCCTGGTTGGACGGCTGGAGCGTGCCCACGGTGAAGCCCGCCGCGGAGACCGGCAGCTGGACGGCCGGCTTGCCGTCCGTGCCCAGCAGGACGGCGGTGAGCTGGGTGGTCTCGTCCGGCGGGGTGACCACGACGCCCGCCAGCACGGCGCACGTCGGGTCGGCCTTGTCGCAGGTGCTCCAGGAGAGGCCGGAGAAGGCGGTGGTGCCGGGCTTGAGGGTGACGGTGACCGGAGGGCCGGGCTTCGCGACCCGGCTGGTGGCCACGTCCACCCGGGAGTTGTCGGCGGCCAGCCCGCCGTAGCCGAGGTAGCCCTTGACGGTGCAGGTGCGGCCGCTCGCGTTGGTCAGCATCACCATGGCCCGGCCGCCGCCCTCCTGCACCTGCACGTCGGCCTTCAGGTCGGCGGTGCGGCACCGCGTGGGGGCCGCGGCCGGCGTCTTCGCGGTGCCCTGCGGGGTGCTGCTCCCGGCGGTGCTCCGGCCGGCGCCCGCCGGGCTCGCGGCGGCGGTGCCGGCCGTGGTGGCCTGCGCGGGCGCGGTGCCCGCGGCGGCGTCGGTCCCGTCGCCGTTGCAGCCGACGGCGCCCAGGGCGAGGGCGAGGACGGCTGCGGCGGCCGCCGCAGCCCGGGCTGCGGTGGTCGGGTGCTGCTTCATGGCGGGCTCCTGCTGATCGGCCGGTCCGGACTGTCAGGCGTGATCACGTGCGGCGCGGGTGCGACGGTTCCGGCCGAGTGTCCCGGCTGGGTAACGGACCGTCGGCCCCGGCGCGCCGGAGCCGTACCGGCGGTGCCGCGGAAGGGCGTTCAGCGCAGCCGTACCGTCACGCCGCCCTCGCGCAGCACGTCCAGCACGGCCTCGAAGTAGCTGCCCTCCCGCCCGGCGACGAGCAGCCGGCGGTCCAGCCGTCCGGAGGCCAGCGCGGAGGCGTGCCAGACGAGGACGAACGGCGGCTCCGGACCGAACCCGCCCCGCAGGCAGTCGGCGAGTGCGTCCAGGTTGCTGCCGTAGTAGCCGTCCGGGGCGTGCAGGGCCGCGCCGAGGGCGGCGTAGAAGGCCGCCTCGCCGGTGACCTCCGTGCCGTCGAGGTGGAAGACGGGGGGTGCGGGCAGGGCCATGGAGCTCCTCTGCGGTTCGCCCGGATGGCGCTCCCGGGTCGAGCGGGTCCGGCCCGTGGGCTGCGATGGAGGGGACCTGTCGCCACCGACCCAGGGGCTCATCATGACCAGTCTGCACCGCAAGGACCTCGGCCTGTTCGTCCTGCGCGCCGCCGTGGGCGGTGTGCTCTTCGCGCACGGCGCCCAGAAGCTCTTCGGATGGTTCGGTGGTGGCGGGCTGGAGGGCACCGCCCAGGCCATGGACCACATGGGGTACGAGCCCGCCCGGGCCAGTGCCGTCGCGTCCGGCCTGGGGGAGGCCGGCGGCGGTGCGCTGCTGGCCCTGGGCCTGGCGACGCCCGCCGCCGGGTCGGTCGTGGCCGGCACGATGGCCGGCGCGATCGCGGTGCACGCCCCGGCGGGCTTCTTCGCGCAGGGCGGCGGGTTCGAGTACCCGGCGCTGCTGGGCACCTGCGGCCTCGCGCTGGGCCTGGCGGGCGCCGGCCGCTACTCCCTCGACCACGCGCTCGGGCACACCCTGGACCGGCCGTGGGTGGGCCTGGTGGCGTTCGGCGCGAGCGCGGCCGGTGCGGCCGTCGTGGTGGCGCGGCGTCAGGAGACCGTCCGGCGGCGGGAGATCAGGGCGGTCGAGCAGGCGGCCATGCAGGAGGGCTCCGGGCTGTCCTGACGGGCTCCTCCGCCTCGCGAGGGGGCTGCCGCGCCGCCGCCGGGGGCGGCCCGGCCGGCCGTCCGCCGCGAGGTTCCCGGCGCTCCCCGGCTCCCCGGGGGTGCCAGGGGCCCGCCGCGGTGCCGGACCGGCTGCCGGTGGCGCGACCTGCGGCGATGCCGGCGGGGCCGGGGCGGCGGGGTCACCCGTTCGCCCGGCTCTGCTGGCTGCGGCGGGGAGTCGTGCGGAGGGTGGTGCGCGAGTGCCGTCGTCCACCGGGAGCAGCCATGAACCGCCGGATCCGTTCCACCGCCCTGCTGGGAACCGCCGTGGTGCTGGGGGGTGCCGTGCTCGCGGGGTGCTCCTCGGACAGCAGCCCGTCGTCGGTGGCGTCGTCGGCCGCCGCGGCGGTGCAGTCGAAGGCGTCCGAACTGGCCTCCGCCGCGAGCGGTCTGGCCTCCTCCGCGGCGTCCGCGGTGGCCTCGGCGGAGGCGGCGGCCTCCTCGGCGGTGGCCGCCGTGAAGGGTGGTCTGGACGCCGACGAGGACGTCGAGCTGGGTGACCCGGTGACCGGGTCCGACGGCCGTACGGACGTGCCGATCACGGTCACCAACCACGCCTCGCAGGGCTACCGCTACACCCTGCAGATCGATTTCGAGGACGCGAGCGGCAACCGCCTCGACACGGTCGTGGTGAACGTGCCGGAGGTGGCGGCGGGGGCGTCGGCGCAGGCCACGGCGCGCAGCAACCGGACGCTCTCCGGTGACGTGAAGGTGTCCGTCGCACGGGCGTTGCGCTACTGAGCGGCAGCCGATCGCAACCTTAAGGGCACCTCAAGTGCAGGGGGCGGCTCTTGACGGGGAGTTTGGTCTAGTCCATTTTTGTGGCCAGGTGCAGGGAGCCCCTGGGCCGGTGCCGACGGTTCGGGCCGTCGGCGCCGGTTCGGCGCGCCCCGGCAGCTGACCTTTGTGCAGGCCAACGTTCGATTCCCCTGTCATGCCCCTGACCGTGCGGTCCCACCTGCACGGTCGCCCCCGGGGCGCGGCGGGACCTCCCCCACGACCAGGAGTCACGCAGCCATGCTTCGTTCCCTCCCGCAATCGCCCCGGCCCCACCGCCGCCGCTCCCGGGGGCTCAGCGCCCTCGCGGCCGGCACCGCCGCCTCCCTGCTGCTCGGCGGCGCGCTCGCGCTGACCTCGGGCGGCTCCGCCCAGGCCGCCGCGACCAACTCGACCGGCGCGCCCGCCACGTCGGGCGGCATCAAGGTCGCGTACTTCGACCAGTGGTCGATCTACAGCAACGCGTACTACCTGAAGACCGTCCAGGACACCGGCGTGGCCTCCAAGCTGGACTACCTGATCTACGACTTCGCCAACATCGACCCGACCAACCTCACCTGTTTCCAGGCCACCAAGGCGGCCTCGCAGGACGAGAACAACGGCAGCGCCGGCGACGGCGCGGGCGACGCGTACGCCGACTACCAGAAGACCTTCGACGCGGCGACCAGCGTGGACGGCGTGGCCGACACCTGGAACCAGCCGCTGGTCGGCAACTTCAACCAGATCAAGAAGCTCAAGGCCAAGAACCCGAACCTCAAGGTGCTGCTGTCGATCGGCGGCTGGACCTACTCGAAGTACTTCTCCGACGTGGCGGCCACCGACGCCTCCCGCAAGAAGTTCGTCTCCTCCTGCGTCGACATGTTCATCAAGGGCAACCTGCCCGTGCAGGGCGGCTTCGGCGGCACCGGCAGCGGCGCGGGCGTCTTCGACGGCTTCGACATCGACTGGGAGTACCCGGGCGGCGGCGGCCACACCGGCAACCACTCCTCCGCCGCCGACAAGCAGAACAACACCGCGCTGTTCGCGGAGCTCCGCTCCCAGCTGAACGCCCAGGGTGCGGCCGACGGCAAGTCCTACGCGCTCTCCGCGGCGGTCGGCGCCGGCCAGGACAAGATCAAGAACCTGGAGACCGACAAGCTCGGCCAGTACCTGACGTTCCTCGACGTCATGACGTACGACATGCACGGCGGCTGGGACGCCCAGGGCCCGACCAACCACCAGGCCCCGATCTACACCAACCCGAGCGACCCGATGACCCCCGTCCCGGGCGGCACCGGCAAGTACTCGATCGACAACGCGATCAAGGCCTGGACGGTCGGCGACCCGCAGTACGGGATCCCGGGCGGCTTCCCCGCGAAGAAGATCAACATGGGTGTGCCGTTCTACTACCGCGGCTGGACCGGCGTGACCCCCGGCAGCACCCACGGCCTCTTCCAGTCGGCCACGGCGCCGGCCCCGGGCGCCGCGATGTCCGGCAACGTGGCGGGCATCCAGATGTACAAGGAGCTCAGCTCCTTCGTCACCAACGCGTCCAACACCTACTGGGACGACGCCGCGAAGGCCGCGTACTTCTACGACGGCACCACCTTCTGGAGCGGTGAGAACGCCCAGTCGATCCAGGCCAAGCTGGACTACGCGCACTGCAACGGCCTCGGCGGCTCCTTCGCCTTCTCGCTCTACGACCTGGGCACCCAGACCTCGCTCTTCGACAAGATGGTGACGGCCACCAACGGCTCGGCCTCGGCCTGCCCGGCCCCGACCTCCTCGCCGAGCGCGACCGCCTCCTCCTCGCCGAGCCCCTCGGCGTCGCCGTCCTCCTCGCCGTCGAGCTCCCCGTCCTCCTCCCCGTCGACCTCGGCCAGCCCGACCGGCGGCACCTGCACCGCCCCGAGCTGGAACGCCGCCACGGTCTACGCGACCGCCGGCAGCGTCGTCTCCTGGAAGGGCCACAAGTACACCAACAAGTGGTGGACCCAGAACGAGGACCCGTCGCTCAGCGGCCAGTGGGGCGTCTGGACCGACAACGGCGCCTGCTGACACCCGCACCGCACCACCGCACCACTGCTGCACGGGACTGCCCCGGACGGATCCTCCGTCCGGGGCAGTCCCCGTTCCGTGGCGGTGCCGCGCGGTGCGGTCAGTCCAGGTCCTCGGTGCGCCCGAGGGCGTCGGGCTGGCTCTCCTCGATGCGGCGCAGCATGCGGCCGAGCATGCCGGAGAGCAGGGCGCGGTCGGTGCCGGTCACGTCCTGCAGGAGGTCGGCCTCGAAGACGGCGGCCATCCGCATGAGTTCGAGCCACTTGCTGCGGCCGGTCCCGGTGAGTTCGATGATCACGCGGACCCGGTTCGCCTCGTCGCGGTCGCGGGTGACCAGGCCGTCGGCGACCATCCGGTCGATGCGGTGCGTCATCGCCGCCGGGGTGAGGCCGAGCCGCTTGGCGAGTTCGCCGGGGCCGAGCCGGTAGGGGCTGCCCGCGAAGACCAGCGCCTTGAGCACCTCCCACTCGGCGGAGGTGATTCCCAGCACAGCCAGCTGCCGGCTGTAGGCCACGTTCATGCGCCGGACCAGCCGGGACAGCGTGGACACGATCGTCTCCACCTGGGGGTCCACGGTGGGGAATTCCCGCTGGTAGAGGGCCACCTGCTCGGCGATGTCGAGCTCGGTGGCGGCCGGCTGCCCGGCCTTGCGTGTGGTCATGCGGGCCATTCTCCCACGCAGCCTGCAGGTGTTAAGCCTTTGACGCCTGAGTCTTCGGACTCATAGAGTTTAGCTCTGAAATCTTACGGAGTTAAAGCAGGAGGGCTTCAACCTTCCTCGGCGGCAGAGGGGTGTGCACGGTGACCGGCACGGTGAAGCAGCGGACGCGGCGGACGGACAGGGCGGGCGGGCCGCTGCGCCGCGTCCAGGCGGGCAACGCGCTGAGCGCGTTCGGCAGCGGTTTCACGATGCCGTACATGTTCGTGTACGTGGACCAGGTGCGGGGGCTGGGACCGCTCGCGGCCGGGATGGTGTTCACCGTCTTCGCGCTCGCCGCGCTCGTCGTGCTGCCCTTCGGCGGCCGCGCCATCGACCGCCACGGCCCGCGGCCGCTGCTCCTCGCCGGGGCCGCACTGGCCGCCGCCGGCGCGTACGCCTTCGGGCAGGCCGCCACCACGCCGACCCTGCTGCTCGCGTCGTTCCTCTTCGGCGCGGGCGTCACCACCTGCCAGCCCGCGCTCGCCACCATGATCGTCCGCAGCACCGGCCGGGCCGGCCGCTCGCGGGCCTTCGCCCTGCAGTTCACCCTGGTCAACCTGGGCATGGGCATCGGCGCCCTGGTCGGCGGCCAGATCGTCGACCCCGCCGACCCGGCCAGCCTCACCCGGCTCTTCACCATCGAGGCGCTCACCCTGCTCGGCCTGGCCCTCGTCACCGGCACGGCCCGCATCCCGCAGGCCGCGCCGACCCTGGTGGCCGACCCGGGCGGACCGAGCGGCCTGCGCGCGGTCGCCGCGGACAAGGCCATGGTGCGGCTCTGCCTGCTCGTCGGACTGATCTTCTTCACCTGCTACGGCCAGTTCGAGTCCGGCGTCGCCGCGTTCGCCACCGACACGGTCGGCACCGACCCGTCCGTGCTCGGCCTCGCGATCGGCGCCAACGCGCTGACCATCGTGCTGCTGCAGATGGTCGTCGTCCGGCTCACCGAGCGCCGCCGCCGCACCACCGCGATGGCCGCCGCCGGCGTGGTCTGGCTCGGTGCCTGGACCGCCGCCCTGGTGGCGGGCCTGGTGCGCTCCGACGCGCTCGCCGCGACCGTCGCGATCGTCGCCGTCTACGCGCTCTTCGGCGTCGGCGAGTCGCTGCTCGCCCCGACCCTCGGCCCGATCGTCGCCGACCTCGCCCCGGCCCGGCTGCTCGGCACCTACAACGCCGCGCACGCCCTGGTGAAGCAGGTCGCCGTCGCGGTCGGCCCGGCCGTCGGCGTGCTGCTCGTCGGCGCCGGCACCTGGCCGCTCTACCTGCTGGCGATGGCCGCCTGCACGCTGCTGATCGTGCTGCTCGCCGTCCGGCTGCGCGGCCACCTGACGCCCGCACAGGACAACGCCCCGCGCGCCGCGGAGCCGGTCCGCACCGCGGTGCCCGCCCTGGGCACCGCGGCCTGACGGCCGGACCGCCGGGTGCGGGCCTCACCCGTACGGCCTAGCCTCGGAAGAAGGGGATCCCTCACCCCGGCCTGCAAGGAGGGTCCGTCATGGCTTCCGTCCCGCTCGACAGGCTCCGGCCCGAGGAACTCGCCGACGGATTCGCCGGCCGGCTCGTGCTGCCGGACGACCCCGGGTACGACGAGGCGCGCACCGTCCACAACGCGATGATCGACCGCCGGCCGGCCGTCGTCGCCCAGTGCGACGGGCCCGCCGACATCGCCGCGGCGCTCGCCTTCGGCCGCAGCCGGGAGCTGGAGACCGCGGTCCGCGGCGGCGGGCACTCCGTCAGCGGACAGTCCCTCGTCGACGGCGGCCTCGTGATCGACCTCCGGCGGATGAACACCGTCGAGGTCGACGCCGCCGCCCGGGTCGCCCGGGTCGGCGGCGGCGCCCTCATGGGAGACCTGGACCGCGCCACCCAGGCCCACGGCCTGGCCACCACCGGCGGCAGGGTCTCCACCACCGGCATCGGCGGCATCACCCTCGGCGGCGGCTCCGGCTGGCTGGAGCGCCGCTTCGGCCTGATGTGCGACAACCTGCTCGCCGTCGACCTCGTCACCGCGGACGGGCGGAGCGTGCACGCCGACGCCCAGGAGAACCCCGAGCTCTTCTGGGCCCTGCACGGCGGCGGCAGCAACTTCGGCATCGCCACCCGGTTCACCTTCGGCCTGCACCCGCTGCCGGACTTCTCCATGGCCCTGCTGCTCTGGGACGCCGACAAGGGCCCCGAGGTGCTGACCCGCTACCGCGACCTCATGGGCGACGCACCCGACGCCGCCGGCGGCGCCTTCATCTACCTCACCGCCCCGCCGGAGGAGTTCGTGCCCGCCACCCTGGTCGGGCGGCGCGCCGCCGGCGTCCTGGTCACCTGGACGGGCCCGATGGCGGACGCCCGGCGCTTCTTCGAACCCCTCCTCGGGCTCGGCCACGCCGCCGAGGTGATCACCGAGATCCCGTACGCCGACCTGCAGTGCATGCTCGACGACCCGCCCGGCTACCGGAACTACTGGTCCGCGGAGTACCTCTCCGGTTTCCCGGACGAGGCCGTCGGCCGCTTCTGCGCCCGCGCCGACGACATGATCGTGCCCTCCGGCACCCAGCACGTGGTCTTCGCGCTCGGCGGCGCGATCGCCGCCGGCGACCACGCCTACCCCGTGCCCTGGCGGGACGCCCCGTGGGCCGTGCACCCCTTCGGCGTCTGGGAGGACCCGGCCGACGACGCACGCGGCCGGGCCTGGACGCACGCCGTCTGCGCGGACATGAAGCCCTGGTCGATCGGCGCGGTCTACCTCAACTTCATCGGCGACGAGGGCGCCGAGCGCGACCTCGCCGGGGTCGGGGCCGGGAACCTCGCCCGGCTCGCCGCCGTCAAGGCCGAGTACGACCCCGGCAACGTCTTCCGCCGCAACCACAACATCCGGCCGGCGGCCTGACGCCCGGCCCGGTGCGCCCGGAGCGCCGTGCGCACCGGGCGCCGCCGTGCGCGGCCCGGGGTCAGGGCGCGGTCGGCATCAGCAGCGAGAACGTGCCCTCCCGTCCGGGGAAGCGGATCGCCAGCGGCGCGATCGGCCCGCCGAGCTCCAGCACCAGCTGCCCCGACGCCCCCGCCTCGACCGCCTCCAGCAGGAAGTCACGGTTCACCTGGACCCGCAGCGCACCCGCCGGGCCCTCGTCCCCGGCGTCCACCACGGCGAACGCGCCGTCCCCGGCGACCGACAGCACCGACACCGGGTAGTCCGCGCCGTCCTGCCCGCGCCGCACCGTCCGCGCCGGCACCGCCGCGAGCCCGGCCCGCAGCTCCCCGGCCGCCAGCCCGATCCGGTGCACCGGATCGGCGCGCAGCATCGGCCGGTAGTCGGGGAAGTCCCGGTCGCCGCGCTCCGCCGCCGCACTCCGGCCCCCCGCCTCGACGGTCAGCCGGGTGTCCTCCACCGTGAGCACCGCCTCCGTGTCACCGGCCCCGGCGAGCAGGGCGCGCACCGCGTCCACGAACGCGGTCGGCGCGACCGCACCCACCGCGGGCCCCTCCACCGCGCCCGCCGCCTCCGAGACGGCCAGCCGGTACCGGTCGGTGGCGACCAGCCGCAGCGCGCCGCCGTCCAGGGTCTCGAACAGGACGCCCGCCACCTCGGGCAGCGCGTCGTCCGGGCAGACGGCGAACCGCACGGCGTCCAGGGCGGCCGCCAGCGCGGCGGCGGGCAGGGTCAGTCGGGTCGTGCTCATCGGGTGCTCCCTCAGCTCCAGCAGCGTACGGACCGTGGAGAGCTCGCGGCGCGCATCCGCCAGGCCGTCCTCCAGTCGGCGCAGATGGGCGTCGAGCGCCGTCCGCGCCTGCTCGGGACCGCCGTCCAGCACCCGCGCGATGTCCGCGAGGGGCAGGCCCACCCGGCGCAACCGGGCGATCAGCCGGGCGTCGGCCAACTGCTCCGGCGCGTACCAGCGGTAGCCCGTCTGCGGGTCGACCCGGGCCGGGCCGAACACGCCCGCGCCGTCGTAGAACCGCAGCGCACTGACGCTGAGCCCGCTGGCCCGGGCCGTCTCTCCGATGCTGTGCATACCGCCGCTCTCCACGCCGAGGACTCTGCGCCCTCGACCAGGTCGAGGGTCAAACCGCCGCCACGATAGACCGGCCCGCCGGAAGCCCGGGCTAGGATCTCCCCGACAAACGCGACAAAGCGTCAGCCGGGCCGGCGCCCGTCGGCCCGCGGCCGCGGCGGCCCGCCGCAGACGGAGCGAGGAGGGGCGGAGGATGGCGCACCCGGTCGTGCACCCGGCGGCCACCGGCACCGCGGCACCGGACGGCGGCCGGCCGGCCGCGCACCGGGCGGCCGCCCCGCGCGGCCCGCTGCCCCTGATCGCCCGCCACGCGGGCTGGCTCGGCCCGATCGCCGTCGCCCTCTTCGCCGGGCTGCTGCGCTTCTGGGACCTCGACCGGCCGAACGCCTTCGTCTTCGACGAGACGTACTACCCCAAGGACGCCTGGTCGCTGCTTCACCAGGGCTACGAAGGCGTCTGGCCGGAGATCTCCAACAACCAGATCCTCTCCTCGCCGCAGCGCATCCCGCTCGGCGACGAGCCGGCGTTCATCGCGCACCCGCCGCTCGGCAAGTGGGTGATCGCCCTCGGCGAGTGGGCGTTCGGCCTGCACCCGTTCGGCTGGCGGATCATGGTCGCCCTGCTCGGCACGCTCTCGGTGCTGATGCTCGCGCGGATCGGCCGCCGCCTCTTCTCCTCGACCCTCCTCGGCTGCACGGCCGCCCTGCTGATGTCCGTCGACGGCCTGCACTTCGTGATGAGCCGGGTCGGCCTGCTCGACGGCGTCATCATGTTCTTCGTGCTCGGCGCCTTCGGCTGCCTGCTCGTCGACCGCGACCGCACCCGGCGCCTCCTGGCGGCCGCCCGCGCCGAGGGCGGCCGGGCCGCGGACGAGGTGCGGCTCGGCCTGCGCCCCTGGCGGATCGCCGCGGGCGCCCTGCTCGGCTGCGCCGCCGCCGTGAAGTGGAACGGCCTGCAGATCCTGCTCGTGCTCACCGCGCTCACCCTGCTCTGGGACCGCGCCGGCCGCCGCGGCGCCGGCGCCCTCCGGCCGACCCGCGCACTGCTCCGCCGCGACCTGCTGCCCGGCCTGCTCTCCACCGTCGGTGCCGCCGTGCTCGTGTACACCGCCTCCTGGGCGGGCTGGTTCGCCACCGACGGCGGCTACGGCCGCCACTGGGCCGACCACCGGTCCGGCATCTCCCTGCCGCGCACCCCCGTCGTCGACGTCCCGCTGCCGCAGGTGCCGATGACCTGGGTGCCCTCCGCGCTCCGCAGCTGGTGGCACTTCCACGCGCAGATGTACGACTTCAACACCGGGCTGACCTCCGGCCACACCTACCAGTCCAACCCGTGGAGCTGGCTCGTCCAGGGCCGCCCGGTCTCCATGTACTGGCAGCAGCTCCCGCAGGGCCAGGGCGGCTGCACGGCCTCCGGCGGCTGCGCCTCGCAGATCCTCGCGCTCGGCACACCGCTGCTCTGGTGGGCGGCCTGCTTCGCGCTCGCGTACGCGCTGTGGCGCTGGTTCTTCCGCCGCGACTGGCGCTCCGGGGCGCTGCTGGCCGGGGTCGCCGGGGTGTACCTGCCGTGGTTCGGCTACCAGGAGCGCACGATCTTCTCCTTCTACATGGTCGTGCTCGTGCCGTTCCTCTGCCTGGCGCTGGCCCAGATGCTCGGGGCGCTCGTCGGCCCGCCGGGCTGCACGGCGAAGCGCCGCGCCTGGGGCGCGGGCACGGCCGGGCTGATCGTCTTCGCCGTCGTCGGCTGCTTCGCGTTCTTCCTCCCGCTCTACACGGCGGAGGTGATCCCGATGTCGGACTGGCAGGACCGGATGTGGTTCACCAGCTGGATCTGACCGGTGGCCGGCGCCGCCGGGCCGCTGGGGGCGGCCCCCGCCCAGCTGCTGCCGGTCGGCTGGATGCTCGGCGCCGTCACGGCGGCCCTGCTCGCCGCGGCGGTCCTGGTCGCCGGCCGGGGCCGGCTCGGGCACGGCCGCGCGGTGCTGCGGGCCGGGCTGCGGGCCGCGGCGCAGCTCGCCGGGGTGGCGCTGGTGATCGCCTGGCTGGCCGGCTCGCTCTGGACGTCGGCGCTCTTCGTGCTGGTCATGTTCGGGGTCGCGGTGCGTACCGCCGGGCGGCGGGCCACGGCCGGGCCGGGCTGGCCGTGGGCGGCGCTGCCCATCGGCGCCGGGGTGCTGCCGGTGCTCGCGCTGCTACTCGCCACCGGGCTGCTGCCGCACCGGGGGATCGTGCTGATCCCCGTCGCGGGGATCCTCATCGGCGGGGCGATGACCGCGACCTCGCTGGCCGGGCGGCGGGCCCTCGACGAGCTGACCACGCGGCGCGGGGAGGTCGAGGCGGCCCTCGCGCTCGGCTTCGAGGACCGCGACGCGCGGCTGGAGATCTGCCGGACGGCTGCCGCCACCGCGCTCGTGCCGCCGCTCGACCAGACCCGCACGGTGGGCCTGGTGACGCTGCCCGGGGCGTTCGTCGGGATGCTGCTCGGCGGGGCCGGCCCGGTGCAGGCGGGCGCGGTGCAGCTGTTCGTGCTGGTCGCCCTGCTGGCCGTGGAGTCCGTCGCGGTGGTGGCGGTGCTGGAACTCGTCGGGCGGGGCCGGCTGGCCGCCGCACCGCGGGGGTGATGCGGGCGAGCGCCGGGCCGCCGTCGGCAGTCCGGGCCGTCAGCAGTCCGGGTCGGACGCGGCCTTCTGCAGCTCGGCCTGGGTCTTCGGGCCGTACAGCGTGCCGTTGCGCTCGTCGCCCTTGATGCGGTGCTCGACCTGGAACTGGCCCAGCACCCACTGCGTCCAGGTGTCGAAGGTGCCGCTGACGAACCACGAGTTCAGGTGGTTGCGGCCGCAGTCGACGCTGTAGAGCATCTGCTGCATGGTCCTGACGTCGGCTCCGGTGTCGCCCGGCTTCAGCGTCCGCGGGGCCGCGGTCGCCGGGGCCGGGGAGGAGGCGGCGGGAGGACCGGAGGGCGCCACGGCGGGCGCCGACGCGCTCGGGACCGACGACGGTGCGCGGCCCGCCGAGGCGGAGGCCGACGCGCCGCGGGTCGCCGTCGCGCTCGCCCGGCGGCTCGCCGACGGCGAGGCGGTGGCGGTCGGGGCGGTCTCCGCCGGCCCGGTCGGCGCCGGGGCGTCGATGCTGCCGGACGGCACCGGCAGCGCCTGGTCGACCTCGGACGGCTCGGAGGACGGGGCCAGGACGAAGGCCAGACCCGCACCGACGATCGCGATCCCGATGCCGGCCGCGACGACCGCCGTACGGCGCCGACCTGCCGTCAGCTGGGCCTGCTCGCGGCGGTCGGCGCGGCCGCCGGGGCGCTGCGGCGGCACCCCCTGGAAGGCGAACACGCCGAGGTCGGGGCCCGCCGGGCCGCCGGGCGCCGCGCCGGGACGGGCGTCCCGGCCCGCCGTGGGCGGCATCGGCGGCCGCGCGGGCGGCCGCGGGTGGGAACCCGGCACCGGGGGCATCAGCGCCGTGCCGAACGGGTCCGGCCCCGGTCCGGCCGGTGCCCCGGCGTACCCGGAGGCCGCCGGGACGTACGGTCTGACGAGGGGTGGGCCCTCCATGTGCGGCAGGACCGCGGTCTCGGTCACATCGGGGTGCGAGGAGCCGCAGGCACAGCCAGCAGCTGTCCGGACCGCTCCGCACAGCGGGCAGTGCTCTCCCGGCATCGGCCGGTCCTCCTCGATCGGTGTGACGAACGCGCCCGATTATGCAGGAGCTTGCAGGGAGACGACAGGGAGGTCTCGTGACGGACGACCGGCTTGTCCGGTTTGGTGGTGAAACGGGCGTGGTGAACACCGGGTGACGGGTCGCCGCATGCCCGGCACGGCCCGGCTGCGCGCCCGGTCCGGCGCCGGTGCCGCGTGACCGGCTCCCCTCCGGCACGGTGCCCGGCGGTGTCCGCGGCTCCTCCCGTCAGCCGTGCGCGCCGTGCTCGCGGTGCTCCTGCGGGCTGACGCCGCGCACCCGCTTGAACGCGGCGCTCAGCGCGAACGGGCTGCCGTACCCCACCCGGCGGGCCACCCCGGCGAGGGTCGCCTCCGGTGCCTCCAGCAGGTCGGCGGCGAGTTCGAGCCGCAGGCCGGTCAGGTACGCCATCGGCGGCTCCCCGACCAGCTCGGTGAAGCGCCGGGCCAGGGCCGCCCGCGACACCCCGGCCTCGGCGGCGAGCGCCGCGACCGTCCACGGCTCCGCGGGACGCCCGTGCAGCAGGCGCAGCACCCGGCCCACCACCGGGTCGCCGTAGGCGCGGTACCAGCCGGGCGCCGCCGCGTCCGGCCGGGCGAACCACTCGCGCAGCACGGTGATCAGCAGCAGGTCGAGCAGCCGGTCGAGGACGGCCTCCTGGCCGGGGGAGTCCCGGTCGAGCTCCTCGTCGAGCAGCGCGGGCAGCGGCGACGACCACGCGTCGGCGGGCAGCACCGCCACCGGGGGCAGGGCCCGCAGCAGCCGGCCGCTGATCTCCCCGCCCAGCTGGTACGTGCCGCTCAGCAGTGCGGCCGCGCCGTCGGCCCGCACCCCCCAGGAGCGCCCGCCGAGGTCCAGCTCCGCGCAGAGCGGGGCGCCGCCGGGGTCGGTGGAGTGCTGCCCCGGGTGGACCACCGCCTGTACCGGGGTGTGCGGGTGGTCGGCGACGGTGTACGGCTCCGGGCCGCGCACCAGCGCCGCGTCACCGGGGCCGATCGCGGCCGGCGGCCCGTCGTCCGGCACGATCCACGCCGTCCCGCGGGCCATGGTCAGCACGGTGAGCGGTGCCTCGTCGCGGATCCGGACGGCGAACGGCGGGTCGAACACCGTGCGCAGCAGGAAGGCGCCCCGGGCCCGCGGGCCCGCGAGGAGGGCGGCCAGGCCGTCGGTGGCGTCCACGCGGCCAGCCTAGTCGCGGGCCCCGCCCCTGGCGGGTGGAACGGACACCGGTCGGCGGCGCGGACGCGGCCCGGTGTGGACGCCCGCGTATGCGGGCGAGCGGACCGGCCATGGCCACCCCGCCGCCCGCGGGCTTGACTTGACGGCATGACGGACACCACGGGGGAGAAGGAGGTGCGGCCCATGGGTACGGCGGTGCTGCTCGCGGCCACCATCGCGACGGGCCTGATGGCGGGCCTTTTCTACGCGTTCGCCTGCGCGGTGATGCCGGGCCTCGGACGGGCGGACGACCGGACGTTCGTCGAGGCGATGCGGCGGATCAACGCGGCGATCCTCAACGGCTGGTTCGCGGCGGCCTTCGCCGGGGCGCTGCTGCTCGGCGTCGCCGCGGCCGCGCTGCACCTCGGCCGGGCCGGCCGGCCCGTGCTGCCGTGGATCGCGGCGGGCGTGCTGCTGTACGTCGTGGTGCTGGTGGTCACGGCGGCGGTCAGCGTGCCGCTCAACGACCGGCTCGCGGCCGCGGCCGGGTCCGGCCCCGCCGATGCGCGGGCGCACTTCGAGGCGGTGTGGGTGCGGTGGAACACCGTGCGGGCGGTGCTCACCACCGCCGCCTTCGGCTGCCTGGGCTGGGCGCTCGTCCTGCAGGGCCGGCCCGGTCCCTGACGGCCCGGCCTCCGACGGGCGCGCACGCCCCGGTCAGGTGGCGGCCGGGGCGGCGTCGTACCCGGGCAGCGCGATGTCGCCGGCCTTGGCGAACTGCGCGGCGAGCAGCGGGCGCATCGGCCAGCGGTTCATCGACCGCATCGAGGCCGCCCGCAGCCGGATGCCGAGCGCGGAGTTCGGCGCGAAGCCCGCGGCGCCGCCCGGCGGCAGCTGCTGCGCCTTGCGGACGTACGGGCGCATGAGGCGGTCGTAGCCGGCGAACGCGGTGCGGTGGTCGCCGCGGGCCGCGGCGAGTTCGCCGGCCAGCAGGTACGCGCCGACCAGGCCGAGGCTGGTGCCGAGGCCGGAGAGCGGTGTGGCGCAGTACCCGGCGTCGCCCAGCAGGGCCACCCGGCCGCGCGACCAGCCGTCCAGGTGCACCTGGCCGACGGTGTCGAAGGAGAAGTCGGACGCCTCGCGCATGGCCCGCAGCAGCGACGGCACCTGCCAGCCGACGCCGGCGAACCGCCGGTCGACGAGGTCCTGCTGGGCGGCGGTGTCGCGGCGGTCGCAGGGGACCGGCCCGGTGGTGCGGAAGCTGAGGCCGGCCTTGGTCTCGCCGGGCAGCCGGCCGGGCCGCACGGAGGCGACCAGCCCGCCGGGGGCGTTGAACATCCGGAACCAGCCGTCGAGCGGGGTCTCCTCGGGGGCGGTGAACCACGCGGTGCAGAGGTCCAGCGGGCGGACGCACTCCGCCTCCGGGCCGAACGCGAGACCGCGGACGACGGAGTGCAGGCCGTCGGCGCCGACGACCAGGCCGAACCGGCGCGGCGCGGCCCGCTCGAAGACCACGTCGACGCCGTCGGCGTCCTGGTGGAGCGCGGTCACGGTGTCGTCGAAGAGGTACTCCGTGCCGGGCAGGGTGGCCTCGTGGAGCAGGCCGGCGAGGTCGCCGCGGAGGATCTCGATCTCGGAGACGATGCCCTCGCCGCCGAAGGCGTCCGCGGACATCCGGGAGGTGACCCGGCCTGCGGCGTCGACGGTCTCGATGCCGCGCTGCTCGACGCTCAGCGCGCGGGCCTGCTCCATCAGGCCCATGCGGGTGATCACGTCGCGGCCCGCGCCGCGCAGGTCGACGGTCTGGCCGCCCGGGCGGGGGGCGGGGGCGCGCTCGACGACGGTGACGGAGAAACCGGCCCGGCGTAGCCAGTACGCCAGGGCGGGGCCGGCGATGCCGGCGCCGGAGACGAGGATGTCGGTGTTCTTCATGCCACCGAATGTACGGCGTACGCAGTGCACTGCGCAAGCCGTAACCTGGCACCGCAAAGGGCGAATTGACGGCAGTGCACTAGTGCTGTCGCGCCCTGTGCCACCCCCGCCCGCCGGGCCCGGACGGAACGCCGCAGGACGGCGGCTACCCTGGACCGGCCCAGAGGCGCACTAGTGCAGAGGAGAGTCCGTGGAACCGCAGGACGCACCGCGCTCCGCCCGCATCGCCGCCGAGCTGCGGCACCGGATCACCACCGGCGCCCTCGCCCCCGGCGACCGCGTGCCCTCCACCCGCGAGATCACCCGCCGGTGGGGCGTCGCGATGGCGACCGCCACCAAGGTGCTCGCCGAACTGCGCCGCGACGGCCTGGTGCGGGCCGTGCCCGGCGTGGGCACCGTCGTCGCGGAGACCCCCGCGCCCGCCCCGGCTCCCGCCCCGGCTCCCGCCCCCGCGCCCGCCCCGCACCCCGCACCCCGCAGGAACCCGCCCGAGCAGCCGCTCACCCTCGAACGCATCGTCGGCGCCGCCCTCGCCGTCGCCGACACCGAAGGGCTCGCCGCCGTCTCCATGCGCCGGGTCGCCGCCGACCTCGGCGCGGCCACCATGTCGCTCTACCGGCACGTGGCCGACAAGGACGACCTGCTGATGCGCATGATGGACGCCGCGTTCGCGCGGTGGACCTTCCCCGCCGTCCCCCCGGAGGGCTGGCGCGAACGCCTCACCCTCGCCGCCCGCATGCTGTGGGCGATGTTCCGCCGCCACCCGTGGCTCGCCCCCGCCGTCTCGGTGACCCGGCCGCAGCCCGTACCGAACGCCCTGCCCTTCACCGAGTGGGTGCTCGCCGCACTGGAGGGCCGCGGCCTCGACGGGCAGACGGTCTTCACCGCGCACCTCACCCTCTTCGGCTACGTCCGCGGCACCGCCGTCAACATCGAGATGGAGGCCGAGGCCCAGGCCGTCACCGGCCTGGACAGCGAGGAGTGGATGGACACCCAGGAGCCCGCCCTGCTCGCCGCCCTCGCCGGCGGCGGCTTCCCGCTGCTGGAGCGCCTCGCCAGGGGCGGGTACGACTTCGACCTCGACGAGGTCTTCGAGTTCGGCCTGCAGCGCCTCCTCGACGGCTTCGCCGTGCTCCTCGGCGAGCGGCCCTGACCACGGCCCGCCGGACAGGACCTAGGGTGGGGGGCATGTCTGTCGTGAAGATCAACGTGCTGACCGTGCCGGCCGAGATGCGGGAGACCCTGGAGCAGCGGTTCGCCGCGCGCGCCGGGGCGGTGGAGAACTCGGACGGCTTCGAGTGGTTCGAGCTGCTGCGCCCGGTGGAGGGCACCGAGCAGTACCTCGTCTACACCCGCTGGGCCTCCGAGGAGGCCTTCCAGGCCTGGATGGCGGGCCCGATGCAGGCGGCGCACCGCCAGGGCCCGCCCGCCGCGGAGGGCGAGGCGCCCAAGCGCCCGGCCGCCGCGGACTCCACGCTGTGGTCGTTCGAGGTGGTGCAGTCGGCCGGCCCCAAGGCCTGACCTGCGGTTCCCGGGACGGGGTGCGGCCGGCGGCCGTGCCCCGTCAGTCGTTCCCGGGCGGCGGCGCGAACGCGCCTGCCGCGCCGAACGCCGCCCGCCGCGTGGTGCGCCGCAGCGCCCGCAGCACCGGGCCGCCGACCGTCAGGCAGAGCACGGCGGTGAGCACCGCCCGGGGGAGGTCCCAGCCGAGCGAGGTCGTCAGGCAGTACAGCGCGAACCGCGGCAGGTTGGCGGAGAGCGGGTCGCCCGGCACGAACGCGATCGAGCTCGCCTGCCCGGCGATGTACGGCCAGCCCTGCAGGTTCATCACGGTGCCGTAGCCGACCGCGGCGAGCGCGCCGTACCCGGCGAGCACCAGCTGCTCGGCCCGGCCGCGCAGCCGGGCGGCCCCCGGGAGCAGCCCGGCGCCCAGACAGACCCAGCCCATGGCGAGCATCTGGAACGGCAGCCACGGCCCGACGCCGCCGGTGAGCAGCGCCGACGCGAACATCGACACCGCCCCCAGCACGAAGCCGAAGCCCGGCCCGAGCGCCCGGCCGGCCAGCACCATCAGGAAGAACATCGGCTCCAGCCCGGCCGTGCCCGCGCCGAGCGGCCGCAGTGCGGCGCCGGCCGCGGCGAGCACGCCGAGCAGGGCGACGGCCTTGGCGTCGAGCCCCGGTGCGCCGCCGCCGGCCTCCCGGCCCTCGGCGATCTGGGCGACCACCACGGCCAGCAGCAACGGCAGCAGCAGGGCGAACAGCCAGGGCGCGTCCGCGGAGTGGCCGACCAGGTCGGAGCCCGGGGCGGCCAGCAGCGGCCAGCCGAACGCGGCGACTCCGACGGCCGACAGCAGCCCGAGCGCCGGGCCGGACCGGCGGCCGAGCGGGGCGGGCCGGGTGCGGCCGGGGCCGTTCACGCGGCGTCCCCCGCCGCCGCGAGGGCCCGGACGACCTGGTGGACCGTCAGCCAGGGCTGCGGGGCGAGGATCTTCGCGGTCTGCGGGGCGAGCGCGGGGGCGGCCGTCACCACCTCGGCGGTCGGCCCGTCGGCGACGACCTCGCCGTCGGCCAGGACGACGGTGCGGTCGGCGAGCTCGGCGGCGAGCTCGACGTCGTGGGTGGCGAGCAGCACGGCGTGCCCGGCGGCGGCCAGCCCGCGCAGCACGGTGACGAGACGGGCCTTGGCGGTGTAGTCGAGGCCGCGGGTGGGCTCGTCGAGCAGGACCACCGGGGGAGCGGCGGTCAGCACGACGGCGAGGGCCAGGGTGAGCCGCTGGCCCTCGGAGAGGTCGCGCGGGTGCCGCTCGTCGTCCAGGCCGGGCATCAGGCCGGCGACGAGGGTGCGGCAGGTGCCGGGTGCGGCGCCGGCGTCGCGGTCGGCGGCGGCGCACTCGGCGCCGACGCTCTCGGTGCAGAGCAGGTCGCGGGGTTCCTGCGGCACCAGGCCGATCCGCCGGATCAGCTCCCCGGGCCGCGCCTTGTGCGGGGTGAGCCCGCCGACGCGGACCCGGCCGCCCGTGGGTGCGTGCAGTCCGACGAGGCTGCCCAGCAGGGTGGACTTGCCGGCGCCGTTGCGGCCCATGAGCGCGGTGACGGTGCCGGCCCGCAGCGCGAGGTCGGCGCCGCGCAGCGCGGGCACCGGCCCGCGGCGGACGACGAGGCCTTCGGCCGCCGCCAGCAGTTCGCCCGTCCCGCCCGTCCCGCCGGGGCCG
Organism: Kitasatospora sp. NE20-6; assembly: GCF_045862635.1. Taxonomy (NCBI): domain Bacteria; kingdom Bacillati; phylum Actinomycetota; class Actinomycetes; order Kitasatosporales; family Streptomycetaceae; genus Kitasatospora; species Kitasatospora sp. NE20-6. Next base: position 290,328 of record NZ_BPRL01000005.1, read on the forward strand.
GTGGCGTCCGCGGGCGTGCGGTCGGCGAGGCGGTCGCGCAGCGGGGCGGCGCGGCGGCGGGCGTCCCGGACGGAGAGCGGCAGCGGCGACCAGCCGGCCGCCCGGCCGAGGGCGACCACGGGCGGGACGACGGGCGAGTGCGCCATCACGTCGGCGGGGTCGCCGAGCCGTGCGGGCTGCCCGGGGCCGGGCAGCAGCAGCACCGCGTCGGCGTACTGGAGGACGCGCTCCAGGCGGTGCTCGGCCATGAGCACGGTGGTGCCGAGGTCGTGGACGAGCCGCTGCAGCACCGCGAGCACCTCCTCGGCCGCGCCCGGGTCGAGGGCCGAGGTGGGTTCGTCCAGGACGAGCACCCGCGGGTGCACGGTCAGCACCGAGCCGATCGCGACCCGCTGCTGCTGGCCGCCGGAGAGCGAGGCCAGGGCGCGGTCGCGCAGGTCGGCGAGGCCGAGGAGGTCGAGGGTCTCCTCGACGCGGCGCCGCATGACGGCCGGGGCGAGACCCAGCGACTCCATGCCGTAGGCGAGTTCGTCCTCGACGGTGTCGGTGACGAAGTGCGCGGCCGGGTCCTGGCCGACGGTGCCGACCAGGTCGGCGAGGTCGCGCGGGCGGTGGGTGCGGGTGTCGCGGCCGCCGACGGTCACCCGGCCGTGCAGGGTGCCGCCGGTGAAGTGCGGCACGAGTCCGCTGACGGTGCCCAGCAGGGTGGACTTGCCGGAGCCGGACGGGCCGACCAGCAGGCAGAGTTCGCCCTCCGGCACGGTCAGGTCGACGCCCGCGAGGGCGGGCACCGCGGCGTCGGCGTACCGGACGGACACCTGCTCGAACGTGATCACGAGGCCCTCCGGGGCGGGGTGGGGGCGGCGACGGCCGGCAGCAGGCCGAGCAGGACGGCGGCCGCCGCGGGCAGCGGGAGCCCGGGGGCGGCGGGCGGCACCACGGACGGCGCGAACGCCTCGGGGTAGCGTCCGGCGCACCAGACGGTCAGTGCGGCGACGGCGACGCCGGAACCCGCCACCAGCCACTCGCGCAGCGCCCACGGGTCGGGCCGGTAGCGGGTGCGGACCGTCCGGCGGCCGCCGAGCAGCAGCCCGGCACCGGCCGAGCCGAGCCCGAGCAGCAGCACCGGCAGTGCCCAGGCGCCGCCGGCCGCGCCGAGCAGGCCGTACAGCGCCGCGCAGACGCCGAGCAGGCCCAGCAGGGTGAGGGCGGCCGTGGCCCGCGCGACGCGCCGGGGCACGTCGGCGGTGCGGCCGAAGCCGCGGGTGTCCATGGCCGCCGCGAGGGCCACCGAGCGTTCCAGGGCGCCCTCCAGCACGGGCAGTCCGACGCTCAGCACGGCCGCGACCCCGCGGTCGTCCCGGCCGCGGAGCCGCCGGGCGGCCCGCAGCCGCCGGACGTCGGCGACGAGGTTCGGCGCGAAGGTCATCGCCACCACCGCGGCGAGCCCGGCCTCGTACAGCGCGCCCGGCAGGGAGCGCAGCAGCCGGGTCGGGCTCGCGAGGGCGTTGGCCGCGCCGACGCAGACGAGCAGCACCGCGAGCTTCAGCCCTTCGTACAGCGCGAAGAGCAGGCCCTCCAGGGTGATCGCGCCGCCGATCCGCACGCCCTGCGCCCAGGCGGGCAGCGGCAGTTGCGGCAGGGTGACCAGCACGTGGGTGCCCTGCACGGGCGAGCCCAGCAGCACCGTGAAGACCAGCCGGATGCCCAGGACGACCAGCCCGAGCCGCAGGAACACGCCGTACGAGCGGGCCCACGGCTCGTCGCCGCGCCGGGCCGCGACGACGTACCCGGCGACGGCGGCGATCAGCAGCAGCAGGAGCGGGTTGGTGGTGCGCGAGGCGGCGGCGGCCAGGCCGAGGGCCCACAGCCACCACGCGCCGGGATGCAGGTGGCGCGGGCCGACGGCGGGTCGCGTCGCGGTGCGGGTGCGGGGCATGGGCGGTCTCTGACGGGTGGTCGGGGCCTGGGTGGTCGGGCCGGGCGGTCGGCGTGGCCGGAGCGGTCAGCGGCGTCGGCGGTACTGCAGGTAGGCGCCGCCGGCGAGGACGGCGACCAGCGCGCCGCCGAGCACCGGGCCCAGCGCGGGCCCGCCGTCACCGCCGCCGGACGTCGAAGCCGCGGCCACCGGCTCGCCGCAGCCGGCCCGCGGGTAGCCGGCGATGGCGCAGAGCATGCCCGCGCTGTCGTAGCGCAGCGGCGGTGCGACGGCGGCCAGCACCTCGGCGGAGGTCGCGGCGGAGGGTACGGCGGCGCACGCCGTGCGGGCGGCGGGCGGGGCGCCCGCGCCGGACGGGGCGTCGGCGGGGGTGCCCGGGTCGAGCACCACGGCGACCCGCTTGCGGCCGGGCCGGGCCGGGGTGCTGCCGCACGCGGCGGCGAAGCCGGGGGTGCCGGTGGGGCGGGCGGCGTCCCGGCCGCCGTCCGGGCTGAGGGCGAACCGCCAGCCGTCGACGGAGCCGTCCGGCGGCACGTACAGCGCGGGACCCTGCTGCTGGTACGCCCAGGTGCCGCCGGTGCCCTTCCAGAACGACCAGTAGCGGTAGTCCGCGGCGTGGGCGGGGGCGGCGGTCACGAGGGCGGCCAGGACGGCGGCGAGCAGGGCCGCCGCCGTCCGGCGCAGCGCGGGGGTCACGGCTGCTCGTCGTCCTTCGGCGCCGGGGCCGGGGCCTGTGCGGCCGCGGCGGCCTGGCGGCGGCGGTTGAGGCTGATCAGCAGTCCGCCGCCGATGCCGACCAGCAGGCCGACGCCGACCAGCCAGATCGGGGAGAAACCGCCGTTGTCCTCGCCGTCGGTGATGCCGGAGCCGGGGGCCTCGGTGCCGTTCGGGTTGGCGGAGGCCGCGGAGGCGGCGGCGGACGGCACGGTCTTCACGGCCGGGCCCGCGTCCATCAGCAGCTGCACGAGGTTGGTGCCGCCGAAGTTGTACGGGTCGAGGTTCGCGGCCTGCGCGACGAGCAGCAGGGTGGCGGTGGCGGAGGCGTCCGTGCCGTCCTTGCCCTTGGCGGCCCACGCGTAGCCGTTGCCGGCCAGCCAGTCCGCGGCGGGCGCGGCCTGGTGCGGGTGACCGGCCCGCACGAGCGAGAGCACCGCCCAGGAGGTGGCGTTGAGGTCGGGGGCGGGCTCGGCGCCGGGGGTGGTCAGCATCAGGTGCTGGCCGTTCGCGTTCAGCTGCGCGACGAGGTGGGCCGAGGCGGCCTCGGCGGAGTCCGCGTGCGCCACGGCCGTCGTGGTGCCGCCCGCCGGGCAGACGGGGGCGGCGGGTGCGGCGTCCGTCCGGTCGGTCGTGGTGACCGGCAGGGCGCCGCCGGCCGCGGCGAGGGCGGCCTGCGCGGTCGCCAGGTTGTTGGCGGCGAGGGTGCCGTCGGGCGCGGGCTGGTAGGCGAAGGCCCCGCGGCCGGCGGCGGGTGCGGCGCAGCCGAGCTGCAGGCCGGCGAGACCGTCCCAGGCGCTCTTCCCGGCCCTGGCGACGCCCGCGGGGTCGACGTGCGCGGCGGTGAGGGCGCTGACGGCGAGGCCGGTGGAGTTGGCGTCGCCCGGGCTGCCGGGGTTGTAGGCCCAGGTGCCGTCGGTGTTCTGGGTGGCCCTGAGCCAGGCCACGCCCTTCGCGACGGCGTCCTGGTGCCCGCCGAGGGCGGTGAGGGCCTGCACGGCGACGGCCGTGGCGTTGCTGTCCTCGGTCTTGGGGTCGCAGGCGGCGCCCGCGGCGCGGTACGACGGCCAGCCGCCGTCCGCGCACTGCTGGCCGGTGAGCCAGGCGACGGCGGAGTCCGCCGGGGCGGCCTTGGCGGAGGCGAGTGCGGTCAGCGCGAGCGACTGCCGCCACACGCCGTCGTAGGTGGGGTCGCCCTTGCCGTACAGCGCGGCGGGCGGCGCGGCCGGCGAGGGGGCCGGGGTGTCGGCCGACGCGGGTGCGGCGGCGGTGCCGGCCAGCAGCAGGCCGGCCAGGGCGGTGGCGCCCAGGCGGGCAGCGGTGAGCATGGTGAGGGTGCGCCTTTCGGTGAGCGGTGCAGCAGCCCGGCGGGCTGCCCGTAGACCTCGACGGAACCGGGCCCCGGGCCCGGCCGGCCGCTCGCCCCAGGCCCCGGGCAGTCCGGCTCGCCCGCCGGGTGGGCGGGCTCACGGTTGCGGGTCAGCGCCGGAGTCGCACCGGCTTCCCCCGGGAGGGGCGGATGGAGTTGTCGTGCGCGAAGACTCTAACCGGCGGGCGCGGCGGCCCTGCGCCCGCCCGGTGGAACAGGTTCCACTTCGGGCCCGCGCGGACGGCCCGGCGGCCCGGCCGTCCGCGCGGGTGCCCGCCCGGCGCTCAGCCGTCCGCGGTCAGCAGCCGCGCGGCCGTGTGCAGGTCGCCGCGCACCTCCGCCAGCGAGCTGCGGCCCGAGAGCCAGCTCAGCAGGGTGGCGTGCCAGGTGTGGCCGATCACCCGCAGGGCCGCCTGCTGACCCGGCGTCGGCGGCTCCGGCAGCCGCGCGGCGGCCAGCACGATCTCCGACGTGAGCCCGGCCACCGCGTCCACCTCGCGCCCCACCGAACGGTCCGCGAACGACAGCGCCCGCACCATCGCCTCCGCCAGCAGCGGATCGCGCTGCAGCGCGTGGAAGGCCAGCGTCAGCGTCTCCGCGACCCGCCCGGCCGGATCGCCGGCGGTCGGCGGGCGCCTCCTGACCTGCTCGTTCAGCGCGCCCAGCTGCTCCTCCATCACCGCGACCAGCAGGTGCACCTTGGACGGGAAGTAGCGGTAGAGCGTGCCGAGCGCGACGTGCGCCCCCTCGGCGACGTCGCGCATCTGGACGGCCTCGTAGCCGCCCCGGGACGCCAGCGCCGCCGCGGCGCGAAGCAGCCCGCGCCGGCGCTCCGCCTGGCGCGGCGTGAGCGGGCGGTCGGCATGCGTGGACGCGGTCAGCGGAGCCCCCGGGGCGTCGGCGGTACGGAACGGTGCGGCGTGGTGCGAATCACCTTCCCCGGCCCAAACCCGGAAGCTACGGGCCGGTATCTTCAAGGTCTCTCGTTGTTCACATGCCCGACGACGATGACCACACCACCATGAAACGTGATCTACTTTAACCGCTGCGGCCGCCAGGGCTGGGTTGAGTAGGGATAAGGGGCCAGCATGACCGCGCTGCCGCGACCGCTGCGGATCGCCCTGCTCTCCTACCGCGGCGACCCGTTCTGCGGGGGCCAGGGCGTCTACGTCCGCCACCTCTCCCGCGAACTCGCCCGGCTCGGCCACCACGTCGACGTCGTCGGCGCCCAGCCCTTCCCCGTCCTGGACGAGGTCGACGGGCCCGGCTCCGTGCGCCTGGTCGAACTGCCCAGCCTCGACCTCTACCGCAGCGACGACCCCTTCCGCACCCCCGGCCTCGCCGAGTACCGCGGCGCCGTCGACGTGCTGGAGTTCGCGACCATGCGCACCGGCGGCTTCCCCGAGCCGCTCACCTTCTCGCTCCGCGCCCGGCAGTACCTCGCCCGGCACAAGGGCCGCTACGACGTCGTGCACGACAACCAGACCCTCGGCTACGGCCTGCTCGGCCTGGAACGGCACGGCTTCCCCCTGGTCACCACCATCCACCACCCGGTCACCGTCGACCGCCGGCTGGAACTGGAGGCCGCACCCACCGCGCTGCGCCGCCTCTCGCTGCGCCGCTGGTACGCCTTCACCCGCATGCAGAAACGCGTCACCCGGCGCCTGGAGCACGTCATCACCGTGTCCGCCAGCTCGCGGAGCGAGATCGTCGAGCACCTGGGCGCCGCGCCCGGCGCCGTCTCCGTCGTGCCGATCGGCGCCGACACCCGCCTGTGGTCGCCGGACGCCGCGGTGCCCGTCGTGCCCGGCCGCATCGTCACCACCTCCTCCGCCGACGTGCCGCTCAAGGGCCTCGTCCACCTCGTCGAGGCCCTCGCCAAGGTCCGCACCGAGCGCGAGGCGCACCTCGTCGTCGTCGGCAAGCCGCAGAAGGGCGAGGGGCCGGTCGCCGACGCGGTCCGCCGGTTCGGCCTGGAGGCGCACATCGACTTCCGCACCGGCCTGAGCGACGCCGAACTCGTCGACCTGTACCGCTCCGCCGAGGTCGCCTGCGTGCCCTCGCTGTACGAGGGCTTCTCGCTGCCCGCGGCCGAGGCGATGGCCACCGGCACCCCGCTCGTCGCCACCACGGGCGGCGCCATCCCCGAGGTCGCCGGCCCCGACGGCGAGACCTGCCTGGCCGTGCCGCCCGGCGACGCGGGCGCCCTCGCCGCCGCGCTCCTCCGCCTCCTCGGCGACCCGGAGCTGCAGGCCCGGCTCGGCGCCGCCGGCCGCGAGCGGGTGCTGACCCACTTCACCTGGCGGCGCGCCGCCGAACTCACCGCCGAGCGCTACCGCGCCGCCGTCGCCACCGGCGCCGGGCAGCGCGCCCGCGCCGGCCGCGGCTGGCGCTACGTCGCCTGACGCCCCGCCGACCCTCTTCAGTACAGCAGCAACGAATGGGAGCCCCGCAGTGCTGACCGTCGATTTCTCCCGCTTCCCGATCGCTCCCGGCGACCGGGTGCTCGACCTGGGCTGCGGCGGGGGCCGGCACGCCTTCGAGGCCTACCGGCGCGGTGCGAACGTCGTCGCCCTGGACCAGAACGGCGACGAGATCGCCGAGGTCCGCCGGTGGTTCGCGGCGATGGAGGAGGCCGGCGAGGCCCCGACGGGCGCCACCGCCACCGCCGTGGAGGGCGACGCGCTCAACCTGCCCTTCGACGACGACACCTTCGACCGCATCATCATCTCCGAGGTGATGGAGCACATCCCCGACGACAAGGGCGTGCTCGCCGAGATGGTGCGGGTGCTCAAGCCCGGCGGCCTGCTCGCCGTCACCGTGCCGCGCTACCTGCCCGAGAAGATCTGCTGGGCGCTCTCCGACGCGTACCACGAGGTCGAGGGCGGCCACATCCGCATCTACCGCGGCGACGAACTCGTCGAGAAGGTCCGCGGCGCCGGCCTGGAGCCGTACGGCACCCACCACGCGCACGCGCTGCACTCCCCGTACTGGTGGATCAAGTGCGCCGTCGGCGTCAACAACGACAAGGCGCTGCCGGTCAGGGCCTACCACCAGCTGCTGGTCTGGGACATCGTCGGCACCCCGGTGATCAGCACCCTCACCAAGGCCGCCGAGAAGGCCCTCAACCCGGTCATCGGCAAGAGCTTCGTGGTGTACGCCTCCAAGCCGCACCGGGCCGGCGCGTGACGGCGGCCGTCCCGGACGTGCTGCTCCTCGACGGCGTCCTCGACGCCGAGCAGGCCGCCGCGACCGTCCGCTCGATCCTCGCCGACCAGCAGCCCGACGGCGGCATCCCGTGGTTCCGCGGAGGGCACCTCGACCCCTGGGACCACACCGAGGCCGCGATGGCCCTCGACACCGCCGGCCGGAACGCCGAGGCGGAGGCCGCCTACCGCTGGCTCGCCGACCACCAGAACCCCGACGGCTCCTGGTACGCCGCCTACACCGACGGCGAGGTGACCAACCCGTCGAAGGAGACCAACTTCTGCGCGTACGTCGCCGTCGGCGCCTGGCACCACTACCTCACCACCGGCGACGACACCTTCCTCGAACGGATCTGGCCGACCGTCCGCCGCGGACTCGACTTCACCGTCGGCCTGCGGCTGCCCGGCGGGCCCATCGCCTGGCGCCAGGACGAGGACGGCACCGCCCCCCAGGAGGCGCTGCTCACCGGCTCGTCCAGCATCCTGCACGCGCTGCGCTGCGGCCTCGCCATCGCCGAGCACCTGGAGGAGCCCCAGCCCGACTGGGAGCTCGCCGCCGGCCGGCTGCGGCACGCCGTCGCCCACCACCCCGAGCGGTTCCTCGACAAGGACCGCTACTCGATGGACTGGTACTACCCGATCCTCGGCACCGCCCTGCGCGGCGAGGCCGCCGAGCGCCGGATCGCCCGCGACTGGGACCGCTTCGTCGTGCCCGGCCTCGGCGTCCGCTGCGTCAGCGACCGGCCCTGGGTCACCGGCGGCGAGAGCGCCGAACTCGCCCTCGCGCTCTGGGCGGCGGGGCAGTCCGACCGCGCGGTGGACATCCTCCGCTGGATCCAGCACCTGCGGCACACCGACGGCTCCTACTGGACGGGCTACGTCTTCGAGGACGACGCCGTCTGGCCCGAGGAGCGCACCACCTGGACGGCCGGCGCCCTGCTGCTCGCCGTCGCCGCGCTCGGCGGCGACCACGCCACCGTCGCGGTCTTCGGCGGTGGCGACCTGCCGGCCGGCCTGGTCGTCAACGACTGCTGCTGAGCACGGCGGTCACGGCGGTCACGATGCCATGACGTGAAGACGGAGGGGCGGTTCCCGGTACGAGACCGGGAACCGCCCCTCCGTCACGACGTGCGGGTGTCAGCCCCGCTGGATGCCGGAGGTGTCGCCCAGCAGGCCGTGCGAGCCGTCCTGCAGCTGCGCCACCAGGGCGCCGCCGCGCTGCTCGACCGCCAGGTACCAGGTGCCCGGCACGAGCTCGCCGACCGGCGGGGCCGCCGGGTTGTCCTTGTTCGTCAGCTGCCGGACGGCCGGCACGGCGAACCAGAACGGCTGGAACGGCGCGGCGTGCATGTCCTGCACCGGCTGCGGCTGCGGCTGGGCCTGCGCGGCCTGGGCGGCGGCCGGGTAGCCGTAGCCGCCGGCCTGCGGGTCGGCGCCGAACGCCGGGCCCTGCGCCTGCGGCACACCGGGCTGGCCGCCCTGCGGGTAGCCGTAGTGGCCGCCCTGACCGGGCTGGCCGGGCTGCAGCGGCTGGCCCGCACCCTGGGGGAAGCCCGGGTAGCCCTGCGCGGCCGGAGCGGCCGGCTTGTCGACCAGCAGCGGCGCCTGCAGCGCGGGCACCAGCGGCCCGGCCGCGGCCGCACCGGCCAGCACCAGCGCGGCCAGCAGGCCCAGCCAGGCGCCGAAGCCGTGGTCGACGTTCTCGCCGGCGCCGCCGAGCGCCCACAGCGCCGTCCACACGTTGGCGACCGCCAGGGCGGTGCCCCACTGGTCGAGGCGCAGCCCCAGCACCTGGCGGGTGGCCGACGCCGCGCCCTGCAGGCGGTGCAGCAGGATCAGCGCGGCCGCGACGATGCCGAGCAGGAACGCCGACGGAAGGATCGGGAAGAGCGCGGCCTTCCAGGCGTTCTGCGTGTCCGAGGAGCAGCGGTTCGCGATGCAGAACTCCGCGGACAGGTAGGGCAGGAAGGAGGCGATGAAGAGCAGCACGGCCGCACCTGCGACGGCGGCGTCTCCCCGCGTGAGAGCGCGCAGATTCACTAACGTTCCCCTCGTTGGTGTGTCGTGGACTGCGTGGATGGGGTCTTCGGGTCGTCCGGCATGACACCGGACGGCCAAGAGCCTAGGCCCCGGGTCGCACGCTGTGCACAGCGCCCCGGGGAAACCGCCGAATTCGTTGCGAAACCGCCGTGACTCCAGGTCAGCGCGCGAGCGGCCCGGGGGCCGCCGCAGGAGCGGGGGAGGACCTGCCGGACAGGCCGGCGGAACTCCCCGGGGAGGCTCCGGCGCGCCGTCAGGAGCCTGCCGTCAGGTAGGCGGTGAGGGCCTCCGCGATGCCCTCCGCCGCCTTCTGGCGCCACTGCGGATCCGTCATGTGCTGCGCGTCGGCGGTGTTGCGCATGTTGCCGCACTCGATGAACACCTTCGGCACCCGGGAGAGGTTGAGGCCGCCCAGGTCGGTGCGGGTGTCGAGGGCCTGCTTGCCGATGTAGTCGGAGTACGCCTGGCCGGTGGCCTGCTGGAAGCGGTCGCGCAGCAGCACGCCGAGCCGGTGCGAGTCCTCGACGATGCCCGAGGTGTCGGCCGGCCCGGCGGTGACCTTGCCGGGCATGATCACGTGGAAGCCGTGCCGCGCTGCCGGGGCGCCGTCCGCGTGCACCGAGACGGCGGCGTCGGCCTTCGCCTCGTTGCCGATCCGGGCCCGCTCGTCGATGCACGGCCCGAACGGCCGGTCGGCGTCCTGCGTGAGCACCACCGTCGCCCCGCGCTGCTGCAGGATCTCCCGCGCGCGGTGCACGACGTCGAGGGTGTACGCGGCCTCGCTGTAGCCGGCGTCGGTCGACGTGCCGGTGGTGTCGCACTCCTTGCGGGCGTTGCCGATGTCCACCTGCCGGCCGATGTCGCGGGTGTGCCCGGAGTTGCCCGGGTTGTGCCCGGGGTCCAGCAGCACGGTACGGCCGGCCAGCGGGCCCCGGCCCGCCGGGGACGGCGGCGCCGCGGAGGCCGACGCGGTCTCCGGGCCCGCGGACCCGTCGGGCGGCGCGGCGGCCGCCTGCGAGGTGTCCGGCGGGGCGGTCGCCCCGGCGGGGGAGGGCGGCGCCGCCGCGGCGGAGCGGTCGGCCAGCGCGTGCCAGCCGAACCAGCCGCCCGCACAGAGCGCGGGCACGGTGCAGAGGAGCACGGCGGTGCCGAGACGGCGGGCGCGGCGGGGGCGCCCGGGGAATTCGGGGTGGGGGGTGGTGCCGGTCACGGGTGGTTCAGATCCTGTCCCAGGTGCGCTCGGTCAGACCGTAGGTCGTCGCGATGGCGTTCCACTGCGCCACGAAGTCCTTCTTGGACCGGGTGGCCTGCGGGTTGAGGTCGTTGGCTCGTCTGCGGTCGGCGGTGTCGGGGGCGGTGCTGCCGGTGCAGCCCTGGCTCGCGACGGTGCGCGCCCAGGCCGCGTACGCCCGGTCGATGTCACCGGACACCTGCCAGGCGGACTTCAGGGTCTGCGCGGCCCCGGCCCCGCCCGGCAGGTCGGCGAGGCCCAGCGCCGCGAGGTCGGCGACCAGCTTGTCGCGCTGCGCGGCGCCGTCGTCGAAGACCTGCGCGGCGCTCTCGATCTCGGCCTTCGCCGGGCAGCTGGACACCTTCGCGACCGCACTGCCGATCGGCGCCTTGGCGTTCTCGCCGCGGGCCAGCAGGGCGTCGAGCGCCTTGGCCTGCGCCTCGGCGCCCGCCCCCGCGCCGGGGCTCGCCGGGGCGCTCCCGGCGGGCGACGACGCGGCCGGGGCGCTCGGCGCGGCCTGCGGGGCCTTGGAGGAGGCCGCGGGGGCCGCGGTGGGCGCGGCGGAGCCCTTCCCGTCCGGGCCGGAGCCCTGCACCGCCCACACGACGCCCCCGCCGAGCACCAGCACGAGCAGCACGCCCGCGGCGATCAGCAGCGGGCTGCGGCGCCGCGGCGGCTCCTCGGCGTCCAGGTCCTCGTAGCCGGGCCCCTGCGTGCCGTACGGCGGCGCCGTGGCCGGGTCGTGGCCGCCGTACGCCGCACCGGCCGGCCCGTACGGCGCGGCGCCGCCCGGGGCGGGCCGGTCGAACGGCGGCTGCGGGGCCTGCCCGAACGGCTGCTGCTGCGTGTACGGCTGCGCCGGCCCGAACGGTCCATCGAACGGTCCGTCGAACGGCCGGTCGGGCTGCTGCGGCGCGGCCTGCGGAAAGCCCTGCGGGGCGGGCGGCGCGCCGTGCGGCGGCGGGAAACCCGGCGGCGGCGACGGGAAGGCCTGCGGCGCCTGCGGGGGCGGCGGAGGGAAGCCCGCGGCCGGCGGCGGCCCGGCGCTCACGTACGGCCGGGCGCCGGGGAACGTGCCCCCGCCGCCCGCCGGGCCGGACGGCACGGGGGGCAGCACGGTGGTCTCCTGGGCGTCGTGCCCGGGAGGACCGGGGCGGGGCGGCTGCCCCGGCACCCCGCCCTCGGGCGGCCCGGGACGCCGCCGCACCCAGCCACCCGCACCGCCGCGCGCGGCCGGGTCCCAGACCGCCGGCGGCGTGTTGTCCTGATCCGTCATTCCCTGCCCTCGCCCCGCTGCGTTGTCGCGTCCTGCCCACCCGCGCCGTGCCCAGCCGTTCGACTGCTGTCGGACACCGTACAGACCGTTGCCCCGGTGCGGCACGGCACCCGGGCGGTGCCGCCGTGTCGTGAGGACGGCCGGGGGCACGCGATCGTGCCCGGCGGCCGCCGGGCGGCCGGACCGGGGAGCGGTCAGCCGGCGGTGCGCCGCAGCACCCGCAGCGAGCCCGTCACCGAGACCTCCTCGAAGCCCTCGGCGAGAGCCCGCAGGTAGACCCGGTACGGGGCCTGGCCGCCGTCCGCCGGATCCGGGAACACGTCGTGCACGACCAGCAGGCCCTCCGGTGCGAGGTGCGGCACCCAGCCCTCGTAGTCGCCGGTGGCGTGCTCGTCGGTGTGGCCGCCGTCGACGAACACGAGCGCCAGACGGCCGCCCCACACCGCCGCGATCTGCGGCGAGCGGCCCACCAGCGCCACCACGTGCTCCTCCAGACCGGCGTGGAAGAGCGTCCGCCGGAAGACCGGCAGGGTGTCCATCCGGCCGACCTCGGGGTCGACCAGACCGGGGTCGTGGTACTCCCAGCCCGGCTGCTGCTCCTCCGAGCCGCGGTGGTGGTCCACGGTGAGCGCCACCGTGCCGCAGCGCCGCGCGGCGTCCGCGAGCAGGATCGCGGAGCGGCCGCAGTACGTGCCGATCTCCAGCAGCGGCAGCCCGGTGCGGGTGGCCGCGTCGAGGGCGGCCGCGTACAGCGCGAGGCCCTCGTCCACCGGCATGAAGCCGGTCGCCGCCTCGAAGGCCGCCAGCACCGCGGGCTCCGGGCGGGCCGCGGCGGACACGGGGGCCGCGTGGTGGAGGTCGGTCATGCTGCTGCTCCCTGCTGCGCCGGACGGAACGGTGGACCGGACCCTACCGGACGGTACGGCGCCGCCCCCGGTCCGGGAGCACGGGCCCGGCGGCCCGGCACCCGGCGGCGGGGCGGTGGGGCGGTGGCGGGAGCGGTGACCCGGCGGCGGAGCGGGGGAACGGCGGGGGAGTGGCGGCGGTGACGCGGCGGCGGGGAGTGGCGCACGCCACGACGACCGGCGCGGCGTGCGCCCGTACGCTCGGGGCGCCGGTAACGGCCACGCCACCACAGGGACGGGAGCACCCATGCGCGCAGCGATCCTGCACGAGACCGGACAGGACCGGCTGGAGGTCCGCGACGACGTGGAGACGGTCGCCGTCGGACCCGGCACGGTACGGGTCCGGCTGCGCGCGGCCGGTCTGTGCCACTCCGACCTGTCCGCGATGAGCGGGGTGCTGCCGCAGCCGGCGCCGTTCGTGCCCGGCCACGAGGGGGCGGGCGAGGTCGTCGAGACGGGCCCGGGCGTGACCGGCCTCGCCGCCGGCGACCGGGTGGTGCTCTGCTGGATGCCGCCCTGCGGCACCTGCCCGCACTGCCTGCTCGGCGAGACCCACCTGTGCGTCGCGAGCCTGAAGCGGCTCGGGGTGCCCGCCTTCCGGTTCGGTCCGGGCGGGGGCACGGCCGCGTACGGCTTCTACAGCACCGGGAGTTTCGCCGAGGAGGCGGTCGTCGCGGCCGACGCCCTGCTCCGGATGCCCGACGACCTGCCGTTCGAGCTGGCCGCCCTGGTCGGCTGCGGGGTGACGACGGGCTTCGGCGCGGTGGTGAACACCGCCCGGGTCGAGCCCGGGTCGTCGGTGGCGGTGATCGGCGCGGGAGGGGTGGGGGTCGCCGCGGTGCAGGCCGCCCGGGTGAGCGGCGCGGCCCGGATCACCGTCGTCGACCCGGTGGCGTCGCGGCGTGAGCGGGCGCTGGCGCTGGGCGCGACCGACGCCGTCGAACCGCAGCAGCTGAGGGCCGCCGCGAAGGGCCTCGCCCTCGGCGGCTACGACTACGTGGTGGAGGCGGTGGGCCGCTCGGAGACCGTGCGGGCGGCGTACGACGCGGCCCGGCGCGGCGGCGCCGTGGTGGTGGTCGGCGCCGGGGCCCGCGACGACCTGGTCTCCTTCAGCCTGGGCGAGCTGTTCTTCGGCGAGAAGCGCGTGCTGCCGTCGCTCTACGGCGGCGGCGACGTCGCCCGGACCGCGGCCCGGGTCGTCGAGCTGTGGCGCGCGGGCCGCCTCGACCTGGCGGGGCTGATCACCCACCGGGTGCCGCTCGCGGAGGTGAACGAGGCGGTCGCGCTGATGCGCAGCGGCGAGGCGCTGCGCGCCGTCGTCACGCTGGACTGAGACCCCGCCGGACGCCGCCGGGCCGAGACCCCGCCGGACGCCGGACCGAGGGTGCTCGGCGCCCGGCGTCCGGGCCGGTCGGCCGGTCGGCCGGTCAGCGGCGGTGCCGCCCGTGCGGGTCGGCGTCGGGGCGGTCGTCGGGCGCGGTCGAGCCGCGGTGGCGGCCGTGGACGGCGTTCGCCGCCGCGGCCTCGTCGGCACCGTGCGTGGTGCGGTCGTGCTCGGTGGTGTCGGTGAGGGTTTCGGACATCAGGTTTCGTGGTCTCCGTGCGGGGCGGTGCTGCGGGTGCAGCGTCGGACGGGCCTGGGGCGGCGGTGACCGGGCCGGTCGGCCCCGGACGCGCCTGCCCGGGCGGCCGAATTCGCCGAAGAGCCTAGCGGGACGGTCACCCACCGTGCACGGTGGGTTCCGGTCCCGCGACCGGCCGGGGTCAGGCGGGCCCGCCGGCGCACAGGAACACGGCCAGCAGCTCGTGCAGGACGGCGGAGCCCTCCCCGGCCAGCAGCTCGTGGCCGCCGCCCGCCGCCTCGACGTACCGGAAGTCCGTGCCCTCCTGCCGGCCGAGGCGCAGCAGCTCGTGGCGGAGCTCGCGGGACTGCCCGACCGGCACCACCTCGTCGCGGTCGCCGTGCACGACGAGCAGCGGTGCGGTGAGCCGTCCGGCGAGCCGCAGGACGTCCCGGGGGCCGCGCGCGTCGTGCACCGGCGTGTCGCCGCCGAGCCGCGCGGTCATCGACCGGACGGAGGCGCCGGCCTCGGCGAGGAGCCGGGCGCCGGAGAGGAACGGCGCCACCGCGGCGCACCGGGCGAGGTGACCGGCGGGGGCGTGCGCCGTGGCGAGCAGGGCGAGGAACGCGCCGTAGCTGGTGCCGAACACCGCGGGCGGCTCCAGGCCCAGCGCGGCCCGCCGGCCGGCCAGCCCTTCGAGCAGGTGCAGGACGTCCTCCAGGTCGGGGCCGCCCCAGGCGCCGTGGACGGCGGCGGCGTGCGCGGCGCCGTAGCCGGTCGACC
Source organism: Kitasatospora sp. NE20-6 (assembly GCF_045862635.1). Classification (NCBI taxonomy): domain Bacteria; kingdom Bacillati; phylum Actinomycetota; class Actinomycetes; order Kitasatosporales; family Streptomycetaceae; genus Kitasatospora; species Kitasatospora sp. NE20-6. Next base: position 305,353 of record NZ_BPRL01000005.1, read on the forward strand.
CGCGCTGGTTCGGCGCGACGACGGCCGCGCCCTGGCGGGCGATCCGCTGCAGGGCGGGGTCGAACTCCAGCTGCCAGGCGTCGGCGGGGCCGCCGTGCAGGGCGAGCACCAGGTGCGGGGCGGTCAGCCACGCGTCGCCGCCGTACACGACGGCCTCGACCGGGCCCGCCGCGCCGCCGAGGTGCAGCAGCCGGGCGCCCTGCCAGGGGCCGCCGACGTCGGGGACGGCGGAGCCGTCGAGCCGCCAGCCCGGTACGGCGCCCGCGGCCGGTCCGGCCGACGGTTCGGGGCCGGTGCCCGCGGTGAGCGGGGCGAGCTGCAGCGGCAGCGGTACGGCTCCGGTGGCGGGCGCGGCACCGGCGGCGGCGAGGGCGTCGACGTCCAGGGTGGCGAGCGCGGCGGGGTGGTCGGGCGCGGAGTAGGGGATGCGCAGGCCGCCCGCCGCCCAGTGCCCGACGCCGCCGAGGCGTCCCGGCGGCACGGCGAGCCGCTGCAGCCGTGCCGTGGCGGGCTGCCAGAGGGCGAGCGCGGAGCCCGCGCCGTGGTCGAGCTGGAGCACGACGCGCGGTCCGGCCGGATCGCCGGGGACGAGGGCGACGGGCCGGGGCAGCAGCCCGCCCGCGTGCAGGCAGTCGGGGAAGCGCACCGGGTCGCTGCTGCCGAGGGTCGCCCAGCCGAGGCGGTCGGTGCCCGGCGCGTCGCTGCGCACGACGCCGAGGCCGGTGTCGGGGTCGAAGAGCACCAGCCGGTCGTTGCTGCGTTCGCCGATCTCCAGCAGCGGGGTGACCGCGCCGCTCTCCAGGTCGAGGACGACGGTCCGGACGACGCCGTCGGCCACCCGGTCGAGGGCGAGCAGGCGGCCGGTGCGGTCGAGCCACACACCGCCGCCGTGGAGCCCGGGGAGTTCGGCGACCGGCGCGGGCGGCGTGCCGTCGGTGGTGACCCGCCACACGGTGGTGACCGGCCGGCTGTCGCTGCCGAGGGCGACGGCACCGCCGCCGGGTTGCGGCAGCAGCCGCAGGCCGGGCAGCCAGAGCCGGGCGAGCTGCTGTTCGCGTCCGTCGCCGGGTGCGGTCGAGAGGAGGGCGAGGCCGTGCTGCTCGCCGTCGTGCCGGCAGGCCAGCACGCGGCCGTCGGGCAGGGCGACGAGCTGCGTGTGCAGGCTCTCGGTGCGTCCGCCGGGCAGCGGCAGGGAGGTGGTCTCGGCGGGGCCGCCGTCGGCGGGGAGCCGCCAGCTCTCGGCGTACCACCCGCCGTCCGGGCCCGCGGCGAGGCAGGCGGCGTGCGAGCCGTCGGCGGCGAACGTGAAGCCGAACCGGCGCAGCGCCCGGTCGGCGCTCCGGGTGACGGTGCTCATCGGTGCGGCGGCTCCTGGTCCGTGCGGGGGCGAGGGCGTGGGGCGGTCAGCCGCCGGACGCCGTGTCGGGGCCGTCCAGTGCGGCCCGGACGCGGGCGAGCGTCCAGCGGTCGGCGGGGTCGTCGGCGCGCAGGCCGAGGACGGACGGGGCCAGCCGGCGGGCCGTCCCGCCGTCGAGGGCGGCCAGGGCGAGCCAGCGGCGGAGGCGCTCGGCGGGGGGCCGCGGGTGCGGTGCCTCCGGCCGGGCCTGGGGGAACTCCTCGGCGAGGTGGGGCCGGTGGCCGGTGGCGAGCAGGAAGAGGAGGCCGCCGAGGGCGTGGCGGTCGTCGGCGTAGGCGGTGCGGCGCAGGGCGGTGGTGCCGGCCGGCGGCGCCGGGTACGGCTCGGGGTGCAGGAGGAGCGGTCGTCCGTCGGGGCGGACGAGCACCTGGCCGGGGTGCAGGCCGCGCAGGGCGAGCCCGGTGGCGTGCACCCGGTCGAGCAGGTCGACGAGGGCGCGGGCGAGCGGCCGGGCCTCGGCCCAGGGCACGCCCGGGTCGCCGTGCCGGCCGAGCCGGGTGCGGACCCAGTGGTCCAGCGGGAGGCCGGCGGCGGGGCCGGGTGTGACGGTGAGGTCTTGGCGGGCGGGCCGGGCGGACGCCCGGTCGTGCTCCCCGGTCGGCCCCCTCCCCTCGAAGGGGCCGACCGGCCGTGCGTGGTGAGGATCCGTGCCGTCGCGGTCCGGCCCGGGTGCGGTCCGGCCGGTGGTGCGCGGACCGCGGCGGGCGGGTTCGGGCGGCCGGGCGGTGCGCCGGGGGCCGTCGGGGCCGGCCGCCCGGCCGTCCTCGCCTCCCCGCCCCCGCGCACCGTCGGCCCGTCCGGCCCCGGGGGCCGTGCCGACGGCCCCCGGTCCTTCGTCGACCGGCCCCGCCACGGAGGCCGAACGCAGCGGTGTGCCCGCCCCCATCAGCTTCACACCCCTTCGTGTCGGCGCCGTCGGTGCCCACTGCTCGGCCACCGACGGACCGGTCGTCCCGGACGGACGTGAGTGCCCCCGGAGGCCGGGGCACCCGCAGGCCCCGGCGCCCGGCCGGGCCGTGGCCCGGTTTTCCCCGGCCCCCCCAGGTCAGGGCAACTCTCGTTCGCGGAGCTGAAGTTACTTGCGGGGCTGGAGGTGACTCAATGCGGACGGGGTCACTTCACTCGTACGGGTGATCCACATCGCGTTCCGGCCGTGCGCGGCCCCCGGGATGTGAGCAGGGCTGCCGGGTGCCCGCCGGGGGCGGACTCCCCGGCGGGCCGGCGGGCGTCCGCCGCGGCGGCCCGGCCCGCGGGTTGACGCGCAGCTGTGCGGGCCGGTGCGGACCGGGGCGCCCGCCGGGCGCGGTAGTCTCGACAGGTGCCGAATCTCTCCGACGCCGTTGCCGTGCTCGACGAGCTCTACCCGCCGCAGTGGGCGGAGTCCTGGGACGCCGTCGGCCTGGTGTGCGGGGATCCGGCGGCCGAGGTCCGGCGCGTGCTGTTCGCCGTCGACCCGACGCAGGCCGTCGTCGACGAGGCCGTCGCCTGGGGCGCCGACCTGGTGGTCACCCACCACCCCCTCTACCTGCGCGGCACCACGAGCGTCGCGGCGACCACCGCCAAGGGCCGGGTGGTGCACACGCTCGTCCGGGCCGGGATCGCCCTGCACGTCGCGCACACCAACGCCGACCACGCCGACCCGGGTGTCTCCGACGCCCTCGCCGAGGCGGTCGGCCTGAAGGTCACCGGCCCGCTCGTCGCCGACCCGACCGACCCCGCGGGCCGCCGCGGCAGCGGCCGGATCGGCGTCCTCGACGAGCCGCTGACGCTCACCGCCTTCGCGGCCCGGGTCGCCGCCGGCCTGCCCGCCACCGCCGCCGGGGTCCGCATCGCCGGAGACCCGGCGGCCCTCGTCTCCCGGGTCGCGGTCTGCGGCGGCTCCGGCGACTCCTTCCTCGCGGCGGCCCGGGACGCCGGCGTCGACGCGTACGTCACCGCCGACCTGCGTCACCACCCGGCCTCCGAGGCTTCCGGGGCCGCGACGCCCGCGCTGGTCGACGCCGCGCACTGGGCCACCGAGTGGCCCTGGCTGGACCTCGCCGCCCGGGCCCTCACCGAGGCCGCCGGCACCCGCGGATGGCAGCTGGAGACCCGTGTCTCCACGCTCGTCACCGACCCGTGGACGGGGCACGCCCCCATGCCGTACACCGCCTGACCGCCGATCGATTTCCCCACAGGAGCTCCCCGCTTGAACGCCGCGCCCGCCGACCAGATCCGCCTGCTCGACCTGCAGGCCATCGACTCCCGCCTGGACCAGCTGGCCCACCGGCGCCGCACCCTGCCCGAGCTCGCCGAGATCGACAAGGCCACCGCCGACCACACGGCGCTCAAGGACCTCGTCATCGCCGCGCAGACCCAGCTCTCGGACACCACCCGCGAGCAGGGCAAGGCCGAGCAGGACGTCGAGCAGGTCCGCGCCCGGGCCGCCCGCAACCAGCAGCGGATGGACTCCGGCGCCGTCACCTCCCCGCGCGACCTGGAGAACCTGCAGCACGAGACCGGCTCGCTCGCCAAGCGCCAGGCCGACCTGGAGGACGTCGTCCTGGAGGTCATGGAGCGCCTGGAGTCGGCGGAGGGCCGGGTCACCGAGCTGACGGCCCGTCTGGAGCACTCCACCGTCGTCCTCCAGGAGGCCGAGGCGCGCCGCGACGCCGCGTACGCGGAGATCGACACCGACGCCGCCAAGGTGCAGCGCGACCGCGAGGCCGTCGCCGTGGTCATCCCCGACGACCTGCTGAAGCTCTACACCCGGCTGCGCCAGCAGCAGGGCGGCGTCGGCGCGGCCCGCCTGCAGCAGCGCCGCTGCGAGGGCTGCCGCGTCGAGTTCGCCGTCTCCGACCTGAACGCCATCAAGGCCGAGCCCCGCGACGCCGTCGTCCGCTGCGACAACTGCGGCCGGATCCTGGTGCGCACCGCCGAGTCGGGCGCCTGACCCGTGGCCGGGCGCAGGTTCGTCGTCGAGGCGGACGGCGGGTCCCGGGGCAACCCGGGGCCGGCCGGCTACGGCGCCGTCGTCCGGGACGCCGACACCGGGCAGATCATCGCGGAGGCGGCCGAGTTCATCGGGCACGCCACCAACAACGTGGCCGAGTACCGCGGACTCGTCGCGGGCCTGCGCGCCGCCCACGGCCTCGACCCGGACGCCTCCGTCGCCGTCCGGATGGACTCCAAGCTCGTCGTCGAGCAGATGTCCGGCCGCTGGAAGATCAAGCACCCCGACATGCAGCCGCTGGCCGCCGAGGCCCGCGCCGTCTTCCCGCGCAGCCAGGTCACGTACACCTGGATCCCGCGCGAGCGGAACAAGGACGCCGACCGGCTCGCCAACGAGGCCATGGACGCGGGCCGGGCCGGCCGCGCCTGGGAGCCCAGGGCCGGCGCGGCTGCCGCGCCGCCTGCCGCGCAGCCCGCCGGGGAGGCGCTGCCCGCGCCCGCCGCCCCGCGGGCCGGCTGGGCCGCGCCCGCCGACCTCGGCTCACCGACCACGTTCGTGCTGCTGCGGCACGGCGAGACGGCCCTCACCCCGCAGAAGCGGTTCTCCGGCAGCAGCGGCAGCGACCCCGAGCTCTCCGAGCGCGGCCGCTGGCAGGCCGAACGCGCCGCCGAGGCGCTCGCCGCCCGCGGCACCGTGCAGGCCGTCGTCAGCTCGCCCATGCGGCGCACCCGGGAGACCGCCGAGGCCACCGCCCGCCGGCTCGGCCTGGAGGTGCGGATCGAGGACGGGCTGCGCGAGCTCGACTTCGGCGCCTGGGAGGGCCTCACCTTCGCCGAGGCGCAGGAGCAGTACCCGGAGGACCTCGACGCGTGGCTCGCCTCCGCGAAGGCCCGGCCGACCGGCAGCACCGAGAGCCTCGCCACCCTGGCCCAGCGCACCGGTGTCGCCCGCGACCGGATCATCGCCCGGTACGCAGGGAAGACGGTGCTGGTCGTCTCGCACGTCAGCCCGATCAAGACGCTGGTGCGCCTCGCCCTCGGCGCCCCGCCGGACGCGGTCTACCGCATGGAGCTGTCCGCGGCGTCGTTCTGCGCCGTGCAGTACTACAGCGACGGCAACGCCTCGCTGCGGCTGCTCAACGACACCTCGCACCTGCGCTGACCCGGCGCCGCCGGGTCAGTGGACCTCCGCCACCACCACGTCCAGCTGCCACGGCCGCCGGGCCGTGCCCCGCGCCGCCACCTCCACCCGGTGGCCCAGCGCGGCCAGCGCGTCGACCAGCTCGCCCGGTCCGGCCGGCTCGGCGCCCGCGTTCAGCAGGTCGCGGACCAGCCGGCCCTTCGTCGCCTTGTTGAAGTGGCTCACCACCGAGCGCTTCACCACGCCGTCCACGACGCGCTCGTGCAGCACCCGCACCGTGGCGGTGCGCGCCGCCACCTCGCCGGCCGGCTTCCACGCCGCCGCGTACGCCGCACTGCGCAGGTCCAGCACCAGCCCCTCGGCCACCTCGGGGAGCACCGCCTCCGTCGCCGCCCGCCAGTACGCGCCGAGCGCCCCCGGCCCGGGCAGCTTCACCCCCATCGAGCAGCGGTACGGCGGGATGCGGTCGCCGATCCGCACCGCCCCCCACAGCCCGGAGAACACCAGCAGCGAGCGCTCCGCCCGCGCGTACGCCTCCGCGTCGAGCTTGGCCAGGCCCAGGTTGTCGAACAGCACCCCGGTGTACACCTCGCCGGCCGGCAGCGCGCCCGCCTCCGGCAGGCCCGCATTGCGGTCGACCTCGCCGCGCAGCCCCTTCGAGAGCCCGAGCACCCCGGCGGCCCGCTCCCCGTCGCCCCGGCACAGGCCGACCAGCGCGTCCAGCACCGTCCGGCGGGCCGCGGTCAGGCCCGGCAGCGACAGCGTCCCCAGCGCCACCGGGGCGCCCGCGACGGACGGCGCCTTCCCCTCCGAGGGCGGCAACAGGACCAGCACGGCGGAACTCCTCGACACTCTGCAGCGGACGACCCGGCCACTGTACTGGCGCGCCGCCGCCGTGACGCACCGTCAGCGGCCGCCGCGGGCCACCACCGCCGCCCCCGTGCCGAGCGCCGCACACAGCGGCGCGTAGCAGCGCAGTTCCAGCCGGCGGAACCGCTCGGTCCGCGGCACCAGCCCGCCGCCGAACACCACCGGCCCCAGCACGCCGCGGGCCAGCAGCACCCCGGCGACCGTGCCGGCACCCGCCCGGCGCAACCGCTCCGGCCCGACCGCCGGCAGCACCCCGGACCGCGCCCCCACCAGGTACGCGGCCGCACCCAGCAGCCCGGCCACCGCCCCGCACATCGCCGCCGTCGGCGCCTCCTCCGGCGCCACCCCGACCACCGCGTCCGCGAGCTCCGCCCGGTCCGCGAGCGGCCACGACCCGCGCGCCCACACCCCGTGCAGGCCGCCGGCCACCGCCAGCGCCCCCGCCGTCACCGCCCCCGCCACCCGCACCGGACCCGTCACCGTACGCACCGTCAGCACCCCTCCCGTTCCCGCCACCGTACGGGACCGCCCGGCGGGCCCCCGGACGTCCTGCCCCTTACGCTGCGACCATGCCGCGCCGAAACCTGTGCGTCCGTACCGCCGACACCGAACGGATCGCCACCGAGCTCTCCGACCTCCGCAGCCGGATGGAGATCCGCACCGACTGGCCCGCCGACGTCCTGGCCGAGGCCGAGCGCGCCGCAGCCGTCCCCCGGCTGCCCGACCAGGACGCCACCGACCTCGACCTCTTCACCCTCGACCCGCCGGACTCCCGCGACCTCGACCAGGCGATGCACCTGGCCCGCCGCGACGGCGGCTACCGCGTCCACTACGCGATCGCCGACGTGGCCGCCTTCGTCGCCCCGGGCGGCGCCGTCGCCGCCGAGGCCCGCCGCCGCGTGCAGACGCTCTACTTCCCCGACACCCGCGTGCCCCTGCACCCGGCCCGGCTCTCCGAGGACGCCGCCAGCCTGCTGCCCGGCGAGGAGCGCCCCGCCGCCCTCTGGCAGATCGACCTCGACGCCGACGGCGCCGTGCTGCTCGCCGACGTCCGGCGGGCCCGCGTCCGCTCCCGCCGCCGCCTCGACCACGCCACCGCCCAGGACGCCCTCGACGCCGGCACCGCCGACGCGCAGCTCGTGCTCCTCGCCGAGATCGGCCGCCTCCGCGAGCAGCAGGAGGCCGCCCGCGGCGGCATCAGCCTGCCCGTGCCCGAGCAGGAGGTCGAACCCGTCGACGGCGGCTACCGCCTCGCCTACCGCGCACCCCGCCCGACGGAGGGCTGGAACGCCCAGATCTCCCTCCTCACCGGCATGGCCGCCGCCGAACTCATGCTCGACGCCGGCGTCGGTCTGCTCCGCACCCTGCCCGCCGCCCCCGAGGCCGCCCACGCCCGGCTGCGCCGCGTCGCCCGCGCGCTCGGCGTCGACTGGCCCGCGGGCACGCCGTACGCCGAGCTCATCCGTTCGCTCGACCCGGCCGTCACCCGCAACGCCGCCTTCCTCGACGAGTGCACCGGCCTGCTGCGCGGCGCCGGCTACCACGCGTTCGACACCGCCCAGGGCACCCCGCCGCCCGCCGATCCCGGTCACGCGGCCCTCGCCGCCCCGTACGCGCACTGCACGGCGCCGCTGCGGCGTCTCGCCGACCGCCACGTCCAGGAGATCTGCCTGGCGGTGGCGGGCGGGGCCGAGGTGCCGGCCTGGGTGCGCGAGGAGCTCCTCGCGGTGCCGGCGGTCATGGCGCGCGGTGAACGGCAGGCCCACGAGGCCGAGCGGGCGTGCGTCGACCTGGTCGAGGCCGAGGTGCTGCGCGGCCGCGAGGGCGAGGCCTTCGACGCCGTGGTGATCGACGTCGACGAGAAGCGCCCCGGGCACGGCACCGTGCAGCTCGCCGAACCCGCCGTCGTCGCCCGCTGCGACGGCGACGGTGTCCGCCTGCCGCTCGGCGAGCGCATCCGGGTGCGGCTCACCACCGCCGACCCCGCCTCCCGCACCGTCCGCTTCGAACCCGTGTGAGCCGCCGACATGACCCTCAGCCCCTCCCTGCCACCGCAGTCCGGCGCCGGACGCGAGGACCGCCGGATGACCGGCGACTCCTCCGGGCCCGGCCGCGGGCGCCGCCTGCTGGTGCTCGCGATCTGCTGCCTCAGCCTCTTCATCGTCGGTCTCGACGCCACCGTCGTGAACACCGCGCTGCCCGCCGTCCAGCAGGACCTGCACGCCCCCGCCTCCGGCCTGCAGTGGGTCATCGACGCCTACACGCTCGTCCTCGCGGCCCTCCTCATGCTCTCCGGCTCGGTCGCCGACCGGATCGGACGCCGCCGGGTCTTCCTCACCGGCCTGCTGGTCTTCGTGCTCGGTTCGCTGCTGTGCAGCGTCGCCCCCGGCCTCGGCTGGCTGATCGCCTTCCGGGCCGTGCAGGCGGTCGGCGGCTCCATGCTCAACCCGGTGGCGATGTCGATCATCACCAACACCTTCACCGACCCCCGCGAGCGCGCCCAGGCCATCGGCGTCTGGGGCGGTGTCGTCGGCATCTCCATGGCGCTCGGCCCGCTGCTCGGCGGGTTCCTCGTCGACACGGCGGGCTGGCCCGCCATCTTCCTCATCAACGTGCCGATCGGCCTCGCCGCCTTCGCGCTCACCCTGCGGTACGTCCCCGAGTCGCGCTCGCCCCGGCCGCGCCGCCTCGACCCCGTCGGCCAGCTGCTCATGGTGCTCCTGCTCGGCTGCGGCACCGCCGCGATCATCGAGGGCCCCGGCAACGGCTGGACCTCCCCGCTCATCCTCGCCCTGGCCGCCGTCGCGCTCGCCGCCCTGGTCGCGCTGCCGCTGTGGGAGCTGCGCGTGCGCGAACCGCTCGTCGACCCGCGCTTCTTCGCCAGCGTGCCGTTCGCCGGCGCCACCGTCACCGCGGTCTGCGCGTTCGCCGCGCTCGGCGGGTTCCTCTTCCTCAACGCGCTCTACCTGCAGAACGTCCGCGGCTGGAGCGCCGTCGAGGCCGGCCTGTGGACCCTCCCGATGGCCGTGACGATGCTCGTCGCCGCCCCCGTCTCCGGACGGATCGTCGGCCGCCGCGGCCCGCGGCTGCCGCTGGTCTGCGCGGGCGCGGCCCTCGCGGCGAGCGGGCTCCTGCTGACCCGTCTTGCCGCCGACTCCCCGCCCTGGCTGCTGATCTCCGCGTACGCCCTCTTCGGGCTCGGGTTCGGCCTCGTCAACGCGCCCATCACCAACTCCGCGGTCTCCGGGATGCCGCTCGCGCAGGCGGGCGTCGCCGCGGCCGTCGCCTCGACCAGCCGTCAGGTCGGGCAGTCGCTCGGTGTCGCCGTCATCGGCACGGTGGTGGCCGGGGCCGTCGTCGGGCCGGTGGTCACGGGCTTCGCCGAGGCCAGCCGCACCGGCTGGTGGATCCTCACCGGGCTGGGCCTCGTGATCCTCGTCCTCGGGTTCGTCACCACGACCGCCCGGGCCGTGGCCGGGGCCGCCCGGGTCGCGGCCCGCCTCGACCCGGCCCGGGCGGGTGTGCCGGGCGGGGCCGCCGAGCGGCTACGATGACCACTACGGCGGACGAGCCGGCCGGGCGGTCGCGACGGGTCCTCAACAGGCCCGCCGAGGAACGTCCGGGCTCCACAGAGCAGGGTGGTGGGTAACGCCCACCCGGGGTGACCCGCGGGACAGTGCCACAGAAAACAGACCGCCTGCGGCTCCGGCCGCAGGTAAGGGTGAAACGGTGGTGTAAGAGACCACCAGCGACCGGGGTGACCCGGCCGGCTCGGTAAACCCCACTCGGAGCAAGGTCAGGATCGGTGCCCTCCGGGGCGCCGTGCGCGGATGTTCGAGGGCTGCTCGCCCGAGTCCGCGGGTGGACCGCACGAGGCTGTCGGCAACGGCAGCCCTAGATGGATGACCGCCTCCCCGGGCCGCGCAAGCACCCCGGGAGACAGAACCCGGCGTACAGGCCGACTCGTCCGCCGCCCCTGCCCACCGGCAGGGGCGGCCGCGTGCCGGTGGCTCAGGCAATTCCGTCGAGCGCGGGTTCGTCGAGCATCGGCCATCCCTTGAGGCGGGCCAGTTCCAGGAGTTCCGCGTCATATCCGACGACCCGTGGATTCCCGACCACGCAGAGCAGGCCCCTGCCGCCGCAATGGTCCGTGTAGCCGAAACAGATGACGGCATCCAGGCGCAATCGTGTCATGGCTTCGACAATCACTTCGGATTTGGCCGCGGCGTCCACGGTGTCGGGCACCCCCGCCGCACCCGTCGTTAAGGGGCGGCTCTGCTCCACGTGGAGCACCAGATCGGCCTCGTGGCCGAAAAGCGTGGTGGCGGCGGGTCCGCCGGGAAAGGGGAGGACCAGGACGAGGATGTCGCCGGCCGCACGATGTCTCTCCATCGCCCCGCGGGCGATGTCGGCCTGCGGGCCGGAAGTGTTCCGGAGATCGAAAAAGGCAGCGCGTCTGACCCTCGTTGCCATGTCCCCCTGCATCCCCGTCTCTCCGCAATGCCGTGTTCGCCGCCCGGCCATTGATCGGCGAGGTTCCCAATCATGCCGTACCGCCAGCACCAGGAGAAGTCGCTCCGGGTGTCCGGCCCTATACGTTCGGTTTGTCCCCCCCATTCCGTGGGCGCTCGATATTGCCCGGGAGCGGGCCGTGCACCGGCCTGATTTCCGGGACCGGAATGCCGTCCGCCGTTTCCGGTGACCCGCCCATGCCCTCACGGCGGGCCCCTTCCCGTCGTGAGGGCGGGCCGTCTGCGGCGACCGACTTGACTCAACGGTTGACAAGATTTGACATGGCGTGTTGTATCTTGGGTGGTAGAGCGTCGGCGTATGGGGGTCAGGACGGTGGACGTGGACGGAGAGACGGTCGGG